>URPB01000044.1:0-17299 GCA_900549575.1 uncultured Collinsella sp.
CCCGCGACCCCAACCTTGGCAAGGTTGTGCTCTACCAACTGAGCCATGTCCGCTTACGAGGATTAATCTTACGTGATGCCCGCATCCTATGCAAGAACTTTTTTTGAAAAGTTTTGCGACGCTCTCGCGAGGGCATCAGTCGTCACGAAAGGCGCGAACAAACGCAGGCTCGCAGCGAGATGCCCCTACATCTCACCGAGCATGATCCAGGCAGAGCTGTCCTGCGCGAGCCTGCCGTCTGCAAGCGGTGATGAGGTGAGCAGGACCCTGCCCGCCGGCAGCTCCACGGGTGCTGCACCGAAGTTCGTCACACACGCCCAGCCGTTATCGCGGCGATAGGCGATGACGCCGCCCTCAGCGCCCTCGGCACCATCCGCAAGACCGGTGCGCCCGTCAAGATCGAGCCACGCAAGATCGTTGGCGCACCCGCGCAGCTTGCGCCGCAGCCAGAGGGCGTCACGATAGAGCGCAAGCATCGATGTCGGGTCCACTTCTTCCCTATCGGCAGCATAATCGGAAAACCATGCAGGCTGCGGCAGATGGGGCGCCGCATCGGCGTCTGCCGGCGAAAACCCAAACGATCCGCCATGCGCGGGATCGTCCGCCGCCACCCACGGCAGGGGCACACGACAGCCGTCGCGCCCCTTCTCACGCTTCGGTCCGTGCGTATTGGTCGCAGTAGGGTCTTCGAGTGCAGCCCACGGGATATCAGCCACCTCAAAAAGGCCGAGCTCCTCACCCTGATACACGTATGCCGAGCCCGGAAGCGCCAGCTCAAGCAAAAGGGCCGCCCGCGCGCGGCGCTCGCCGAGTTCACGGTCCTCGTCATAAGACGACCCGTCGCGCAAGAGCCAGTCGAGCGCAATCTGGTGGTAGCGCGTCGCCTTGATTTGCGGCAGGGCATAGCGTGTCGCCACGCGCGGCACGTCGTGGTTGGAGAGTACCCAGGTCGAGGCGGAATCGGATTCGACGGCTGCCTTCAAGCCCTTCTCGATTGCAGTGTGCATGTCATCATAGGTCCAAGTGGCCTTGGCAAACTCAAAGTTGAATGTCTGGCCAAGCTCGCTGGGACGCGCATAGAGATACTGGCGCTCGGGCAGCACCCACGCCTCGGCAACGGCACTGCGCGGCGGATTATAGCGGTCGAACACGCGGCGCCACTCGCGATAGATCTCGTGGACCTCATTGCGGTCCCACAGCGGATGGGTGCCGTCGTCAACCATGTCATCGCCCTCGGCGAGATGCCACCGGTCGAGGTCATCGCGGTCGAGATCCTTGGCGAGACCCTGCGCCACATCAATGCGAAAGCCGTCGACGCCTCGATCGCTCCAAAACGCCAGGACGTCGCAAAAGAGCGCATGAACCTCGGGGCATGACCAGTCAAAGTCCGGTTGCTCGGGCGTAAACATGTGCAGATACCACTGACCGTCCGCAACACGCGTCCATGCGGGGCCGCCAAAGTTGGCATTCCAATTGGTGGGAGGCAGCTCGCCATGCTCGCCGCGACCATCGCGGAAGATATAACGGGCGCGCTCGGGCGATCCGGGGCCGGCGGCAAGAGCGGCTTTGAACCAGGGGTGCTGGTTGGATGAATGGTTGGGCACGATGTCGACGATGACCTTGATGCCGCGCGCGTGAGCCGCAGCGATCATGTCATCGAAGTCGTCAAGCGAGCCGAGACGTGGGTCGACATCGCAGTAGTCCGCCACATCATAGCCGCCATCGACAAGAGGCGAAGGGTAAAACGGGCTCAGCCAGATGGCCTCGATACCCAGCCGCTCAAGATAGTCCATCTGCTGGGTAATGCCCGCGATATCGCCCAGACCCGAACCAGTCGAATCCTTAAACGAGCGCGGGTAGATCTGATAGATCGCGGCATCGGACATCCATGAGCGCGAAGAAGACTTTTCTGTAGCCATGGGGCGTATCTCCCTTGCAACGAGGTTATGCGAGATGCCCACGATGATACGCCCAAAGCGGACATTCGCGGCAAACAACGCCACAGCCACGACCCAAAACGCTCGCCCCCTCTCGGGTTCAAGCCTCCTGGGACGAATCGACCGATTAGTGAAAAGAACGGAAGACCCACTTTCCCGGCCACGACAGCGAGCGGGCTCCGGGTGCCCCAGGTTGCCGCGAAAGAGGAGGGAAGCGCACTTTATGTACGCGACCGACGATTGAGGGGCAAGATGGGGTGCCCGGGGCCCGCGCAGCGTCAACAAAAAACGCGGTTCGTTAGAACCGCGTAAGATAGTTGGAGCGGACAACGGGGCTCGAACCCGCGACCCCAACCTTGGCAAGGTTGTGCTCTACCAACTGAGCCATGTCCGCTTGCGGATTATTAATTTACGCGAGTTGTCCAAAAGACGCAAGTACTTTTTTCAAAAAACTTGTCTGCCGCATGTTCTTAGTAGCTAAACGCGCTAAAGCGATTGGCTAGGCACACGATTCCAGCGCTCCGCTAAACAGCTTCACCATCTGTACGCGCGTGCCGGCGCCGTCCGTACGACGAGCAACCTCCACGTTATCGACGAGCATACGCATAAGCTTGATGCCACGGCCGCGCTCCTCGGATGCGACCGGCTCGCTCGTTTCATCGATAGAATAGCCGGCACCTCGATCAAGCACCTCAACCACAACGCGATCGCCATAGGCCTGAACCGTCAGGACGCACCCGATACCGCCCGCATGGTCATAGGCATTACCCAGCGCCTCCCCCGACGCCAATGCGACATCGTAGCGCTCGTCACGGCGCAACGGAAGCGATTCAAGGAGTTCGGCGATGCGATGTCGGTAGTATGGAAGATTCTCGATACCCTGACGGACCTCGACGCTCTTACTCCAGCGAGGCAGCTCCCCCACCGGAATGGCGGGAATAGACTCCCGTGCCGGCCCCGCGACATGAAGGATATCGACAAGACGAGCAATCTCCATAAAGCGAACAACTTCACCCGATGCATTGACGAGCGAAAGCAGGCCTTCTCGCCTCATGAGCTCACGAGCGCGCGTAAGCAGGAATGCCAAGCCCGTCGAATCGATAAAGCTAACAGCCTGACAGTTGATGACAACACGACGCACGCCGCGGCCAATCAAAGCATCCAACCGCCGACGCAGCGCAGGCACCGTGGCGATGTCGATATCGCCTGGTGGCGTCAAAACCGCTATGTCATTCCACTCATTCATACGACCATGGTTCCCCCAAAAAGCCCACTCGATGCATTCGTTTCCCCAACCGTACGGATTCAGCCCGCCCAGCGTCGTCTATGAACGACCCCGTAAAAACTCAAGGGACACCAATGCAATGTCATCGTCCAGCGCCGATTCGGTAAATCGGTCAAGCTCGCCCAAGACCTTGCCGCAGATTCCCGATACGCCCTCACCCGAGACAGAGAGCAGAAGGTCACGAAGGCGCTGCTCACCAAAGAACGCTCCGGTGCGGTCGCGGGCCTCAATCGTTCCGTCCGTATACATGAAGAGCATGTCGCCAGGAGCGAACGTAAACACGCCTGTCTCGTACACCATGCTCTCAAAGGCACCGATTACGCCCGATTGGCATCCAAGCAGCTCGACCTCTCCCCCACGGGCCTCGCCGCCACCCAGCGGCATCGACTCTGGCCTAATGACCATGGTCGGAGGATGGCCCGCCGAACAATACGTTGCGCGTCCGGCTTTAAGGTCAATCTTGGCGATAAAGGCCGTCACGAACGTCTCGACCCTCGAAAAGCCCATGAGCATACTGTTAAGAGAGCGTGCCATGCGGGCCGGTCCAGCGCCCTCCCACGCATATGCCGTCAGGGCCGTCTTGACGAGCGCGGACATCGATGCGGCCTCAATGCCTTTGCCAGACACATCACCCAGAATCATGACGGCGCAGTCGTCGGGAAGACGGATGAGCGTATAGAAATCGCCGCCGACCAACGCCGAGTTCGTGGCTGACAGGTACACCGAATCGGTTGCGATACCCGGAACATCCCCCAGGGAATTTCTCATGCCGATCTGAAGGGTCTGAGCGATATGGCGCTCCTCGCGCTTTTGAGATTCGCCTTCGTAGATCAGTTCAAAGTCATGCGCCAAGTGCACCAAGTAGTCATATTCAAGATCATCAATCGGCTCTTGGCTACCATCACGAAGCAGCAGCGCGCGCGTCGTCGGGCTCTTCGCAACAGAAGCAGGAACAATCGCGTCGTTACTGTGCTTGCCATCACCCTCAGAGCGCGGGCGCCCCGCCTCGATGCCGGAGTCGACGTAGAGACCTTGACAAGGCAGACCATGCGCCCTAAGCCAGCCTCCCATAGGCATCGATTCGTCAACGCGAGTTATACGGACGTGTTTAAGGTCCTCGGCACTCGTACCCCCCAAAACAGATGCCTCAAAGCCATCAGGGCCAGCCCCCAGACGTGCCGCTGGCGCCGTCGTGGAAAAGAAAAGCTTCTCGGGATCGTCCGGCAAAGCAACGCGACTGCCGCCTTCAAAATCTATGACGTAGGAATCCAGACTGGCGTCATACTCAACAGGGCAAAAATGGCAGTTGAGCATATTGCAGATCTCGGACGATACCGCCTGGGTAGCCGCGACGGAATCGTCTAGAAAGGTAAACAACTCATCACGTAAGACATTGAGCGAGCGGCCAAGCTCGGCCGTGCGACGAGAGCGAAGACTCGATGCCATGCCGACCAGTTGGATAGACAAGTAATCGCAAATGACCTCGAGTACATTAACGTCATAGGCGAGCGGTGCCTGGGGGCGTTTCCAACCAACTTCCAGCACGCCAAGGATCTGCGTACCGTAAAAAACGGGAAGACAGATCTCGCTGCGGTACGGAGGCATATCCTGCACGCGCAACAGGTGCTTAGAACGATTGTCCAAGTCCATGAACATACCGGAGGCGGCCTTATCGCCCTCAAGGTCCTGTTGAATCGACAAGCGACAGGCACGCGACTCACGAAGAACATACGTCGGAATGCCAGCGCCATACGGCAAAAACTCAGGCAGGTAGCTGTCGTACAGCTCCTTGGAAACACCGCGAAGTTTAAAACCGCCGCTCTCAGAAAAATAGATAGCGGCACCCGAAGCATCGAGCGTTCCTACAAGCTGGTTCAAAACAGTATCAAGCAGGCTGGGTAACTCATCGGAGGCCACAGTGCTCATAATGACCGAGAGCGTGCCAGAGAGACGCTTGTTCGCCACTCTAAGCTCCGATAACGCACACTTGAGTTGACGGTCGTGAGAATACTGTTCTTCGATGCTATGGAGCGCCACCAGGACACGTGGCGCGCGGCGCCCAAAGATGCGTGGAGGCGTCACGGAGCCCGCACGAACCAAGACGGGGATAAAGGAGCCGTCACTCAGCTTGAGCATCAGTTCGTTCTCGGAGCCATCAGTTTCAAATGGCAGACGATGTTCCGTCGCACGTTCAAAAGCGGATGAGTACAGGACGTCTTTAACATCTCCACCGATGACGTCGGCGCGTTCCTCGCACATCAAACCAAGTAAGCGATTATTCACATGCAGAATGGTTCCGTCGAGCTCACAGATGATGACAGCATCGCTCGTGATCTCGACTAGTTGGGCAACGTCTGCCCACTCGTTGCGTTCAAGCGTTTCCATCGTGGACCCCACCGTCTATCGGTAACAAAAAAGCCTCCGAAGAGGCTTCTCAAATGCGATGGTGTCGGAGGCGGGACTTGAACCCGCATGACCAAAAAGCGGTCACTAGCACCTCAAGCTAGCGCGTCTGCCAATTCCGCCACTCCGACATGCTATGTTGTTGATTCGCGGTCCGTTTTGTTGGACCCGCGCGTTCAACGAGGAAGATAATAACCTATGATTCGAGAACTGTGCAAGCACTTTTTTCAAAAAAGTTTACGAATTTGTAAATGCGCAGGTAGACTGACCTGTTCGGGCAGGAATGAGGTTGCTTTCCAACGCGTCCTCGGGCATGCGGCATTATTTTGATCCGTGCTTCGCGCTACAAAATAATGCCGCCCCCTGCGGAATGCGTTGGAAAGCAACCTCATTCCTGCCCTAGGGGCACATGCTTCAGGCACAGTTCTCAAACATGTGCTGGGGGCTGATTCAAATTTGGTGGCTCGGCTTTGCCGAGCCCTTATATAAGGAGGCCGGAGCCAAAGCTCCGGCCTCGCCATCTTTCCCATTAGATTAAGTGAGCGATCAAGGAATCGCACCCCTCTGCAGTGGTAACACAGGGCCCGTGCTGGACTTAGTTTTCAGAACATTCCGCAGACCAGAAAACCCCCTTATCCGCGGCTCCGAAGGAGCAGGATAAGGGGGTTTCCATGGTCGAGGACGTTCTGAAAACTAAGTCCAGCGCGGGCCCGGACGATAACAACCGACTACAGGTCGATGTGCGATTCCTTGATCGGGAACGGCTCCGCGAAGTGGCAGGCGCAGCAGTGGCCCGGTGCGACTTCCTTAAACTCGGGAAGCTTCTCAGAGCAGATGCCCTGCGCGATCGGGCAGCGCGTGTGGAAACGGCAGCCGGTCGGCGGATCCAGCGGTGACGGCGGATCGCCAGCGAGGATGATGCGCTTACGGGTCTTCTGGATATCCGGATCGGGCACCGGCACGGCAGACAGCAGCGACTGCGTGTACGGATGGTGAGGCTCACTATAGAGCGTCTTCCAGTCCGAAACCTCAACCATCTTACCCAGATACATAACGGCAACGCGATCGGAGATGTGCTGTACGACGGACAGGTCGTGGGCGATAAACAGATACGCGGTACCGAACTTGTCCTGCAGTTCCTTGAGCAGGTTCAGAACCTGGGCCTGAATGGAAACATCCAGAGCGGAAACCGGCTCGTCGCAGATAATCAGCTTGGGCTTCAGCGCAAAAGCGCGGGCAATGCCGACACGCTGACGCTGACCGCCGGAGAACTCATGCGGATAGCGGTTGATGTGCTCGGGGTTCAGTCCAACGACGTCGAGAAGCTCGCGGACGCGCTCAATGCGCTCCTCCTTGGTACCCACGCCATGAATGGTCATGGGCTCGGAGACAATCTCTCCGATGGTCATACGAGGGTTGAGCGAAGCATAAGGATCCTGGAAGATAAACTGCATCTCGCGACGCATGTCCTTGATCTCATGCTTGCTCATCTCGGCAACATCTTTGCCCTGGAAGAACACCTTACCGGCGGTCGGCTTGGTCAGACGCATGATGGTGCGGCCCGTCGTGGACTTGCCGCAACCAGACTCGCCAACCAGACCAAAGGTCTCGCCAGGATAAATCTCAAAAGAGATGTCATTTACAGCAGAGACGACACGCTTGGAGAAGCGCTTGGCGAACATGCCGGACTCAGCGGGAAACTCCTTAGAGAGGTGCTCGACCTTCAGCAGCGGAGTGCGCTCGTTGGTATCTGCCATTACGCCTCGCCTCCCTTCTTGGAATCCTTGCGCGTACGGGACGTCTCAGGAGCGTTCTTGAGGAACTCGGGGTCACCGGAGTAGTGGCACGCAGAGTAATGACCAGACTCGGTGACAACGCGCTCGGGGCGCTGCTTGCGGCACTTGTCCGTCGCATAGGGGCAGCGAGGAGAGAAGACGCAGCCCTCAGGCAGGTTCATGAGCGAAGGCGGGTTGCCGTGAATCGGCGTAAGAGGCTTCTTCTCTTCGATGGCCTGCTCCGGGATGGAGCGGATAAGGCCCCAGGTGTAGGGGTGGCGGCTCTCGTAGAAGATTTCCTCAGCAGTACCGAACTCGACGGGACGGCCGGCGTACATAACCATGATCTTGTCAGCCATATCGGCGACAACGCCCAGGTCATGGGTGATCATGATGATGGCGTTGCCGTTCTTCTCCTGCATTTCCTGCATAAGCTCAATAATCTGAGCCTGAATGGTAACGTCCAAGGCAGTCGTGGGCTCGTCGGCAATCAGAATATCGGGGTCGCAGGCAAGAGCCATAGCGATCATGACGCGCTGACGCATACCGCCAGAGAACTGGTGCGGATACTCATTGACGCGCTTCTCGGGCTCGGGAATGCCAACGAGGTCCAAAAGCTCGGTGGCGCGCTTGAGCGCCTCCTGCTTGGAGTAGCCACGGTGCAGACGAAGACCCTCGCCTACCTGCTTGCCGATCTTATAGACCGGGTTCAAGGAGGTCATAGGATCCTGGAAGATCATCGCGATATCGTTACCGCGAATGTGCTGCATCTCTTCCTCGGTCATCTCGAGGATAGAACGACCGCGATAGCGAACGTCGCCGCCCTCAATCTTTCCCGGAGGCATCGAGATAAGGCCCATGATGGTCATGGCAGTCACGGACTTACCGGAGCCGGACTCACCGACGACGCCCAGGGTCTCGCCGCGATCGAGCGTGTAGGAGACCCCGTCGACAGCGCGAACGACGCCATCCTCGGTGTGGAAATACATCTTTAGGTCATCGACCTCGAGCAGATGCTGGCCCTCGGGAACCGGCTGGTCCTTCAGGTCCACATAGTTCTTGTTCTTCTTCATCCTTATGCGTCCTTCATCTTGACGTCGAGGGCGTCGCGCAAACCGTCACCCAGCAGGGTGAAGGCGAGCACCGTCGAGAGAATTGCCAGACCGGGCATGATCATCATCCAGGGAGCAGTCAGCAGATACTGCTGACCGTCCTGAATCATGGAGCCCCACGAAGGCGTAGGCGGAATAACGCCCATGCCGAGGAAGGACAGAGCAGACTCGGTCAGGATGGCGCCACCAATGTTCATGGTCGCGTAGACCACGATGGAGGCGACGGAGTTCGGGAAGATGTGACGCACGACGATACGAGCATCAGATGCACCCATCGCGCGCGCAGCATCAACATAGTCGTTTTCCTTGACGGTCAAGATCGCAGAGCGGAAGACGCGCGCAATCGAAGGCCAGCCGAGAATACCGATGGCGATAAAGACGTTCTGAAGACCGCGGCCGATAACGGCGATCATGGCGACAACGAACAGCACGTACGGGAACGCCAGGAAGATGTCCGCACAGCGCATGATGATCGTATCCCAGATGCCGCCGTAGAAACCGGCCAGAGCACCCATGACCAGACCGATCAGCGTGGAAATCGCGGTGGCCATAATTCCGACAGACAGCGAAACGCGCGCACCGTAGATAACGCGGACGAGAATGTCACGACCAAGGGCGTCGGTGCCAAACGGGTGCTCTGCACACGGAGCCAGCAGCGACGTCTCGGCCATGGTGGTCGAGTCGGAAGCCGTCGGAGAACCGAGCCAGGGCTTAGCCCACAGATCTGCGGTCAGGGCAACCACAACGACGATGATGATCCAACAGACACCGATAACGGCGAGTTTGTTCTTACGAAGACGCTTAAAAGCGTCGCCCCACAGCGTGCGGGACTTCGCGGGAGCAGATGCGGCCTTGGTGGCGGTAGCCTGCTCCTGAGACTGAGAATCAGTTTCCTGCATGAGACGTACCTCCCTTAGGCCTTATCCGACGGACCGCCAAGGCGGATGCGCGGGTCGAGGAATGCATAGCTAATGTCGACGAGCAGGTTGATCACCATGACGACGACAACGATGAGCGTAACGCCGCCCATAACGATGGGCCAGTCACGCATGCTAATGGCGCGATAGACCTCATAGCCGATACCGGGCCAGTTAAAGACCGTCTCGGTCAGGATGGCGCCCGAAAGCATGCCGCCAAAGTCGACACCAATATAGGTAACGACGGGGATGAGTGCATTCTTAAGCGCATGCTTGACGATGATCGCGCGATTGGAGAGACCCTTGGCCTTTGCCGTACGGATGTAATCCTGGTTCATGACGTCAAGCAGCTGCGAGCGCATAATGCGGGCGGCGTATGCGGTCGAAACCGAAGCCAGCGTAATGGTCGGAAGCACATAGTGCATCCAATCCTGATACTGAGAGCTGGAACCGCCGGCACCCGAGATCGGCATGGAGATTGCACCGCCCGTGGCGTCCTTGAGGATGACGCCAAAGAACAGCTGCAGCAACATACCGAGCCAGAAGGCCGGGACCGCAACGAGGATCGACGTGGTGAGCGTTACCAAAATATCCCAGAAGGAATAACGCTTTACCGCCGAAATGATACCCGCACCGATACCCAAGATTGCCTCGAGCACGATGGCGCACGCGGCAAGTTTGACCGTATACGGATACTTCTGGGCAAAGATTTCCGTAACCGGCAGCTTGCGCTGATACGAATTGCCCAGATCGCCATGAAGCAAGCCGTTCATGTAATACAAGTAACGGTCCACGAGCGACGTTTGAACGGGGTCGCCGTTCTCGTCAAGGATCGCGTTGCCGTCCTCGTCCGACTGGACCAGGTGATAGCGGACGCGAAGCTGAAGCTCCACCTCGGGGGACAGAGCCTTGTCTCCACCGATCAGCTTGATCGGATCTCCCGGCACGATATTCTGGAGGGCGAACAAAATCAGCGTAACGCCCAAAAACACCGGGATGAACTGAAGCACACGTTTAACGATGTACTTACCCATACCACTCCCCTATCTAGGGATTAACCTAAATGGGATGCCGATCGCCAGACCGGCATCCCAAAATTACCATCAGCCAGTTTACCCCAGGTTAGGGAGAACTGTATGTTTCCCATGAGGTCTACGTAAATACTTGACCCTCACGGAAGCTGCAAACTCTTAGGCGAGCTCAGCGGTACCCAGCTCGGCGTGCTTCTGCGGATCGACATAGAGGTGCTTGATGCGATCGGAGCCGACGATGGTGTGCGTGTAGAACATCACCGGGATGACCGGGCAGTCGGCAGCGACCATAGCGTCAGCCTCCTGCATCTTAGCGACGCGCTCTTCGTCGTCAACCGTGGTACGGGCCTCGTCAACCTTAGCGTCGAACTCGGGGTTGTTGTAACCAGAGCGGTTGTCGCCACCGAGGGAGTCGGAGTGGAACAGCGGATACAGGAAGTTGTCCATGATCGGGTAGTCGGCAATCCAACCCAGACGACCGAACTGATAGTTAAAGTTCTGATACTGCTCGAGCAGGGCAGACCACTCAGGGGTATCGGAGACAGCGGTAACGCCAACCTTGGCGAGGTCACCGATGATGGACTCCATGATCTCCTTGTGGCCACCATCCTGGTTGTAGGAAAGGGTCACGTTAATGCCACGATCGCCGTTAGCGCCAGCGGGAGCAACCTTGTCCAGGTACTCGTTAGCCTTGTCGACGTCGTAGGCGCAGAACTCCCATGCGCCCTCCTTGTAGCCATCGATGCCCGGAGGAACAATGCCGTCGGCGGGGGTACGGGTACCCTTGAAGATAGTCTTGCAGATGGCCTCACGGTTGATGGCCAGGGAGATACCCCTACGCAGGTCGGCGTTGTTGAACGGCTCGGCCGTGTTGTTGCAGGTCAGGTAGTAGGTGGAAGGCTCGGAGCCGAGCAGCATGCGCTCGCCGTCACCCATGGTGTAGCCGTCCTTGGACACGCCGCGATCCTTCTTGGCGGCGTCGATCTGAGCAACGGGAACGTCGCAGACATCGAGGTTACCGGCCTGGAACTCCTTGTAAGCGGTCTCCATATCCTTGATGACCTGGAAGTGGATGCCATCGATCTTGGCCTTGTCGCCATAGTAATCGTCGAACTTCTTGAGGTTGATCTCCTGACCATCCTCCCACTTGCCGTCCATCATGAACGGGCCGTTACCGACCGGTGCAAGGTAGAAGCTCTTGGCATCGGACTCGGCGCACTCGGGAACCGGGGCCAGAGCCGGGTGAGAGGCGACGAAGGGGAAGTCGGCGTAAGCGGAAGACAGCTTGACGACGAGGGTCTCATCGTCGGGGCAGGTAACACCGCTGAGTTCAGTAGCGTTACCGGCAAGCAGATCGTCATAGCCCTCGACCATGGAAAGGTGATAGGAGACCTCGGAAGGGCCATACTCGGTAGCGATGGCCGACTTGGTGTTGACCAGACGCTCCCAACCGAGCTTGAAGGACTTGGAGGTAACGCCGTCACCGTTGTGGAACTTGGCCTTCTTGATCTTGAAGGTGAACTCGGTGGCGTCGTCGTTGGCCTCGAAGGACTCGCAAGCCAGCGGAACGATCTCGCCCTTCTCGGCGTCATAAGAGGTCAGAGCGTCAAAGAGCTGGTACTCGACCTGAGTGCCCTGGTCCTCCTGGACATTGTAGGGGTCGATGCAGACCGGGTTGTTGATGTAGAAGTTCAGCGTCGAACCGGACTCAGAACCGGAAGTGTCGCCGCCCTTCTTGCCGCATGCGGCAAGAAAAGCCATGGAGCTCGCAGCGAGGGTGCCGCCAACAAAGGCGCGACGACCCATAACGGGCTGGTGGAACATAGAATCAGCCATGCCATCCTCCTTATGAGATAGGACAAAGAAATGTTCAGTCGGACATATGTCGAGACAATCCGATCCGAACCATCAAAACGCCGCCCGCTGCTATGGCTGGTTATACACAACAGGCCAAACGTTTTGCAATACAGTAGCGCATTTTATGCACAAATTGGGCGTGATTCCGGTCAACGGTCAAGAATTTCTTTAGTTGAGCGAAGTATGTGGTGATATTTTTGACTCTGTTACAAATATGTAAACAAAAAAGGGTCCCGCACTTGCGGAACCCTTTTCAAGTACTTATGCAGCTCGTGATTAATAGCCCACGATGCCCTGCGGGAAGAAGAACATACATAGCACGACGCACACGGCAAACACGACAGCCATGATGACGGTCAGGCGGTCAAGGTTCTGCTCCATAACGCCTGTGGCAGAGCTGGAGTTATACAGCGAGCTAGCGATCATATCCGAAACGCCGGTACCCTTACCGGAATGCATCAGGACGAGAATCGTCAGCGCCACGGCAGAAACAGCCCAAACGACAAACAGAAGAATCTGGAACGGACCCATAGATAAGCTCCTTAATAGAACAATTCAAACTCCAGTACTGTACCACAATCCCCCGCTCTCCCCTACCTGCCACTCGGGGACGGTGCGGAAATGGCAGAAATACCAAAAAGGGGGTTGCCCAAATATGGGCAACCCCCTGCAAGAAAACGCTTGGAGTTTTCTCTTAGGCCTCGGTGGCGAGCACGCGACCCGTCATCTCGGCGGAAGGCTCAATACCAGCCATGGTGAGCATGGTCGGAGCGATATCGGAAAGACGGCCGTCCTCGATACCGGTGAGCTGTGCCTTCTCATCAACAATGATGAACGGCACGCGGTTGGTGGTGTGAGCCGTAAACGGATGCTTGGAACCGTCGGAAGCAACGTCGAACATGTGATCGGCGTTGCCGTGGTCGGCGGTAATCAGCGCAAAGCCGCCCTTAGCGAGAATCGCCGGGACAACCTTGGACAGGGCATCGTCAACAGCCTCGACGGCCTTAACGGCGGCGTCGAAGACACCGGTGTGGCCAACCATGTCGCAGTTCGCGAAGTTCACGATGTAGAAATCAGCGCGATCCTCGTTGATAGCGGCGACAAGCTTCTCGGTAACCTCGGGAGCGCTCATCTCGGGCTGCAAATCGTAGGTAGCGACCTTGGGGGAAGCGACGAGCACGCGCTCCTCGCCCTCCTTGGGCTCCTCGATGCCGCCGTTGAGGAAGAACGTCACGTGGGCGTACTTCTCGGTCTCGGCGGTGTGCAGCTGCTTCAGGCCATTGGCGGCGATGACGTCGGCCAGGACGTTCTCGGGGAACGTCTTGGGGAAGGCGACCTCGACGTCAAACGTCGGATCGTACTCGGTCATCGTCACAAAGTGCGAAAGCTTGATCTGCTCGCGCTCAAAGCCGTCGAACTCCTTGTCCGTGAACACGCGGGTCATCTGACGAGCGCGGTCGGGACGGAAGTTGAAGAAGATGGCCGCGTCGCCCTCGTGGATGCCCTCGTTGTGGGCAGCGAAGGGTTCGACGAACTCGTCGCCGCGCGGATCCTTCTCGTAGTAGGCCTTGATACCGGCAACGGGGTCGGTATCAGCATCGGACGCGTTGACCATGACATCGTAGGCGCGCTGGATGCGCTCCCAACGGTTATCGCGGTCCATGGCCCAATAGCGGCCCGAAACGGTGGCGACGCGAGCGTCGCAACCGGTCTCCTCGGAAATATTAGCCAGGAAGGCGCAGAACTCGCTCATGTAGCCGGCACCAGACTGCGGGTCGACATCGCGACCATCCATAAAGGCGTGGACGCGAACGGTCTTGACACCATGCTGGGCAGCCATCTTGACCAGGGCCTCGACGTGGTTCATGTGAGAATGAACACCGCCAGGGCTCATAAGGCCCATGAGGTGGAGAGTCTTACCCTCGGCCTTGACATCGTCCATAGCCTTGACGAAAACCTCGTTCTTGGCAATGGAGCCGTCCTTGATGGCATTGTTGATGCGCGAAAGCTCCTGGAACACGATGCGGCCGGCACCGATGTTGAGGTGACCCACCTCGGAGTTGCCCATCTGGCCGTCGGGAAGGCCCACGTCCTCGCCCGAAGCGCCGAGCGTAGTGTGAGGATACTTCTCGTACAGGCTATCAAGGAAGGGCGTCTTGGCAGCGGCGACGGCGTTCTCGCCATCGGCCGGAGCCAGGCCGCAGCCATCCATGATGATCAGGAGTGCAGGAAGATGACGCTGTGCCATATGTCCTACTCGCCTGCCTTGACGACCATAGAGGCGAAGTCGGCAGCCTTGAGCGAAGCGCCGCCCACGAGGGCGCCGTCAACGTCGGGCTTGGCGACGAGCTCGGCGATGTTGCCGGGCTTGGCGGAACCGCCGTAGAGAACGCGGATGCCGTCGGCGAGCTCCTCGCCAAACATCTCCTTGAGGGTCTCACGGATAGCGCCGCAGACCTCCTGAGCGTCCTCGGCGGTAGCGGTCTTGCCGGTGCCGATGGCCCAGATGGGCTCGTAGGCGACGACGACCTGCTTGGGGCAGGTGATCTCAAGACCAGCAAGGCCGGCCTTGACCTGGTTCACGACGTGCTCGACATAGGTGCCAGCCTCGCGGACCTCGAGGGACTCGCCGCAGCAGAAGACGGGAACAAGACCGGCGGCAACGAGGGCCTTGGCCTTCTTGTTCTGGTCCTCGTCAGTCTCGTGGAAGTAGTCACGACGCTCGGAGTGGCCGATGATGCAGTAGGTGCAGCCGGCAGACTTGAGCATGTCGCAAGAGGACTCACCGGTGAAAGCACCCTTGGCCTCCCAGTACACGTTCTGTGCACCGAGGGCGATGGGGGCAGCCTGAATGCGGTCATGAACCGTGGTGATGTCGATGGTCGGAGGGCAGACGAGCACCTCGACGCCAGCCGGAACCTCGGGCAGAGCCTGAGCCAGCTCGTCGGCGAGCTTAGCGGCCTCGGCGACGTCGTTGTTCATCTTCCAGTTACCAGCGATAAGAAGGGTGCGATTAGGCATCGAGAAGCGCCTCCACTCCGGGCAGGGCCTTACCCTCGACGAGCTCCATGGAAGCGCCACCGCCGGTGGAGATCCAGCTCATCTTGTCGGCCAGGTTGAACTTGTTGACAGCTGCGACAGAGTCGCCACCGCCGATGATCGAGGTGCAGTCGGCCTCGGCGACAGCCTCGGCGATAGCCTGGGTGCCGTGAGCGAAGTTGTCAAACTCGAAGACGCCCATGGGGCCGTTCCAGAACACGGTCTTGGCGCCCTTGACGGCCTCGGCATAGAGCTCCTCGGTCTTGGGGCCGATGTCCATGCCCTCACGATCGTCGGGGATAGCGTCGGAAGCGACAACCTCGGGGACAGCGTCCTCGCCAAAGTGATCGGCAACGCGGTTGTCGATGGGGAGCAGGATCTTGACGCCCTTCTCCTCGGCCTTCTTGAGCATCTCGCCGGCGCGCTCGACCCAGTCCTCTTCCTTGAGGGACTGACCAACGGACAGGCCCTGAGCCAGGAAGAAGGTGTAGGCCATACCGCCACCGATGATCAGGGTGTCAGCAGAGTCGATGAGGTGATCGAGAACGCCGATCTTGGAGGAAACCTTGGAACCGCCGACGATAGCGACGAAGGGACGCTCGGGCTCGGCGAAGATACCGGTCAGCGTGTCGACCTCCTTCTCGAGAAGGAAGCCGGCGACTGCGGGCAGGTAAGCGGCGGGGCCCACGACGGAACCCTGGGCGCGGTGAGCGGTGCCGAAGGCATCGAGAACGAAGACGTCACCATAGGAAGCGAGCTTCTTGGCGATCTCGGGATCGTTCTTCTTCTCACGCTTGTCGAAACGGACGTTCTCGAGAACGAGAACCTTGCCCGGCTCGACGGCAGCGACAGCCTCGGCAGCCTTCTCGCCGTAAGTGTCGGCGACAAAGGCAACGTCCAGACCAGAGAGCTCAGCGAGCTTCTTGGCGACGGGCTCGAGGGACAGCTCGGGCTGGAAGCCGGTGCCATCGGGACGGCCGAGGTGGCTCATGAGGATGACGCGAGCGTTGTGCTCAACGAGGTAGTTGATGGTGGGCAGGGCAGCCTTGATACGGGTGGTGTCGCCAACGACGCCATCCTTGATAGGCACGTTAAAGTCAACGCGGACGAGAACGCGCTTTCCGTCGACATCGATGTCGCGGACGGTCTTCTTGGTAAAGGCCATGTTTGCTTCTACCTTTCGTACGTGTCTGCCTCCCATTACGGCAGACGATTTCTTATAAAAAGGGCGCGACCCTAGGGTGTAAGCCCTATAAGGCCGCGCCCTTCTTTAGACGCTCAACGAGCTATTCGCTAAAAGCTAAATTAAGCAACGAACTTCTCGAAGTACTTGATGGTGCGGACCATCTGAGAGGTGTAGGAGTTCTCGTTGTCGTACCAAGAGGTGACCTGAACGAGGGTCTGGCCGTTGCCGAGGTCAGAGCACATGGTCTGAGTGGCGTCGAAGATGGAGCCGTGGGTCTCGCCGATGATGTCGGTGGAGACGATGTCGTCCTCGTTGTAACCGAAGGTCTCGGAGATGGTGGCAGCGTAGGCCTTCATAGCAGCGTTGACCTCGTCGACGGTGACCTTCTTGTCAACGACAGCGTAGAGGTTGGTGATGGAGCCGGTCGGCGTCGGGACGCGCTGGGCGGCACCGATGAGCTTACCGTTGAGCTCGGGGAGAACCAGGCCGATAGCCTTGGCAGCACCGGTGGTGTTGGGGACGATGTTGACGGCGCAGGCGCGGCTACGACGCTTGTTGCCCTTGCGCTGCGGGCCGTCGAGCGGCATCTGGTCGCCAGTCCAGGCGTGAATGGTGGTCATGATGCCGGACACGATGGGAGCGAAGTCGTTCAGACCCTTGGCCATCGGGGCGAGGCAGTTGGTGGTGCAGGAAGCAGCGGAGATGACCTGATCCTCAGCGGTCAGGGTCTTCTCGTTGACGGAGAAGACAATGGTCT
>URPB01000045.1:0-16158 GCA_900549575.1 uncultured Collinsella sp.
GGCGGTTTTGGCATTTGCCCAGATAAAACCTGCCAAAATAAACCTGTCCCTTTTTGGTAGGTTATCGTTTCCAAAAGTGGAGGATGAGCGTCGTGCGGTTTTGCTGCTCAGTTTTGACCAGGATGTTGTGGATATGGGTCTTGACGGTGCCCACGGCAAGGAAGAGCTCGTCAGCGATCTCTTGGTTCGATTTGCCCAACACAACCAGACGCATGACTTCGGTTTCGCGGTTGGAGAGCTTGTAGGCGTTGCGATAGAAGGGCATCTGCTCTTCGATGTGTCGATCAAGATCGCTGACGTTCTTTTCCTCGGGCGCCTCCTGCATGCGAATCGAAAGCACGTGATAGGCATAGATGATCAGCAGAATCGCAAAGTAGCACGCAAAGATGTTCTCGCTAAAGTTGCGCTCGGACAGGTACAGCTGCAGCCAAGAGGGTGCCAGGCTCATGGGAACAACAAGGATGTTGTAGAAATCCTCGGCAACGATGCACCCGACCAGAATGGCGCCGATAATGAGGTGCTTTCGTTGATTGTTGACGCGCGCCTTAAGCTCGACCTGCGTGCTTTTATGCGCCGTCCAAAAGATATACAGTCCCACAAATACAAGGAATACCTGACGCATCGTGTAGTAGAGCCATTGATGCATGGGGCCGTAGGGGACAGCGACAATGACCAGCAGCTCGCTCAGGAAGAACGTTGCGACGGGAATAACAAACTGCTTTTTTGAATGTTTGTCGAGCAAGTCCATGGCAATGAGCCAGATAAAAGCTTGTGAAGCGGTCGCCACAAGGGTCCGCAACACAGGCATGGTAATTGAGTAATAGTCGCTGGCTGGAAAACTCTGGTTTTGCAACGTGTATTCAAAAAAGAAGATCTCGGTCATCTCGATGGCATAGCAAATAAAAACGCCGCTGCCATAGATAAAGAAGCGTCGACGAGACGAGGCATAGGCGGCAAGCGAAAGCACTGCCGTCACAATACAGATCACGAGTATCGCTAGGGTATAGAAGAACATCAGGGTGTTCATCTGCCACCGTCCCATCTCATTTCATCTATGGCCGAGCCCTGTATACCTTGTGGGATATAGACGTCTCAACCCTTCGTTCCATTGCGGATTAGGCGCCGAGATACAGCATAGCCGTATACCGTTCGCGGTTCTAGATAGTAAACCCCCTGCAAGCTGGCTACCTGCGGGTTTATATTGGTTTAGAGGGGGTGTAACTCCGTGAACGGTCTTTAATCCCGAATAAACTAGGTAAAAATTGCATACGGGTGAATGATGGTCTTGTCAACACGAGGCGTGATGTTCGAGCGCCTCATAGCAATAGTCGGCACGACCGGCGGAAAGGAATCGACATGGCGCTGCCTAAGGATTTCATCGACACCAACGACTTCACCAAAGAGCAGATCCTGGCTATCGAGGATCTTGGCCTGGCAATGAAGAAGGCCATCAAGGTTGACGGTTATTATCCGCACCTGCTCCGCAACCAGAGCCTTGGCATGATCTTCCAGCAGGTTTCCACCCGCACCCGTCTTTCCTTCGAGACCGCTATGACCGACCTCGGCGGCCATGCTCAGTTCTATGGCCCTGGCACCATCCAGCTCGGCGGTCACGAGTCCCTGGGCGACACCGCTCGCGTTATGGGCTCGCTGCTCGACATCATGATGGCTCGCGTTGACCGTCACAAGGACGTCGTCGGCCTCGCCGAGGGCTCCGCTGTGCCCGTCATCAATGGCATGTCCGAGTTCAACCATCCCACGCAGGAGATGGGCGACCTCATGACCATGCTCGAGAACCTCCCCGAGGGCAAGAAGATCGAGGACTGCACCCTGGCCTTCATCGGCGACGCCACCCAGGTCTGCGTCTCCCTCATGTTCATCGCCTCCAAGGTCGGCATGAAGTTTGTCCAGTTTGGACCCAAGGGCCACCAGATCCCCGACGGCGGCCTGCACGTTGGCACCGTTGAGGAGCGCGCCGAGTTCGGCAAGCAGATGATGGCCATCGCCGAGGAGAACTGCAAGGTCTCCGGCGGCTCCGTCGTCATCTCCGACGACATCGAGTGCATCAAGGGCGCCGACTTCATCTACACCGACGTGTGGTATGGCCTGTACGACGAGGAGGTCTCGGGCGAGAACTACATGGACGTGTTCTACCCCAAGTATCAGGTCACCATGGACATGATGAACTTCGCCGGCCCCAACTCCAAGTTCATGCACTGCCTGCCGGCCACTCGCAACGAGGAAGTCGTCGACGAGGTTATGGACGATCCCGAGCGCTCCCTGTGC
This sequence comes from uncultured Collinsella sp., assembly GCA_900549575.1. Lineage (GTDB taxonomy): Bacteria > Actinomycetota > Coriobacteriia > Coriobacteriales > Coriobacteriaceae > Collinsella. The sequence goes on from URPB01000045.1 coordinate 2,287, forward strand.
TGGGTCGAGGCCGAGAACCGCAAGCACTCCATCCGTGCTCTCCTCGCTGCCCTGGGCAAGCGCACCCCGCTCAACGACGAGGGTGTCGAGTACTCCGCCAAGGCCGAGCTTCACGCCGCTCTCGAGGCTCTCGAGCAGCTCTAAGCCTTAAGCCTGCTAAACGCACGTTTGCGGGCGGCGGATGCTCGTCTCCTGTCGCCCGCTCACCGAGGCTCAGGCAATTGCCTTAGTACCTTGGGCCTCGGATCTGTCCAAGACTGAGCGAAGGAGCTCATCATGAGCGACGGAAAGAAAAAGCTTTCCTTTTTGACGGTCATTTCGACCATCATCTGCGTCGTCTTCGTTTGCGAGGCCGCCGCTCCTGCTGCTGCCATTGGCAACCAGCAGTTCTTCTGGTGGATCTTCCTGATCCTGACCTTCCTGCTTCCTTATGGCATGGTTGTTGCCGAGCTCGGCACCACCTATGACGGCGAGGGCGGCATTTACGACTGGGTACGCGATGGCCTGGGCGACAAATGGGGCGCCCGCATCTCGTATTACTACTGGGTCAACTACCCGCTGTGGATTGCCTCGCTGGCTACCATGTTCCCCGACATTTTGGGCATGGTCTTTGGCGTTGAGTTCAACTTGATCGCCAAGATGGGTATCGATCTTGCCTTTGTGTGGATCGTCTACCTCATGGGCCGCTCCAAGGCGGCCGACTCCGAGTGGGTCCTTAACGGTGGCGCCATCATCAAGGTCGCCGTCGCCGTTATCGTTGGCGCTTTGGGCATTTGGTATGCCATGGAGAACGGTTTTGCGAACGACATGTCCGCTGCCACCTTCCTGCCCGAGCTCACCAACACCAACGCTCTCGGTTACCTGTCGATCATCATCTTTAACTTCATGGGCTTCGAGGTCATCTGCACCATGACCGATGACATGGCCGATCCCGCTCGCGATATTCCCAAGGCTATCATCGTCGGTGGCCTGTCCATCGCCGTGATCTACCTGTTCGCTGGCTTTGGCATCGGCGCTGCTGTGCCGGCCGATTCCATCGACCCCGACTACGGCATGATTTATGCAGTCCAGACCATGGTGGGCGACTCCATGATCTTTAAGGTCATCTGCATTGCCTTCCTGATCACCCTGTTCGCCAACATGGCTGCTTGGTCCTTCGGCGTTAACTCCGTTGCTCGCTACGCTGCCGAGCACGGCAACATGCCCAAGGTCTTCGCCTCGATGATCTCTGATGACGACATGCCCAACGGTGCCAACCTGGTCAACGCCGTCGTTGCCTCCCTGGTGCTGTGCCTGCAGCTCGTTCCCATCGATGCCATCTCCAACGGCGTCTTCTGGATGCTCTTCGGCACCTCCGTCGTCTTCCTGCTGCTGACCTACATCCCGATGTTCCCGGCGTTCCTCAACCTTCGCAAGAACGACCCCGACCGCGAGCGCATCTTCACGTTCCCGTTTAAGGGTGCCATGATGAAGGTCATGCTGGCCATCCCTTGCATCGAGCTGATCCTGGCCATCGTTGCAACGCTGGTGCCGTTCTCTGCCGCTGAAATTGGCGACAAGCTCCCGATGATCGTTATCTTCATCGTGCTTCTGCTCATCGGCGAGGTTGTCCGCGTCGTCAGCGCTAAGGGCCGCGAGACCGAGTACAAGGGCCTCACTCCCGAGCTGGCAGCTCAGCGTCTCGCTGAGGAGGCCGCCGAGGCCGAGGAGAACTAGAGCACCCGGTTCTGGGGCTCCAACCCTCCTCGCGTACCAACGTGCGCTTCGTCGGGCTTGTCGCTCCCGACTCCAGGCACTCTAGCCTCTTCGAGGGCGTGCCCAAAGCGACAAATTTGCTCACTATTTCCTGGGGCGGGTGCGAGCGATAGCTCCGGTAACCACCGCCCGCCCCAACCTCTCTCTCGTATCCTTCGTGCGTTTGTCTCCACGCACTTGGTTACGTTGCCGCTCGTCGGTGCGGCTCCGTGAAAACCGGCACCGGGCGCCCCGACCTTTGCCGGGGGACGGGCGCCCACTATCTCTTGGTTTTAGGCTGCGGGTAATCCGCCCGCGGCAAACGATCGTTCGATTTGGAGGAAATCTTATGCGTACGATCACCGAGTCCGAGTCCACCCCCAAGGCCGACGGCTTCTTTATGCCCGCCGAGTTCGCCCCGCAGGATCGCGTGTGGATGGGCTGGCCCCACCGCACCGACACCTGGGCCCACGGCGCCAAGCCGGCTCAGAAGCAGTATGCCGCCATCGCCCGCGCCATCTCCGAGTTCACCCCGGTCTATATGTGCGCCAACCAGGTCGACTATGCCAACTGCAAGGCCGTCTTCGAGAACGACGAGAACGTCACCGTTATCGAGATGACCACCGACGACGCCTGGTTCCGCGACACCGCCGCCACCTACGTCATCAACGGCAAGGGCGAGAAGCGCGCCAACCACTGGCACTTCAACGCCTACGGCGGCCTCGTCGACGGCCTGTACTTTCCGTGGGACAAGGACGAGCAGATCGCCCTCAAGATGGCTGAGCTCTCCGGCTGCCGTCGCTATCGTCCCGACGACATGATCCTCGAGGGCGGCTCCATCACCGTCGACGGCGAGGGCACCCTTGTCGTGACCGACCAGTGCCTGCTTTCCCCGGGCCGCACCTGCTCTGCGGTTCTGGAGGAGGAAGAGGATCCCGAGTCCATCTGGCCCAAGTTCCACAAGAAGTTTGAGCCTTGGAGCGAGGAGCTTCGCGCCTACATGGACGAGCACCTCAAGGATTACCTGGGTGTCGAGAAGGTCATCTGGGTCAAGGAGGGCATCGACCCCGAGGAGACCAACGGTCATATCGACGACGTTGCCACGTTCATCGCTCCGGGCGTCATGGCCTGCATCTGGACCGACGATCCCGAGTATCCGTTCTACGAGCAGTGCCACGCTGCCTACGAGACCCTCTCCAACGCCGTTGACGCCAAGGGCCGCAAGATGAAGGTCTACAAGCTCTGCATGCCCGTGAACCCGCTGTTCATGGACCAGGCCTCCTGCGACACCATCGACGCCGACGAGAACGCCGAGCCGCGCGTCCCCGACGAGCCGCTGATCGCGTCCTACATGAACTACCTGGTCACCAACCACGGCGTCATCGTCCCGCAGTACGGCGACGAGAACGACCAGCTGGCCGTCGACACGCTCCAGAAGATCTATGACGAGGTCTGGGGCGAGGGCGTCTACAAGTGCGTCGGCGTCCAGTCCGAGCAGGTCGTCTTCGGCGGCGGCAACATCCACTGCATTACGCAGCAGGAGCCGTCCGCGTAATTGTCTGGCTTCCCGAGGCACGGCACCTTGCCCTTCAATCGTCGGGCATGACCCTTAAGGTCTATGCCCTCCTCTTTCAGGGCAATCTGCCGCACCTCGGAAACCCAGCCGATCAATCGGACAGTCGATGAATCGCACCGTGACCATCTCGGGGCATTGATGGTCGGTTTATTCGATGTCTTGGTCGGCTGGGTTTTTCTTTGGGCACTCCGTTGCCTCCACTTCGGAGTGCCCTCCTCTTTGATTGAGTACGCGTCTGATCTGGGATTTATTGCGGGTTAGGTCAATTGTTCGCTTGAATATCCCAGGTCAGACGCGTCTTCAATTGCCAAAAGATTCCGGTCGCAATCGCGGCCGTTTTGATCGGAGTATCTATGTACCAGCGTATCGTTATCTACACGCGCCTGTTCCGCGAGCGTTGGTCCAACAATTGCATCCTCTCTTCTCTTTGGGATGGCACCTGCACCGGTGACGCGGCCTGCAACCCTACCTTGGGCTGCGCCTTCGGTACAGATGCCATCCTTTTTGCTGTAGGGGGAGCGTGTCGTGGCAGGTAAAAAGTTCTCCCTGTTCGAGGTCATCCTCTCGGTTATCTGCGTTGTCTTTACCATCGAGGCGGCCGCTCCGGCATCTGCCATGGGTAACGTGCAGTTCTTCTGGTGGATCTTCCTCATCATTACGTTTTTGCTTCCCTATGGCCTGGTGGTGGCCGAGCTCGGTACGGCGTTCGATTCCGAGGGCGGTCTGTACGATTGGGTTCGCCTGGGCTTGGGCGACCGTTGGGGCGCCCGCTGCTCCTGGTGCTATTGGGTCAACTTTCCACTGTGGGTGGCAAGTATCGCCTGCATGTTCCCCAGTGTCATCAATGCGGTATGGGGCATCGAATTTTCGCTTGGGGTCCGAATTGCCATCGAGCTTGCCTTTGTGTGGGGCGTCACGGTCATGGCAATGCAGCCGGTGGCCGAGGCCGATTGGGTCATGGATGGCGGCGCCGTCATCAAGGTGCTCATTACCGCCGTGGTGGGAATCGTCGGCATCTGGTTTGCCTGCAATAACGGCTTTGCCAACGATATGTCGTTTAAGACCTTTGTCCCCGATCTGGGAGACACTAACTCACTGACGTATCTTTCAATCATCCTATTCAACTTTATGGGCTTTGAGGTGGTCGCGACCTTTGCCAGCACGATGAAGAACCCATCGCGCGATATCCCCAAGGCGGTTATCGCCGGTGGCGTTGCCATCGCGGCGATCTACATTATCTGTGGCATCGGTATTGGAGCCGCGGTTCCCACCGAGCAGCTTTCACTCGATTCGGGCATTGTGGACGCGGTTGCCGCCATGGTGGGGCGCGCTCACCCGCTGACGATGGTCGTGGGCGTGGCCTTTTTGGTGACGCTGTTCGCCAACATGATCTGCTGGAGTTTTGGCGTCAACAACGTGGCGAGCTATGCCGCGCGCCACGGCAACATGCCGCGCCCCTTTGCGCTGGTGTCCAAGAAGACCGGCATGCCCAACGGCTCAGCACTCATTAACGGTTGTTTTGCCAGCTTGGTGCTGCTACTTCAGATTCCGCTGGGCGAAGGTTCCGACGTCTTTTGGGTCTTCTTCTCGATGAACGTCGTCTTTCTGCTCATGAGCTATATCCCGATGTTCCCGGCGTTTTGGCGCCTGCGTAAATACGACGACCGCCCACGTGTGTTCCGCGCGCCCTTCGAGGGCAAGGTGCTTGCGGTAGCGCTTGCGGTGCCGGTGGTAGAGCTCGTGCTTTCGATTGTTGCGACAATCGTGCCGCTTAACAGCTCGCCCGCCGAGATGTCAAAGTTGCCGATCCTCATGGGTGTGGTGATCGGCGTGTTGCTGGGCGAGGTTTCGCGCCTCATATCGCGCCGCGGCCGCAGCATCGACAATCCCGGCGTTGGCGCAAGGGGGACAGGTCGCTTTGCGCCAAAACAGTAGCGCCGCGAGTTGTGCGGTGCTAGATGCATCTTGGATTACTGCTCACGCTGCTCGGGATCAGATGCGAGCTTGGGTGCAAAGTAGGGGACGTGGCCCAGGTAGGGGCAGCTGTCCGAACGCGCCTCAACGGCGCAGGGGACATCGTCGTAGGTCATGGAAGAACCGAGTCGGGTGATGGCCTTGGCGGCGGGCGCGACGAGCATCTTGAGCGGAGCGATCGGTGCCATGGCATCTCCTTTCATCGGTGAGACACAGCTTGTTTATCTAAACGATACAGTACGTTTAATCGGTGAGTCTAATCTTGCGGCAAAGAATCTGTCAACATCCTCACAGCATCTAGACAGGGGAGGCGGGCATGAGTTTCGCGTTCTATATCTACACCACGATTATCATGGGTGTGGCTCTGGTGACCAGTGCCGTGGCATTGGTGGTTTGGCTCATGACGCACCGTCGCGACAGCCTAGTGGCCGCGGCGGGCTTTTTGCTCTACATGCTCGATATGTCGGTCATCTTTTTTGACGAGTACACTCGGCTCAAATATGACTACGCCGTTACCTTTAGCGAGCCGCTGCAGCACCCCTTGCTGCGCTGCGTGCTCGGTATTGCCATCTATGCTTGCATTGTGCTGTGGATGTTTGCGCGCTTGCGCAAAAGGCCGACGTCGCGCATGCTCGGACTTGTTATCGTGCCGTTTTCAATCTTGCAATTGGTGCTGGTGCCTCGCAGCGGTGCTGCCGGAGAGATGCAGCAGTATCTCTTTTGGCTCACGCGTGACCTGGGCAATGTAGGATGTCTTGCCTATGCCGCCTGGCATTACCGGCACAGGGCCACGCGTGTTGAGAAACTCGACCTCGACCGCTCAAAGCTCTTTTGGAAGGTGGCACTCGTTCTTGCGTTTTGCGTAATCGCCGAGGACACCTACATGATTTTGCTCTGCCGCCCCGACTCTCAAAACCCCGTCATCAGCCTCTTTTTGTGGTATCTGTCCGAGCGCAATATCTCCGAAAACGTGCTGCTCGTGGCATGCGCGGTCCAACTCTTTTGCCAGTTTAGCCATATCCTGCGCGTGTATGCCCGTCATCCGCGTGCCGATGAGGACGTGGCGGCCGAGAGCGCACGCTCTGGGGACGATCTAGCATCACGCGTTGTGATCTATGCCGATGCCCGTAAGCTGTCGCGGCGCGAGCAGGAGGTGCTCACGCTGGTGCTGAAGGGCAACGACGCCCAAAACATCGCCAGCGAGTTGGTCATCAGCCCTGGCACTGTCAAGGCGCACTTGCATCGCATCTACGTTAAAAGCGGTGTCTCCAACCGAGATGACCTCATAGATGCCTTTTGGCGTTCCTAGTCCTATTCTTCCTTGCATGCGGGTCTTGCCGTGTGGGCGGGCACGCCGTTGGGCGTAATGACGCGGTAATAATCTCAGACAATAAACCTGCAGGTAAAGCGTGTAAACCTGCTTAAACTGACCGTTTGCGATCCCTGGCCTTGGCACGGATTTGCCCCTGTGTATCAATGGGTGTAGCGCGAAGCCGCGGACGTGGGACAGACGTCCGAGCACGGCTTGTAGGCACGCGCCGATGCGGGAGCGCTACGCTCCCAACCGAGTGCCCACGCGGGCGGTGCGTCCGCGTTGCAACCAAAGATGCCTGAGGAGGCTCACATGGACAAGGCTGATGTAGTTATCAAGAGCAACGCCGTCTTTACCGGCGATGGGCTCGAGCCGTTTAAGGGCGGCGTTGCCGTGCGCGGTGATAAGATTGTTGCCTGCGGTGACGATGCTCACCTGGCACCGTTTATCGGTCCCGATACCGAGGTGCGCGACTTTGGCGACCAGCTCGTCATGCCCGGCCTGATCGACTCGCACACGCATTTTGCCCAGGGCGCGTTTATGACCGACCCCGATTTTGCCGTCAACCTCATCGACTGCACCAGTTTTGAGATGGCGATGGAACGTGTCGTGGCGTTTGCGGCCGACCATCCCGATAACGAGTGGATTCTGGGCTGCCAGATTATCCAGTTCCAGTGGGATGTCCCCGAGATGCCCACGGCCGCGATGATCGATGAGTACATCTCCGACCGCCCGGTATTTCTGCAGCAGGTTGACTTGCATACCTTTAGTGCCAATACCTGCGCCATCAACAAGGTGGGAGTAACTTCGCAGACGCCCGATCCCGCAGGCGGCAAGATCCTTAAGGATGCCGACGGCAATCTGACGGGCGTGTTTTCCAACAACGCCGGCGCCTTCTTTATGGACGAGGTCTACGACCCAGCGCCCGAGGTTGTTGACGCGTCGTTTGCAAAAACCGCCCGGCGCGCCAATGCCCTGGGAATCACTACGGTCGGCATGGTCAATCCTACGTTTGTGAGCATGGAAAACCCGTATGCGGTGTTGGCAGGTCTTAATGCCAAGGGCGACTTGCCGCTGCGCGTGTTCCTGTACACCGACCTGTTCGAAAACGAGTCCTTGACGCTCGAGCAGATCAAGGAGAAATACGCCTTCCCGGGTACGCAGGTGGAGTGGCACGGCTTTAAGCAGTTCCTTGATGGTGTGTGCTCCGACCATACCGCCTGGATGCTTGAACCCTATAGCAACGCACCCGACACCTGTGGTGAGCCCGCGGAGGAGCCGGAGCGCATCCGTGCTGCCATCCTGAGGGCGCAGGAATGGGGCGTTGACACGCGCATCCATGCAATCGGCGATCGCTCGGTGCGTTTTGTGCTCGATTGCTTTGAGGAGGGCGAGCGCTTGCATGGCAAGCGGGATTGTCGCCACTCCATGGAGCACAACGAGACGGTTCAACCCGAGGATATGCCGCGTTATGCCGAGCTCGGCGTCTGCCCCGGCATGCAGCCGTGGCACATGCTGCTCGATATGGCTGACCTTGCCAAGGACGAAGCCGTGGGTCCCGAGCGTGCCGCGCTTTCGTGGCCCCTGCATAGCCTGCTTGCCAGCGGAGCCGTGGTGCACCTGGGCAGTGACTTCCCCGTTGTGGGCTTGGAGCCCATGGAGGAGGTGTACGGCGCGGTCTTCCGCATGCTCGAGGACGGTTCCAACCCTGAGGGCTGGTTCCCCCAGGAGCGCATTACCATGGCCGAGGCTCTGCGCGCCTACACCTATGGCAGCGCCTACGCCATGCATGTCGAGGACCGCATCGGCACGCTCGCGTGCGGCAAACAGGCAGATATCTGCGTGCTCGACCGCAATCTCTTTGATTGCGAGCCGGCCGAGGTGCTCGAGGCTACCGCAGCCCTCACGATGATCGCCGGCAAGGTGGTCTTTGAGGCATAGCGCCATCGTTTGATTGGGCGGCTTGGTGCCAGTTGTCAGCCGCCTGACATCCATTCAGCACTACTCTCTCAAGGAAAGGGGAGAACAATGGCAGAAGAAGTAACCGCTGCCGTGGAGGAGGAGCGCGAGCTCGCCTCCCAACCGATTCCCGGTCTGGTGCGTAAGTACACCATCGTCACCGGCCAGGGCATGCTCGCCCAGATCATCATGGTGGTCCTTGAGGGCCTCGTGATGGGTTGGGGCCTAGGTGCCCACGGCCTGGCATGTGTCTCGATCATTATGTCGGTCGAGTACATCAACCTGGCCTTTGGCAACCTGTTTGGCACCGGCGTGCCCGCCGTGGTGGGCAACCTTTTGGGTGCCGGCGACATCAAGGGCGCAAGCAAGGCTTTTAGCCAGGGCTTTTGGCTCACCACGATCGTGAGTGTGCTGCTTGCTGTGGTGATGGCAGTGTTTACCGAGCCCATCTGCACATTCTTTGGCGCCACGCCCGACATCATGGCCGATACCGTTGCCGGCGTGCGCACCTTCGCCGTGCTGCTGCCGCTCACGGTCATTGGCCAGATGATCACCGCTGTGATGCGTGTGGACGAGAAGGTTCAGATCCAGGCCAACCTCATGACCGTTTCGGCCATCGTCGCCATCTGTTGGCTCGCGCTTTCCACGTTTGTGCTCAAGTTTGGCGTTATGGGCGCCGGCGTGTACTACGGGCTTTCCATCGGTATCTGGGCCATCGGTATCTTCTGGTTCATCGGGGGCAAAAAGTCCCAGCTCCAGATTAGCCTGGCCGACCTTAAGCTCGACCTCGCCATCTGCGGCCAGATCTTCAAGATCGGCTTCCCGTTCTTCCTGGTCCAGGGTGCGACCTTTATCTTTAATACCGTTGCCAACTCGCTTTTGGGTTCGCTCGGCGGCGACATGGGCTCGCTCTACATCGCAGCCTTTGGCGTGATCAACGGCTACATCCTCTACATTACCATGATGGTTGCCCAGTGCTTCTCCTACGGTCTGCAGCCCATCGCTGCCTTCAACGCCGGCGCAAAGGCTTGGGCACGCCTTAAGGAGACGCTCTCCTGCACGCTTAAGTACCAGGTTGTGACGCTGGCGCTGGTCACCGTCGCGCTCTGGCTTGCCGCCACCCCGGTGTGCGCCTTCTTTGCCGGCAGCGATCCTGCGCTCGTTGAGGTTGCCGCCAACGCCACGCGTACTGTCATCCTGGCTGTTGCCCTGGGCTATCTTGCCATGACCATGTCGATGTATTTCCAGGCGGTCGAGAAGGTGGGTGTCGCCACGTTTACGGGCCTGCTTCGCTATGTGATCTGCTCGGTGCCGCTTATGTACCTCCTCGGCAACATGATGAGTGTCGAGGGCGTGTGGATCGCCCTGGTGGTGGCCGATGCCATTACTGGCATCATCTCCATTGCGCTCGCCGCGCACGAGTCCAAGCGCCTTGCCACGCTCTAGGCTCGGACATGGCTGGCGTACGATAGTCGAACAAGTTAACTCGCCTGCAAGCCACCACAATGGGGACAGCCCCCATTGTGGTGGCTTTTGTTATTTAGGGTCTGAGATTTCGGCTCTATAAATAATGCTTTTGAACTGGGTTACTATAAGATTATGGTAAACGCTACTATAAGATTATGGAGAATGAAACTATTCGATTATGGTAACAGCGTAATAAGGGGCGTTGATATGGCTGAGTTCATTAACAGGGATTTGCATGAGTTGCTCATTCGCATGGCAGGCTGGTTTCCTGTTGTGTCGTTGACAGGGCCTAGGCAGAGTGGTAAGTCTACGCTGGTTCGGCATGCCTTTCCCGACTATTCCTACGTCACGCTTGAGGACCCTCAAACGAGGCGCGCGGCCTTGGAGGATCCGGTGAGTTTTATCCGCAACCGAAAGGGCGGACTCATCATCGATGAGGCGCAATACGCCCCGGATTTGTTTTCAATGATCCAGGTTGTTTCGGATGAGCGGGGAGACGCCGGTCAATACATCCTTACAGGCTCGCAAAACTTTTTGATGATGAAAAGCATCGGGCAGTCTCTTGCCGGGCGAGTCGGGATCTTAAAATTGCTGCCATTATCGTTTCGAGAAGCGGAGAGGGGCCAGCAGGGGCAGCTGGAAGTGGATTTGTTCGCGCTCGAAGGGGGATACCCTCGCCTGCGTTCCGCCGGAATGCCGTCCTCGGTTTATTTTCCCAGCTATATCGATACCTATGTTGAGCGCGATGTTGTGGGCTTGCTTGATGTGCGCAATAAGGCGGAGTTTCATAAGTTTCTGTCCATAATTGCTCAGAGCGTCGGTGCCCTCATCAATATATCCTCGCTTTCTCGAGATACGGGCGTGAGCGTATCGACCATTAAAAGCTGGTTGTCCATTCTGGAGCAGAGCTACCTGACGTTTTCGCTGCAGCCCTATTATGCAAATGCCAAGAAGCGTCTAACTAAAACGCCCAAGCTCTATTTTTACGACACGGGGCTGCTCTGCTACTTGCTCAAAATTGGATCACTGGAGCAACTATTGGAGAGCCCTTATCTGGGGGCCGTTTTCGAAAACCTCATCGTTTCCGAAACGGCGAAGAGCCATCTCAACGTGGGCGAGAATCCCGAGCTGTATTTCTATAGGGACGACAGCAAGCGTGAAATCGATTTGCTCGACTGTACAAACTCAGGGAGTCCCAAGGCTATCGAAATAAAATCATCCAGAACGTATCACGATAAGTACGCCCGCCATCTACAGACTGTATGCGATGAGATCGACATTGCAAAAGATGCGCGCTATGTTGTGGCCCGCGTGGACTCAACGTATGAGTCGAAAGACTGTAGTGTGGTTTCGGCGCGTGATTGGCTTTTACGATAACAAGTTCGGCGTATTAACAACTGCCGCGAAGGGTCCGGATCCCTTTCGCGGCGGTTTTTTGCCGATCCGGTGCGCCTCAGATGCAAGTGAGTAGACTTTTTTGGATTTACCGAGCACATCGCGACAAATGCTCGGTAAAACTGCAGGTCAGCGCTGTGGCGATTTGGCGTGTGCTCGGATTCCTGCAAAAAATCTACTCACTTGGTTTTTGCTGTTAGAAGGCCGCCGCGAGGGAAAGTAGTTCCCTCGCGGCGGCCTTGGTGTTTTCCCAGATAAAACCTGCCAAAATAAACCTGTCCCTTTTTGGCAGGTCTCTATTTGGTATGGCTGACCGGTTTGGGCTGTCTTGGAGAAAGCCCATGAGGCGGCACACAGGCTAATCCTGCGTGTCGCCTCCGTACATGTAGACGATAAAGCCGTCGCCGGTGTCTTGGCTGTGATCTTCTAGGATGCGCTTCATGTTGAGGTGCTCGTAGAACTGCCAGTCAGAGTTGCAGTCGCTCATCAGGAAGAACTTGGTGCAGCCTGCCCGGGCGAGCTCGGCGCGGGCAAGGTCGATGAGCGCGCGGCCGAGCCCTTTGCCCTGCCACTCGGGCACGATGATGATGAGCCCTGGGCATACTCATTGCCCGTGGCGGCAAAGCGGTCGGCCGTGGCCTTCTCGCGGCTGTCGCCAAAGAGCGAGCCCTCGAGCTTGGCGTCGGCGGTCTTTGCCATCTCGGTTGCCTGGGCGAACATCTCGTCGTAGCAGGGCACCCACGTGGGATTGGTACGCGGCTTGCCGTCCTCGAAGATGCCGATGCAGCAGGCGGCGATAATGCGGCCCTCGGCCTCGGCGACAAGCGCGATAGGTGAGCGCTGTAGCTGCATGGTGATGTTAAAGCGCGCGCAGAAATCGGCAGCTTCGACGTCACCGCGGTTGCGCAGCGTGTTGCACCACAGCTGGTTGTAGATGGCGGCGATGCCAGCCAGGTCGTCGAGCGTGGCGGCGCGCAGGGTTACGTTGTCAAGGCTCATGGAGGCTCCTTCCAAGGTGGGTCAGGCCACCTCTGAGTGTGACATGGGCGCGCCGTCGCCGCATCAATCATTCGGCAGACGAGTCCCGTTCCCTCGGGGACGGAGGAAAAGGGGCCACGAGCGAGGATTTTCGGACGCTTGCTCGACGAGAGTGGATAATCTCCCACTTTCAGCGCGATCCTAGGCCAAAAACGGGAGATTATCCACTCTCGTGGTAAGCGACCCGCGCGTTATCCATTCCCTTTTTGGTTGGTCGTGCTTGCACTTTAGCGTGCGACAGCGGATAATGCCGAGCATTCGACGATTCAAGCTTAGACTTCTTTGATTGAGGAGGCCCCGCATGGCCATGGAATTTAAACGCAGGCTGCCGATCCCCATGGAGATCCGCGAGGAAATGCCGCTGTCCGCTGAGCTTACTGCTAAGAAGCAGGCATTCGACGCCGAGGTCGCCAAGGTCTTTACCGGCGAGGACGCGCGCAAGGTGCTCATCATCGGACCGTGCTCTGCCGACCGCGAGGACTCGGTCCTCGAGTACATGAACCGCCTGGCCAAAACCGCCGAGGAGGTCAAGGACAAGCTCATCATCATCCCGCGCGTCTACACCAACAAGCCGCGCACCAAGGGCACCGGTTACAAGGGCCTGCTGCACAACCCCGATCCCGAGGCGCCCGACGATCTGCTCGAAGGCGTTAAGGCCATTCGCCACATGCACTTGCGCGTCATCGAGGAGACTGGCTTCTTCACTGCCGACGAGATGCTCTACCCGTCCAACTACCAGTACCTCGTCGACCTGTTGAGCTACGTCGCCGTGGGTGCGCGTTCGGTCGAGAACCAGGAGCACCGTCTGGTGTCGAGCGGCATTTCGGTGCCGGTGGGCATGAAAAATCCTACAGCCGGTTCCACTACCGTCATGCTCAACTCCATCTACGCCGCCCAGGCGCACCAGAGCTTTATCTTCCGCAACTGGGAGGTCGAGTGCGACGGCAACCCGCTCGCGCACGCCGTCATGCGCGGCTACATCGGTCTCGACGGTCGCACTTACCCCAATTACCACTACGAGCACCTGGAGCGCCTTGCCGAGCGCTATACCGAGCACGCCGGCTACGCCAACCCGGCGGCGGTTATCGACTGCAACCATGACAACTCGGGCAAGCGCCCGCTGGAGCAGTATCGCATCTGCAAGGAAGTGCTCGACAGCTGTCGCCGCAACGAATCCATCTCCAAACTGGTCAAGGGCTTTATGATCGAGTCCTACCTGGAGGATGGCAACCAGCCGGTCGACGGCGGCGTCTTTGGCAAGTCGATCACCGACCCGTGCCTGGGCTGGGAAAAGACCGACTATCTGATCCACGAGATCGCGGAGCGTGTTTAGTTACGCGGGTTTACCAACCCGCGTAACGGCTCGACGCTGCGCGCCGCCCAGAGCGACAATTTGTCATTCAAAAGGCAAGGCATG
>URPB01000046.1:0-16158 GCA_900549575.1 uncultured Collinsella sp.
GCTCTACAGTCCTGCTCACGACGGAGGCCACATTAAGTGGCCTCCTGTTCGTGCGGAACTCGCGATAAACTTCATCAGTGCCCGCCCCACGGGAAACCGGCGGGATAGACCAGTTCAGATGGGGCTTTGATGCATGGGTGGTCTGTTGTTGTGCAAATGGGTATCATACTGTAGTTATTGCATCGATTCTGCGATGCATGTTTGTACGTTCCCGACGGTCGGTTTGCCAGAAGCGCCCCGTCGGTTGTTCCAGACCCGTTTCGAAGAAAGGAAACCACACTAACCTATGGCAGCTAAAAAATCATCTCCCTTGAAGATCATCCCGCTCGGCGGCCTTGATGGCATCGGCAAGAACATGACGGTCTTCGAGTGCGGCGACGACATGGTGCTCGTCGACGCCGGTCTTATGTTCCCGGATGACTCCCAGCCCGGTATCGACCTGGTGCTTCCCGACTACACCTATGTTCTGGAGAACGAGGAGAAGCTCCGCGGTATCATCGTTACTCACGGCCACGAGGACCACACCGGTTCGCTTCCGTACCTGCTGCAGGACCTCAACAACAAGGTGCCCATCTTCTCGAGCAAGCTGACGCTTGGCTTTATCGAGGGCAAGCTTTCTGAGTTCCGCATCCGCGCACCCAAGTTCCGCGAGGTCAAGGGCGGCAGCCATGTCAACCTCGGCGGCATCTCGCTCGACTTCTTCTCGATGACGCACTCCATCCCCGGCGCTCTGGGCGTGTTCATCCGCACCAATCAGGGCACCGTTATGCACACCGGCGACTTTAAGCTCGACCAGACGCCCATCGATGGCGTTACGCCCGACTATGCCGCTATCAGCCGCTTTGCCAAGCAGGGCATCGACCTGCTGCTTTCCGACTCCACCAATGCCACGGTTCCCGGCTTTACCAAGTCCGAGGCCGAGGTTGGTCCCAACCTGTTGCACGCCATCAAGAACGCCCCGGGTCGCGTGTTCGTCGCGTCGTTCTCGAGCCACATCCATCGTCTGCAGCAGATCTGCGATGCCGCCCGCAAGTGCGGCCGTAAGGTCGTTGTGACCGGTCGCTCCATGCTCACGAACACCCGCGTGGCGCGTGAGCTGGGCTACCTCAACATCGATGACGCCGATATCATCGATGCCTTCGATATCGATAACCTGCCCGACGATAAGATTGTCGTCATGTGCACCGGTTCGCAGGGCGAGCCGCTGTCGGCCCTGTCCCGCATGGCCAATGGCGAGCACAAGACGCTCTCCATCCACGAGGGCGATACCGTTATCCTTTCGGCAACTCCTGTTCCTGGCAACGAGAAGGCCGTCCAGCAGGTCGTCAACAGCCTGGCCAAGCTCGGCTGCGACGTGTGGGATAAGAACCGCGCTCTCGTCCACGTCTCGGGTCACGGTAGCCAGGAGGAGCTCAAGCTCCTGATGGCCATGGCCAAGCCCACGTACTTTATGCCGGTTCACGGTGAGGCCGTGCATCTGCGCGCCCATGCGCAGCTGGCCCGCAAGATGGGCATCAAGGACGATCATATCTTTATCCTCGATAACGGCGACACGCTCGAGATGCGCGGTGGTATCGTCAAGCGCGGTACGCCCGTCGAGTCCGGTGTCGTTTACGTCGACGGCCTGCGTATCGGCGATACCGACCCCATCGTCCTGCGCGATCGCCAGAAGCTCGCCAACGACGGTATGGTCACGGCCGTTGCCATCGTCTCCCTCAAACACAAGAAGATCGAGGCCATCGAGTTCTCGGGCCGCGGCGTCTCGTTTGCCATCGACGACCAGTTCTCCGAGGATGCCTCCGCGTCCATTATGAAGACGATCGAGAAGGGTAAGTTTAGCTTTACCAGCAGCGGTTCCGATGCCATTCGCAAGGCCGTGCGCGATTCGCTCTCTAACTTTATCTGGAGCCGTACGCGCACCCGTCCGATGATCATCCCGGTCGTCATGGAGGTTTAGTTTGGCGCGCGGATCTGCACAAAACGCCAAAGGCAATAAGGCCAATAACCAACCGGCATCTGCTAAGGGTGCCGGTTCCCATCTGCGTGCCAATAAGGGCCACGAGTCCGAGTTTGATGAGTTTGAGCCCCTGGTCGAGCCTTCGGCCAATCGCGATATCGCCGGTGTGGTCATCGCCGTTTTGGCGATCGCGTCCTTCATTGCCGTGATCTCTCCGGCAACAGCGCCCGTGACGGCTGCGGTTGCCGGTTTCTACCACCTGGGCTTTGGTCTGGGCGCCTACGTGCTGCCGATCGTCATCTTGCTGTTTGCCGCCACGCTCTTTTTGGGTGAGGACTCGCCGCTCAACGTGCGCTCTGTTGCGGGCGGCGCCTTGGTCTTTATCGCCGTCGTCTCCATTCTTTCGCTGATGGTGCCGGGCACGAGCGATTCGTGCGACCTTATGTTTACGCCGCAGAACCTTTCCGTGTCGGGCGGCTACATTGGCGCCTTTATCGCAAGTGCCTTGCAAAACGCCTTGGGTAAACCTATCGCCATGGTTGTCTTGCTGGGGCTTGTCGTCGTTGGTTTGGTCATTATCGGCTTTTCGGTGGGTGGCGTTTTGCGCTCCGCACGCGATCGCGCTGCCGATTTTGCCGAGCGTCGACGTGCCGATGTCAATGCGAGCCCGTGGGGCGATGAAGAGGCCCTGTCTGTTCCCGGCGTCGCTCGTCCGCACCTGAGCATTTTGCGCCAGAAGGGGACTGACGCCGCGGTGACCACGGTCATGGGTGGCGATGTCGACCCGGTTTTGGATGACGACGAGGACGATGACCCGTTTGTCGACGTATCCGAGTCGGTTGAAGCCGAGCGGGCCAAGACCACGCTGCTGCCGCGCCGTCATACCAAGAAGGGCAAGACGGTTCCCAAGCTCAATACGAGTGAGCCCGACCCGTCTTGGTCCGATAGCGAGATTGAGCTCACCGAGGGCGATGACGAGGACGACGAGGCTCCGATTGAGACCTCAAAGACAACTTTGCTGCCGCGTCGCCATGCAAAGCGCGGCCAGGTCACCGGACAGCTTTCGATGGAGGACGATCCGGACAAGGTTGACGAGTCCGAGCCGCCGTTTGCCGTGAACCCTGTTTCGGCCGCACCTCAGATTCCCGACTTCTTAAAGCATCCCAAGGTTGCCGATGCGCCTGCCACGAGTGCTGTCGAATCGGCTGCGGCTCGTGATGGGGGAGCGGACGGCGGCGCCGCAGATAACGAGGGCGAAGAAGAGGACGGCCTCAAGCTTCCGCCGCTCGAAATCCTACATGCCAACCCGCAGTCGGCTTCTGCCGCGTCTTCGGATAAGGAGCTGGAGCAGACCGCTGAGTCACTGCAATCCACCTTGCTTGAGTTTGGCCGCAGTGCCCGCGTGGTCGGCTGGATCGCCGGCCCCACGGTGACGACCTTTAAGCTGCAACCTGGCGAGGGCGAGCGCGTGAGCAAGATTTCGAGCCTCGAGGACGATATTGCGCTTTCGCTCGCCGCCCAGTCGGTTCGTATCTTTGCCCCGATCCCCGGCACCTCTCTCGTTGGTATCGAGATTCCCAACCGCAAGCGCCAGAACGTCAATCTGGGCGACGTGCTGCCCTATGTGAAGGGCGGTCCGCTCGAGCTCGCCATCGGCCGCGACGCCGAGGGCACGCCGGTTGTCGCCGACCTCGCCAAGATGCCTCACCTGTTGATTGCCGGTACGACCGGTTCTGGTAAGTCGGTGATGATCAACTCCATCATCACGACCTTGCTCATGCGC
Organism: uncultured Collinsella sp.; assembly: GCA_900549575.1. Lineage (GTDB taxonomy): Bacteria > Actinomycetota > Coriobacteriia > Coriobacteriales > Coriobacteriaceae > Collinsella. The sequence goes on from URPB01000046.1 coordinate 3,741, forward strand.
GCCCTTCCCGAGGACGTTCGCCTGATCATGGTCGACCCCAAGCGCGTCGAGCTTGCGGGCTATAACGGTCTGCCGCATCTCTATGTGCCCGTGGTGACCGAGCCCAAGCAGGCCGCGAGCGCTCTGCAATGGGCTGTGTCCGAGATGGAGCGTCGCCTGAAGGTCTTCGAGCGTCTCAACGTGCGTAAGATCTCGACCTACAACGAAAAGCAGGCTGCTGGCGAGTTTGAGCATTACGACAATCCGCCGCAAAAGATGCCCTACCTTGTCATTATCATTGACGAGCTCTCTGACCTGATGATGGTCGCCGGTAAGGATGTCGAGGCCTCGATCGTGCGTATTGCACAGCTGGGCCGTGCCGCCGGTATTCACCTTATCGTTGCCACGCAGCGCCCCAGCTCCAACGTGGTGACGGGCCTCATTAAGGCCAACATCACCAACCGTATCGCCTTTAACGTCGCCACGGGCATCGACTCGCGCGTCATCATCGACCAGATGGGCGCCGAGAAGCTCACCGGTTTGGGCGACATGTTGTTCTCCAAGGTCGACTGGGGCAAGCCCCGCCGTATCCAGGGCTGCTTTGTCTCGGATGATGAGATCAACGAGATTGTCGAGTTCGTCAAGTCGCAGAGTGAGCCCGACTACCACGAGGAGATTCTGTCCGCCGTGGCGCCCGCTTCCATGTCCATGGCTGGTGGCGGCGGCATTGTCCGCACCGGAGTAGCCGAGCCGCAAGACGATGATCCGCTCATTTGGGAAGCCGCCCATATTGTGGTGGAATCGCAGCTTGGCTCCACATCTGGCCTGCAACGTCGTCTGAAGGTTGGCTATGCGCGTGCCGGGCGTATTATGGACATGCTGGAAGAAAAGGGTGTCGTCGGCCCGCCCGACGGTTCCAAGCCGCGCGAGGTCCTGTTGGACGAGGAGGGGCTTGCCGCGCTGGAATCTGTCGACGCCGAGATGGCACGTGAAGATCGTGAGTTTGGAGGATTCTGATGGCTGCACGCTTTGGTGACATGCTGCTCGAGCAGCGTCGCCGAATGGGCCTTTCCATTCAGCAGGTCGCCAACACCATCAAAATCAGGCCGCAGATCATCGAGTTTTTCGAGACCGGTAACTTTGCTTCGATGCCGCCGCGCGGCTATGCGCAGGGCATGATTTCGAGCTATGCTCGCTTTTTGGGCCTCAATCCGCGCGAGGTCGTCAATGCCTACTTTGACGAGCTGATGGCATACGAGCGCGAGACGTCGCAGCAGGGCGGTCGTTTTCAGGACGCCGCCGGCTACGTCAATTCGCGCTCCTCGGTCGATAACGGGCGCTTCCTGATGGTTCAGGGCGGTCGTTCGACCCGCTATGGACAGCGTCCTCAGCAGGCCGGTTATATTACCGAGACGGGTTCGGGCGAGGAGATTCGCTCACAGCGTGACCGGTTCCGCAGTACGCCGATGCCCGAGGACCGTGCACTTCCCGCTGCCCGCGGTGTAGCGCGTGACCCTCGTGCCGGCTACGGCGACGGCGGCTATTCCGATCGCGGTTACCGTGGTGCCTCCGCCGGACGCTCTCGCGGTGGCTATGCGGATGCCGATACCACGCAGGTGACGCCGCGTCTTCGCTCTCAATCACAGCCGTATGGCCAGCGCTCTTCGGCTCCGCGTTCGGGCCAGCGTGGCTATCAATGCCGCGGTGAGCTTGCGCCCCGCTCGGGTCAACGCAGCCTTCAGGGCCAGGGCGGCTATCGCGGCCGTCCCGATAGCAATCGCGGTCGTATGCCTCAGGGAGGCGGCCGCAGCAGTTCCGGCCGTGGACGCGGCGGGTCACGTACTCCTCAAAACAACGGGCTCGATCCGCGTATCATCTACGCCGGCATCGGTGCCGTTGCGCTGCTGTTGATTGTGCTCATCGTGGTGCTTCTGCGTGGCTGCGCATCTTCGACGCCCGAGACCACGCCCGAGACGCCCGCTGCTACCAAGACGACGACCAAGAAGTCTTCTAAGAAGACCGAAACGGTCGACGAGGACGAAGACACCGATGAGGCGACGGATGAGTCGACCGATTCGGACGCCACCAAGACGACGGCTAAAAAGGAAGAGAACGAGGTAACGAAGGTCAAGGTCTCCGTTGCCAAGGGAAAGACCGCGTGGATTGAGGTCAAGGTCGACGGCAAGTCGGTCTATGGCGCCCAGGCGACTGGCCCCTTTGAGCAGGAGTACACGCCCGAGTCCTCGATCGAGATCACCACGTCCAAGCCTTCCGATGTCACCGTTACCAAGAACGGTGAAAAGGTTCGTTACGATACCAAGACCTCGGGCGTGGCGCGTGTGACGATCACCGTTCCCAAGAAGGAGACGACTGATTCCGAGAATGGTGAAAGTTCTGATGGTACCGACACCACCGATGGTACCGATACCACCGACGGTACCGATGCCCAGTCCACGGATGGCGCCGATACCGCAACTGACGGTCAGACGCCCACCGATTCTACCGACTATTCGTACGATAGCTACTAAGCCGCTCGTACGCGAAAGGAAACATCATGGCTAAAGATTCCAGCTTCGACGTCGTGTCCGAGGTCAACATGCAAGAGGTCGACAACGCCTTCCAGCAGACCACGCGCGAGATTTCCCAGCGCTATGACCTTAAGGATTCTGGCGCCACGATCGAGCTTTCGAAGGGCGACAAGCTCTTTACGATCAACGCCCCGGCCGACTTTGTCTCCAAACAGATTATCGACGTGTTGAGCTCCAAGCTCATCAAGCGCGGCATCGACCTCAAGGCTGTCTCGTGGGATGCTCCGCAGGCGGCGTCGGGCGGCACCGTGCGCGTGCTCGGCCATATCGTCGAGGGTATCGACCAGGCGACCGCCAAGAAGATCAACAAGGACATCAAGGACCAAAAGCTCAAGGTCAAGGTGACCATCGAGGCCGACAAACTGCGTGTTTCCTCTGCTTCGAAGGACGCGTTGCAGACCGTGATCCAGTTCCTGCGCGACCAGGACTACGGCCAGCCGCTGCAGTTCACCAACTACCGCTAATATCAATCGAAAGGACCGCTCTCCAACATGGATACACCGTTGGGCTCCGTGCTCTACATCACCCTCGGGTGCGCTAAGAACGAGGTTGACACCGACCGCATGCGTTCTCTTTTGACCGCCGCGGGCTACGAGGAGGCATTCGACCCGCAGGATGCCGATATCGCCATCGTCAATACATGTTCGTTCCTCGCCTCCGCAACGTCCGAGAGCATCGAGACCACGCTCGAGCTCGCCAACGAGGTTCAGGACGGCGTTCGTTCTTGCCCCATCGTCATGTGCGGCTGCGTGCCGTCGCGCTATGGCGATGACCTGCCTGACGAGCTGCCCGAGGTCGCTGCCTTTGTGAAGGCCGACGAGGAAGACGGCATCGTGGCGGTCATCGATGGCGTGCTGGGTGTCGAGCGTGAGATTGCAGCCTATATCCCGCAGGTCAAACGTACCGTCGAGGGTGCTGTCGCCTACGTCAAGATTTCCGATGGCTGCAACCGCTTCTGCAGCTTCTGCATGATTCCCTACATCCGCGGCCGCTATCATTCGCGCAATGCCGAGAGCATCATCTCCGAGGTGCGCGACCTGGTTGCCGGCGGTGTGCGCGAGATCGTGCTGATCGGCCAGGACACGGGCATCTGGGGTACCGACTTTGCCGACGAGGACGTCGCCGATGGCTCGCCGCGCAATCTGGCGCAGCTGCTGCGTGCCGTCGCCGAGGCCGTACGCCCGCACAACGTCTGGGTCCGCGTGCTCTATCTGCAGCCCGAGGGCATGACTGACGAACTCATCGAGACGATTCGCGATACGCCCGAGGTGCTGCCCTATATCGATATCCCCGTGCAGCACTGCGACGCGCGCATTCTTAAGGCCATGCGTCGCTCCGGTTCACGCCAGGAGCTCGAGGATCTGTTCCGCGACCTTCGCGAGCGCATCCCCGGCATCGTGATTCGTTCCACGGCCATGGTCGGCTTCCCGACCGAGACCGACGACGAGTTCCGCGATCTTATCGACTTTATGGACACCGTCGGCTTTGACTACACGAGTGTCTTTGCCTACTCGCGTGAGGAAGGTAGCCTGGCCGCCAAGATGGAGGGCCAGGTCGATGAGGAGGTTAAGCTCGAGCGCGCCCAGGAGGCCATGGACCTGGCCGAGTCGCTCGGTTTTGCCGCCACCGCCGCCCATGTGGGCGAGCGCGCCCAGGTAATCGTCGACGGTATCGAAGAGACCGAGGATGGCGCCGAGCTGATCGGCCATGCTTGGTTCCAGGCGCCCGATTCCGATGGCGCGGTGCATCTGGACGCCAGCGAGGCGTCCGTGGGCGATATTCTGACCGTCGAGTTTACCGATAGCTTCTGCTATGAGCTTATCGGTCATGTTGTGGAGTAGGAGAGCGTCGTGGCAAACGAGAGCAATAAGGAACTGACGAGTGTCTGGACGCCCGCCAACATCGTGACGTGCGTTCGCATCGTCTTTATCCCGGTGTTCATGATCGTCTCGGCTCTGTCTCACACGAGTGTTGCCGGTACGGATTGGAGCATCTTTGACGGCCCGCTCGCCGCCGCTGCCTTCATTCTGTATGTGATCCTGTCGTGCACCGATAAGGTCGACGGTTATCTGGCGCGCTCGCGCAACGAGATCACCGACTTCGGTAAGTTCTTGGATCCTATCGCCGATAAGCTGCTGGTGTTCTCGGCCCTGCTGCTGTTTTTGGATTTTGACGCGGTGACCGTGTGGTCCGTGTTCATTATCCTGTTCCGCGAGCTGCTGGTGAGCGCCCTACGCATGGTTGCGAGTGCGGCCGGCGTGGTCGTTGCGGCCGATAAGCTCGGCAAGTACAAGACGGCAACCACGATGGTCTCCATCTGCGGTTACCTGTGCGTTTTTGCGATGGCCGGCTTGCACCTTGGCCCGGTGGCGCTGACGCTCGGCATCTACTCGGTGTCGCGCTTCCTGTACGCCGTTGCCGTTGTCCTGACCGTTATCTCGGGCGCCCAGTACTTCTGGAACTGCCGCAAGATCGTCTTTTCGGTCTAGGTCCTGGTGGGTATGACGGACTCTTTTGAGCAGATTTCCGCACACAACGAGGAGCTGGCGCGCGATATTGTCGAGCGCGCGAGCGCTCGGGGCGTGACGGTTTCGACGGCTGAGTCGCTGACGGCGGGTATGATCGCATCGACGATTGCCGATATCCCGGGCGCCTCGGCGGTGCTGCGTGGCGGTGCGGTGACCTATTGCGATGAGATTAAGCATCGCGTTCTTGGTGTTGAGCAGGAGACGCTCGACCGCTATACCGCGGTGTCGCATCAGACTGCGCGTGAGATGGCGGTGGGTTCGCTGGAGCTGTACCAGAGCGATATTGCAGTGAGCGCAACGGGTTATGCCGGCCCCAGCGGTGGCACTGAGGACGATCCGGCTGGCACTTTCTATATTGGCTGGGCGTATCGTTCCGCCGATGGGGGCGTGCCGGTCGTGGACTCTGTGCGTTGCCACTATGAGGGCGACCGTTCGTGTGTTCGTGCCCATGCGGTCGCGGAGGCACTGGGTCGCATTGTTTGCGTGCTCGATTCTATGGAATAGACGTGTTTTAAGGGGCCTCCGGGCCCCTTAATTGTGGAGATAGGGACCTCTGACAAATTTAGCGTTTGTGCTGGTTATAGATGTATTCTCGCCTTCTTTGCTCTTATTTGGCCCTTTGTGGTCAAGCATTTGGTCAGTGTTTGGTCGGCGTTTGGTTTGGTTTTGGAAAGACTGCCTGCATATGATTGGCCTGAACGGTTGACCACGAACAGCCGTTCGTTTATTATCGATGCAGGTTGTTAAGAGGAGGGCTATTCATGGCCAAGAATTCAGGTCCCGTACGTACCGTTCATGCTCGCACGACGGGTAAAGAGCGCGATGAGATGATCGCCACCACCAAGGCCGAGATCGAGAAGAAATTCGGCCAGGGTTCCATCATGAGGTATGGTGACGGCGGCCCCGAGCTTGAGGTTGAGGCCATCCCCACGGGCGCTCTGGCACTCGATGCCGCTCTGGGTATCGGCGGTGTGCCGCGCGGCCGTATCGTCGAGATTTACGGTCCTGAGTCCTCCGGTAAGACGACGCTTTCGCTCGAGATCCTGGCCGAGGCCCAGGCAATGGGTGGCGTGGTGGCATTTATCGATGCCGAGCACGCGCTCGATCCCACGTATGCAGCGCGCATTGGCGTGGATATCGACGAGGTACTGATTTCCCAGCCCGATACGGGTGAGCAGGCGCTCGAGATTGTTGACATGCTCGTGCGTTCCGGCGCCATCGATGCCATCGTCGTCGACTCCGTCGCCGCGCTGACCCCGCGTGCCGAGATCGAGGGAGAGATCGGCGATACCACGGTCGGCTTGCAAGCTCGCCTGATGAGCCAGGCGCTCCGCAAGCTTGCCGGCTCGCTGTCCAAGTCCAACACGACGTGCATCTTCATTAACCAACTGCGTGAGAAGATCGGCGTCATGTTCGGCAACCCCGAGACCACGACGGGCGGCCGCGCCCTTAAGTTTTTCTCTTCGGTGCGTATCGACATTCGCCGCATCGACAGCATTAAGCTTAAGGATGAGGTTATCGGTAACCGCGTGCGCGCCAAGGTCGTTAAGAACAAGGTGGCAGCTCCGTTCCGTTCTGCTGAGTTTGACATCATGTACGGTACGGGCATCTCTAAGGAGGGCTCGATTCTGGACATGGCTGTCGAGTGCGGCATCTGCAAGAAGATGGGCTCCTGGTTTGCCTATGGCGAGGACAAGCTCGGCAACGGTCGCGAGGCCGCCAAGGCGTTCCTGCGCGAACACCCCGATTGCGCCGACGAGATTGAGCATAAGGTCCGCCTTGCCTGCGGGCTTGAGTTTGACGACGATGCTCCATCCGAGGTCGAGCTGACCGATCAGCCTGCGCCTGAGGAGTTTGACGAGCTTTACGCCATCGATGGTTCCGCCATGCTCGATGATGACGACGAGTAGCGGTTACGCTCATGTCGTATACGGTGACCGAGGCCACGGTCGTCTTTCCCGATAAGAAGGCGGCCTCCTCGTTCTCGAGCGGGTATGCGTCCAAAAAGCCTTGCGCACATATCGATTGTGAGCTTGAGGGCGGTTTTGAGCGGTCCATTTGGATTCCCGCGCGGGTCGCGCGCCTGTATGTCAAAAACCGCCCCGATCTTCCCTGTGATTGGGACAACTTTCGTGAGGCGGTGCAGCTCGTCGAGCGTAAATGTGCACTTACCATGGTGACCGAGATGCTATCGCGACGCGACCATGCGACGGGCGAGGTCCGTGACAAGCTGGCTCGCTACGGCTTTCACCAGACCGCGATCGATTTCGCCGTCGAGCGCGCCACCGAGTATCGCTTTTTAGACGAGAACCGCTTTTGCTCGTACTTTATCGAGGAACGCAAGCGGCGCGGTTGGGGACAGCGTAAAATCGAGACCGAGCTCAAGCGCCGTCATGTCGTGCTCGATGACATTCCCGGTTATCCCGAGGACTATTTTGCCGTCGAAGACGATTTGGCGCGTGCGTCAGCCCTGCTCGCCAAGCGGCGTGTTCCAGAGACGCGCGGATTCGAAAAACTGGTTCGGTTTTTGATGGGCAAGGGCTTCTCGTATCACATCGCCGCCGATGCCGTTAAGGCACGTCTCGATGCCGAACGTGAGGAATGTGCGGTTTAGGCGTATGCGTTTTGTGGCCCTGCCGTTCACCGCGTTTTAGCCGCCGTGCTGGGGCCATTTATTTGACAGTTGTTGTGGTTCAACGTACGATAAACACTGTCATTTGCTTTGTGATATGTGCTCATCTGTGATGAGTTTGTTTATATGTTTATCTGTATCCGACCCGCATAAGCTGCGCCCATATTACTCAAATGTCGCGAGCCGTTCGTAAGGACGGTTCGCTTTGTTGTGTTACGAATCCATAAAAAGGAGTGAGCATGCCTATCATCGCAGCGCTCGTTGGCATCGTTTTGGGTGCCATCGCCGCCATTGCCTACATGCGCACCGCCAAGCAGGGTAGTCTTCACGAGGCCGACGAAAAAATCCAGTCGGCACACGCACAGGCTGAGTCCCTGATCGGTGATGCCAAGCGTCAGGCCGAGACCCTCAAAAAAGAGGCTCTGCTCGAGGCTAAAGAGGAGATCATCAAGAACAAGCAGGCCGCCGAGGCCGAGGACAAGCAGCGTAAGAACGAGATTCGTACGCTCGAGAACCGCGTGATGCAGCGCGAGGAATCCCTTGATCGCCGCAACGACGCTCTCGACAAGCGCGAGCATCAGCTGTCCAGCCAGGCCGGTCAGGTCGAGAAGCGCTCCAGTGAGCTCGAGGAGCTCTGCGCAAAGCAGACCTCCGAGCTCGAGCGTATCGCCGACCTTACCCGCGAGGACGCCCACAAGGAGCTCCTCGATAAGGTTCGCGGCGAGGTCACCCACGAGGCCGCCACGATCATTCGCGAGTCCGAGCAGCAGGTTCGCGCCGAGTGCCACAAGACCGCCCAGGAGATTCTGTCTCTGGCGATTCAGCGCTGCGCTGCCGACCACACTGCCGAGGTCACCGTTACCTCCGTGCACATTCCCTCTGATGACCTCAAGGGCCGTATCATCGGTCGCGAGGGTCGCAACATCCGGACCTTCGAGCAGGTTTCCGGCGTCAACCTCGTGATCGACGACACGCCCGAGACCGTCGTTCTTTCGAGCTTCGACCCGGTCCGTCGTGAGACCGCCCGTGTCGCCCTCGAGAACCTCATCGCCGACGGCCGCATTCACCCTGCCCGTATCGAGGAGATGTATCACAAGGCCGCCGACCTGGTTCAGCAGCGCGTGCGCGAGGCTGGCGAGCAGGCTGCCTTCGATGCCGGCATCCACGACCTGCACCCCGAGATCGTCAAGACCCTTGGTGCCCTGCGCTACCGTACCTCGTTTGGTCAGAACGTGCTTCAGCATTCCCTCGAGGTCTCTGATCTGTGCGGCGTGATGGCTTCCGAGCTTGGCCTGGACGTTGTGACCGCCAAGCGCGCCGGCCTGCTTCATGACCTGGGCAAGGCAATCGACCACGACGTCGAGGGCCCGCATGCCGTCATCGGCGCCGAGCTTGCCCGCCGTTATGGCGAGAAGCCCGTTATCGTCCACGCTATTGAGGCTCACCATGCCGATGTCGACCCCAACACGGTGCTCGATGTCCTGGTGCAGGCCGCCGATGCTGTCTCTGCCTCTCGCCCCGGTGCCCGTCGCGAGTCTGCCGAGAACTACATCAAGCGTCTTGAGAAGCTCGAGGAGATCGCCAACTCTCATGACGGCGTCGAACGTACCTATGCCATGCAGGCCGGTCGCGAGGTCCACGTCATGGTCCAGCCAGACAAGATTTCCGATGCCCAGTCCACGGTTCTGGCTCACGATATCGCCCATCAGATCGAGGAAGAGATGGAGTATCCCGGTCAGGTGCGCGTCGTCGTGATTCGCGAGAGCCGCGCTGTCGATATCGCTAAATAACATGAGCGACGCGAACGAGCTCATCTCATTTATCGCGTCGATGTCGGGGGAGGGCAACCTTCGCGTCGAGGAGAACCTTGGCGAGGGGTATGTCCGCCTCCGCGTTTCGGAGGCCGAGCGGCGCCAGGCTAAGCACGACATTCAGCATGTCGAGGACATCGTCATCGAAATGCTCCGTAATGCTCGCGATGCCGGCGCCGACAAGGTCTATCTCGCCACGACCAAGGAAGATGGCGTCCGCACGCTTGTCTTTCTGGATAACGGTTCTGGCGTTCCGCAGGATATGCAAGAGCGAATCTTTGATGCCCGCGTTACCTCCAAGCTCGAGAGCATGAAGATGGACCGTTGGGGCGTTCACGGTCGTGGCATGGCATTGTTTTCGATCAAGCAGAACACCGACGAGGCCCGTGTGGTCACGTCCGGTGTCGATCTTGGTTCAGCCTTCAAGGTGAGCGTTGCGGCTAACCGCCTCAGTGAGCGTGCCGATCAGTCCAGCTGGCCCCAGGCCGTCAAGGATGAGGACGGACGTTATGTCTGTGCTCGCGGTCCGCATAATATTATTCGCGCTGCTTGTGAGTTTGCGCTCGAAGAGTTGCGTGGTTGCGATGTCTATCTTGGTTCTCCGTCTGAGATTGCCGCGACCCTTTATGCTCAGGCGTCAAGCCGGCTCGATACGTCTCGTCTCCTGTTCATTGATGACGAGAGCGAGCTTCCGGTTGTCGATCGTTTAGGCCTTGCTTCTGATGCCGAGGACTTTATCCGTATCTGTTCGGGTTTGGGTCTTGAGATGTCCGAGCGCACGGCCCATCGCATTTTGGTAGGGCAGATTAAGCCCGTTCGCGGTGTGACCGCGCGTCTGCTGCGCGAGCGTGATTCGTCCTCGCGTGCGCCGGCTCCTGTCGATCTCGCGAAGGATCGTCGCGGGCTACGTATTGCCAAGGATGACATTGCACAGTTTTCGCGTGCTGTGGAGCGCGACTTTAATGACCTTGCTGCCCGGTACTATCTCAACCTTTGCGGCGACCCAAAGATTCGTGTTTCGCGTGATCGAATCACCGTGACCTTTGATCTTGCCAAAGAGGAATAGTGCCTTTACCGAGTCCACTCGGTACGATACAGTTATTGCAGTTAAAACGTACTTTTAAATGCAGGAGTTTCTTCATGGATTGCCTGAAGGTATCAAGCAAATCATCGCCCGCGTCCGTTGCCGGCGCCATCGCCGGCATGGTCAAGGATGGTGTACCCGTCAACATCCAGTGTGTCGGCGCTGGTGCCGTCAACCAAGCCATTAAGGCCGTTGCTATCGCGCGCGGTTTTTTGATTCCAACCGGTTTTGATATTTCCTGCGCGCCCGTGTTCTCCGACATCCTCATTAACGGGGAGTCGCGCACGGCCATCCGCCTTTCTATCTACGTTCACCAGATCAATCGAGCTGCTATGGATAACGTCGTCATGGATGATGTTAAGCCTGTGGCATAGCTTCTGCTTGCCTCGTTCCGCTCCCCATCGTTAGGACTTATGCACATGGACCAGCGTTCCGTACGCGATATTCTTGCCGGTAAAACCTACTTTATCCGCACCTTTGGCTGCCAGATGAATCAGCACGACTCCGAGCGTGTGAGCGGTCTGCTTGATTCGTATGGCTGCCTCATGGCGCTCGATCCCGCGCATGCCGATATCGTTGTCTTCATGACGTGCTGCGTGCGCGAGGCCGCCGATACTCGCCTGTACGGTCAGTGCAATTCCTGCAAAAGCCTGCCGCCTTCGCCTTCGGGCAAGCGCGTGGTTGCCGTTGGCGGTTGCATCGCGCAGCGCGATGGCGAGGGCCTGCTCACCAACGTCGATAATGTCAATGTCATTTTTGGCACGCATTCCATCGCACATGTGGCCGAGCTCATTGCCGAGGCGTTCCTTGATGGTAAGCGTCATATCCGTGCCAATGAGCATGAGGATACGGACGCCATGAGCATGCCGTGGCATCGCGAGACCCAGTATCACGCTTGGGTGCCCATCATGACAGGCTGCAATAATTTCTGCACCTATTGCATCGTGCCGTATGTGCGTGGTCGCGAAAAGAGCCGCCCCTTCGAGGAGATTGTCGACGAGGTGACCGGTTTGGTACGCCAGGGCGTGCGTGAGATTACGCTGTTGGGCCAAAACGTTAACTCATATGGTCGCGATCTGTTTGGCAAGCCGCGTTTTGCCGATCTGCTGCGTGCCGTGGGCGATACGGGTGTGGAGCGTATCTTCTTTACGTCTTCACATCCCAAGGACCTGCTGCCCGAGACCATCGATGCCATGGCCGAGACGCCTGCCGTTATGCCGCAGCTGCATCTGGCCGTCCAGTCAGGTTCGACGCGGATCCTCAAAGAGATGAATCGCCGTTATACACGCGAGGACTATCTGGGCCTTGTCGATCGCATTCGCAACCGCATGCCCGACATCGCGCTCTCGACCGACATTATCGTTGGCTTCCCGGGTGAGACTGAAGAGGACTTTGAGCAGACGTTCTCACTTGCCGAGACGGTCCGCTATGCTCAGGCCTATACCTTCATCTATTCCAAGCGCGCCGGTACCCCGGCTGCCGAGATTGACGATCCTACGCCGCATGAGGTTATTCTCGAGCGTTTCAACCGCTTGGTTAAGGTTATCGAGACCACGGCATACGAGTATAACCAGGGTGAGCTTCATACTGTGGTTCCGGCGCTCATTGAGGGAACGAGTAAAAAGAACGACGCGGTCCTGCTGGGCAAGAGTCCCAAGAATCAGACTGTGCACGCGCCTATCCCCGAGGGTTACAGCATCGATCAGCTTGTTGGCAAGATCGTTGATGTTGACGTTGACGTTGCCAAGACCTGGTATTTGTCCGGCTCCGTTGTGGGCGAGCCTCGCTAATGGTTG
>URPB01000047.1:0-16040 GCA_900549575.1 uncultured Collinsella sp.
GCATGCGCCGTGTATGTCCGCATGGCGCGCTACTATGACACGCACCGAAAGACCGGCATCGTGGCGAGTTTATTTGGGGAGGAGACGGCCATGCCCTACACCATGTTTGCCTCGGCCGTATTCTTTGCGCCCGAGCGCCACGAGGACTGCGAATACCGCCTGGATCCTATCCATATCTACCGTTGCCAAAACGGCTTTTGGGAATGCATGCGTATCCATGGCAGCAGGCAAAAGAGCAACAAGCTCGGTGAAATGATGCGCGCCTGCGACCAACGCCTGCGCCTGGCGCTGGACCCCGCCCATCCCCTTAAGGAAGAAAAGGTCCCCAAATATCTGGCCAAGATTATCGATGACGAGATTGTGGCATGGCTTTCGTGGGACGCCGCACACCAGCCCGTCAAGATCGATATCGATCTGAGTCAGCTGGGGCACATTCGGAGCGCCGCTGCGCAAACGCGCGAAGCGCTTTTGATCGATGAAGAGCGCGAGGACGGCACACCTGTGGAAGCCGAGGCAGCGGACTCAGGGCAACCGGAAGCCGAGCCCGTAGCCGACGCGATTGTCGAGGCGGTCGCGGCACCCATTCGGCAGGACGAGACCGACGAGCCAACCATATCCACCGAACAGTTTGGTGTCGTGGCACCGCTTCTCGCGCCGACGCCCCCGCTCGCAGCGGCTGCGCCCACTGACGCCGCGAGCGAACTCGCGCCCGCCGCAGACGCCTATCTCCGCGCGCTGCTCGAGCACAACGCAGTACAGGCGGAATCGGCGGTAGTGCAATCGGGGCAGAGCGAGGACATGCTCGTCGATAGCATCAACGAGGCGCTCTTTGACCTGGTGGGTGACACCGTAATTGAATTCGGCGCGGCAGGGCCGCAGATTATCGAGGACTACGAAGCAGACGTGAGAGGATACCTAGACCATGAGTGATACCGCATCCGCAGCACCCCGCGTGCCCAAGCGCGTCGCCGCCGTCATTCTCAACTCGCTCAAGGGCGGCGTGGTCCCGCGCATCGGCCTTCCCTATATCACCGTGGGACGCGAGGTCGAGATTCGCGCCCTGCTCACCGATTTGAGTCTCATCGCCGACGGCGGCGCAAGCTTCCGCTTTCTGGTCGGTCGCTACGGCGCCGGCAAGAGCTTTTTGCTCCAAACCATCCGAACGCATGCCATGGGCGAGGGATTCGTCGTCGCCGATGCAGACTTATCCCCCGAGCGCCGTCTGCAGGGCGGGCAGGGGCAGGGCCTTGCCACCTACCGCGAGCTCATACGCAATATATCGACCAAGACGCGCCCCGAGGGCGGTGCGCTCAACCTAATTCTGGATCGCTGGGTTGCCTCGTGTGCCGACGTCGACGAGTCGGTCGTCAATGCCCAACTGGCCCCGCTCGAGGAGATGGTCCACGGCTTCGACTTCACCCGCATGCTTCGCCGCTATCGCACGGCCGTATCCGAGGGCGACGAGGAAGCCATGAGCCGCGTGACCAAATGGATCCGCGGCGAATACCGTACCAAGAGCGAGGCTCGCGCCGAGCTGGGCTCCTCGACCATCATCAGCGATGACGACTGGTACGACTACGTTAAGCTCATTGCACGCTTTTTGGTCTGCAGCGGATACAAGGGCATGCTGGTGCTCATCGACGAACTCGTGAATCTGTACAAGATTCCCAACGCGATCACGCGCCAATACAACTACGAGAAGATCCTGACTATGTACAACGACACGCTCCAGGGCAAGGCGCAGTACCTGGGCATGATCATGGGCGGCACTCCAACCTCTATCGAAGACCGCCGCCGAGGCGTGTTCTCCTACGAGGCCCTGCGCAGCCGACTCGCTCAGGGCCGCTTTGCGCGCGAGGACCTTAAGGACATGCTCGCGCCCATCATCCGCCTGCAGCCACTCACCTATGAGGAGTTGCTGGTGCTGATCGAAAAACTCATGCAAATTCACGCCGGCTACTTTGGCTGGACGCCCACGCTTACCGAGAACGACTTGGTGGACTTCCTCAAGATCGAGTTCGGTCGTGTGGGAGCCGACACGCATCTGACGCCGCGTGAAGTCATTCGTGACTTTATCGAACTGCTCGATATCCTGTGTCAGAACCCCGATGCAAATGTGGCGGAGCTGCTGCAAAGCGTTGGTGGCGACGCGCTGGTGCCGGCAGCCGCAACAGGCGACACCGGCACCGCAGACGGCGACCGTAACTTCGCCGAATTCACCATCTAGCCTGCCAAAAAGGGACAGGTTTATTTTGGTAGGTTCTATCTGGGCAAACGTTGAGGCAGTAATGCAGCAAGCCGTTGCCAGCCGCGTTGAGAGATTCGTTTTTGAGAGGAGGCCCCGTGAACGCCTTTGACCGCTACGCCCCGTTTATCCAAGACTTCATCTACTCCCACGATTGGGAGAGCTTGCGCTCTATCCAGGTTGCGGCGGCAGATGCCATCTTTAACACGCAGGACAATGTGCTCCTGACGGCATCCACGGCTTCCGGCAAAACCGAGGCAGCCTTCTTTCCCATCCTGACCGAGTTTTGGGAGAGGCCGCCCGCGAGCGTGGGCGCCCTCTACATCGGCCCCCTCAAAGCGCTCATCAATGACCAATTCGTCCGCCTCAACGACCTGTGCGAAGAAGCCGACATCCCCGTCTGGCACTGGCATGGCGATGTCTCGCAGTCGCACAAGGCTAAGCTCATCAAAAAACCGAGCGGCATCTTGCAGATTACGCCCGAGTCACTCGAAGCGCTCTTAATCCATAAGCACATGGCGATCCCGCGCATGTTTTGCGACCTGCGCTATGTGGTCATCGACGAGGTCCATTCGCTCATGCGCGGCGACCGTGGCGGGCAGACGCTCTGCCTTATCGAGCGACTCTCGCGCATGGCAGGCGTGCAGCCCCGCCGCATCGGCCTTTCGGCCACCATCGGCGACCCCGAGCGCACGGGTGCCTTTCTCTCACAGGGAACGGGACGCGACTGCGTTATCCCCCGTTTTGAGGAACCGCGTCGCGTGTGGCGTATCTCCATGGAGCACTTCTACAACTCGGGTCCCCAGGCACAGCAGCGAGGATTCGAGAGCATGGGTCCTCAAGAGGCCGAAGTGCTTGCATGCGAGCGCATTGAGGCAGCGGCACCCGCGGCACTGCCCGCCGGCGCCCAAGACATGCGTCACAGCGGACAGCTCACACAAGAGGAGCGCCGTCAACGTCGTGAGCGGGCACGGGGCAAGGCCGCTCCCAAAGACCGTCGCACTTCCTCGGCCCCCGAGGGCGAAGTCGACATCCCACGAGCGACCGAGCAGGCGCTTCTCAACCCCACCGACACGGCGCCCGACAACGCCGACCCCGGTATGGGCTATATCTTTGAGCATACGCGCGGCCGCAAGTGCCTGGTCTTTGCCAACTCGCGCGAGGAGGCAGAGGCCGTGTGCTCCATGCTGCGCAGCTACTGCGAAAGTCGACACGAGCCCGACCGCTTTCTCATCCATCACGGCAATCTTTCGGCATCGCTGCGCGAGACGGCAGAGGAGCTCATGCGCGACGAGGAGCAGGCGCAGACAACCGTCACCACCTCAACGCTGGAGCTCGGTATCGATATCGGCCGCCTGGAGCGCGCCTTCCAGATTGACGCGCCGTTTACCGTCAGCTCCTTTTTGCAGCGCATGGGGCGCACAGGCCGTCGCGACCTTCCTCCCGAGATGTGGTTTGTCATGCGCGAGGAAGAACCCGAGCCGCGCACGATGATGCCCGAAACCATTCCCTGGAAGCTCCTGCAGGGCATCGCGCTCGTACAACTCTATCGCGAGGAAAAGTGGGTCGAGCCGCCCGAGCTCAATCGACTCCCCTACAGCCTGCTCTATCACCAGACTATGTCGACCCTCGCCAGCACCGGAGAGCTCACGCCGGCCGAACTTGCCCAGCGCGTGCTCACGCTCAGCTATTTCCATCGCGTCTCGGCCGATGACTATCGCGTGTTGCTGCGCCACCTCATCAAGATCGACCATATCCAGGTCACCGAAGGCGGCGGGCTCATCGTGGGCCTCGCGGGCGAGCGCATCATTAACAACTTTAAGTTCTACGCCGTGTTCCAGGAAAACGAGGAGTTCACCGTTCGCAGTGAGTCGGCCGAGTTGGGCACAATCGTCAATCCCCCACCGCCCGGTGAGCGCATCGCCATCGCCGGACACTGCTGGATTGTCGAGGAAGTAGACTGGAAGCGTCATACCGTCTTTGCCACGCAGGTCAAAGGCCGTGTGCCGGCCTACTTTGGCGACTGTCCCGGTGACATCAACACGCACGTACTCGAGCGCATGCGCAAGGCGCTCAACGAGCACGCAACATATCCGTACCTCATGGGTAACGCACGGGCTCGCTTGGCGCAGGCTCGTCATACCGCCGAGATTTCGGGCGCGGGAACTAAGCCGCTCATCAACCTGGGTGGCGACACCTGGGTGCTCTTCCCCTGGCTGGGCAGCTACGCCTTTTTGGCGCTCGAGCGCATGCTCAAGATTAAATGTGCCGCGGAGCTGGGCCTTCGCGGACTCGACCCGTCGCGCCCGTACTTTATGCAATTTAAGATGAAGGCCGACGAAGAGATGTTCTTTGAAGTGCTCGCCGCCGAGGCCGTGAAGGACTTCGATCCCATCGAGCTCGTCTATCCCGGCGAGGTGCCTTACTTTGATCGTTACGATGAGTTCGTTCCCGAAGAGCTCGTGCGCAAGGGCTTTGCCGAAGGCGTGCTCGACATAGAGGGCATGAAGCAGCGCGTTCTCGGCTGGCGCGACCACGTCTAAGACCAGTCTTTTTGGGACGGGGAGACTTACTTGTCGTGAAGGACGGTGCCGAGGAAGTCGGTGTCGAAGGGCACGGCTTCGGCAAAGGCATAGTCGCCGTCGCTGGCGATGAGCAGGTAGTTTTCCTCGCCGCCAAACTTCGCATCGCCACATGGGACCACCCAGGCGTGGACGAATACCTCGAGTGCCGTGGCAGCGCAGTCGCGCAGGAACGTCACATCGCTCCCCTCGTTTGCGCTCACGATATTGGCCACGTAGATACCCCCGGGGTTCAGGCCGCCCCGCACCAGGCGCAGCGCTTCAACGGTCGCCAGCTCGCGCACGGGCTCGGCACCGCCAAAGCAATCGCTCACGACCACGTCGTAGCGACGATGGCCCACGCTCGTCACACCCAGATACGAGCGAGCCTCAGCGGTTATCACCCGCAGGCGATCGCCCGCCGCGCGCTCTAGCTCGTCTAGGTAAAACCAGCGGCGCGCCAGACGCGTAATCTCTCCGTCATACTCGATGACGTCCATGCGCAAGCCCTCGTGCGACATCAGGGCGAATTTAGGATAGGCAAACCCGCCGCCGCCCAGCATCAGCATGCGGTCGATACCGTGACCATAAGCGTCGCGCATCGCATCCTCGGCCTCAAACACGTCGTCAAACGCGCGATAGTACGCAAAGACGGGCTCTGCCCAGCGCTCGCCAACGTAACTCGCGCTTTGGTAGACGCCGCCTTGCACCAATACGCGGACTTCGTCGCCGCCCTCGTCGTGCACGCGTTTCACACGCGCCAACCCATTGCGGGTTCGCGCAACCTGCAGACAGGCAGCACGAACAGCGACAGCGGCCGCACCAAGCGCCGCGGCTCCCAGAGCAACGCCGGCAACGACGCCGGCAGAAACACTCGGCTTGTTCATCTAGAGCTCCTTTTGCAGATAAAGACCATGGTCATAAAATCCAAGATGGCGATAGTACTCGCGCGTACCGATCGCGCTGATCACGTTGATGCGCGCATAGCCCGCGTCCCGAGCAATATGGCACGCACGCTCCACCAGCGACCGTCCCAATCCATGGTGCTGGGCTGCCTGGCCTTGATCCCCCACGCGCGCCGCCATGCCATACACGTGCACCTCGCGAATCATCGCCTCGTCCGGCGTCGTCGGCAACTCGTCCGCATGCGCGGCAACAAATGAATGGTCGGGCAGCGACAGGCGCAAAAAGCCCGCGATCTTGCCCTGCGGCGTCACCCACTGCAAAAAGCGCTCGTAAGTCACCGGTGTCTCGTACGCCACTTCCTCATCAAGAGATAGCTCATCCAAGTCGGCACCCGCCGTACTGATCTCGCGATAGCGAATCTCGCGCACCGTCGCACCGTCACCCCGAGCAGCCAGGCGGTTCTCAACGAGCTGACGCAGGTTGGGTTTCTTGTTGCCCACCATAATGTCGTCGGAACTAAAGTCGCGGATCATGCGGCTGATACGGCAGAACGCCGGCGTCACCACGATGTCGTCGGCCAGTACATCGAGCAGCTCCTCCTCGGTATAAGGACGCCACTCGCCACGCTCGTAGCAGCCCACCAGACGCGAGCCCTCGATGAGCGCACACGGATAGACCTTGACCTCATCGGGCATAAAGGTCCCCTCGGTCATAAAGCGCTCGTAGTCGCGCTTGTCCCCCTCCGGCGTGGCGCCCAGCAGGTTAAGCATAAAATGCGCATGGATCTTAAAGCCGAACAGGCGTGCAAGCGAAAACGCGCGCTCAATCTGAGCCACCAAAATTCGACGCTCGTTGATATCGAGCAGGTGCTGGTCGAGGCTCTGGATACCCATCTGAATCTTGGTGCAGCCCAGGCGACGGATGAGCGTGAGGGCTTGCGGCGTTACGGCATCGGGACGCGTCTCGATAACGAGCCCCACCACGCGATGCTTCGCCGTCTCGTTAATGCGCTGCTGACGTTCAAGCTCCTCCATCGTTGCCGTCTGCCACTCGGCGACCTGGCCCCACGGCGTGCCGGGGCCGTACAGACGACGCACCGCGCGGTTATAGCCACCCACGGCAGCATCCACACGACCTTGCTCGTCGACAACGCCGTCAGCGAGCTCAGCCTCGTCTGTCGCAATGCCGGCTGCCCGATAGCGCTCGCGGCGCTCTGCTACCACCGGCGGCAGGGCATCGGCGGGAGCGTCATCGAGCAGGCGCCCTGCCTCGGCACGGCTGATGCCCGGACGCGCCAACATGGGGTTTGCCGCCACGCCGGCGACGGCATCGTCATTGAGCGCACGGAAAAGCTCCGACATAAACCACGTTTGATACCCTTGCGGATAGTCGCTCCAGGTACCGCCGAGCACAATGAGCTCGATCTTATCGGTCGCATGCCCCATTTGCGAAAGCGCCGTCAAACGGGCACTCACCTGCAGATACGGGTCGAAGCAGTTTTGCTCCGCACGGGCGCACGCCGGCTCGGCATGCAGATAGCTTTTAGGCATGCGCAGATCGTTGGGGCAAAACAGGCAATCGCCCGAGCACGGCCACGGCTTGGTGATAACGGTAATGGTCGCCACGCCCGAAGCCGTGCGACGAGGCTTCATGCGAAGCACCTGCAGCAGCTGACGCTCCAGCTCGGAATTGACATTCCATGCCGCCCAACGCGCCGGTTCCTCGCGCTTCACCCGCTGGTAAAACGGCAGCAGGCGACGCTTGGCCAAATCGCGCTTATCGGCGCCCTCGCGGCGCGCCTCAGCATGTATCAGTTTGACGAGCGCTTTGTCGTCCACGGTCTCGCCGCGACGCAGGGCCTCGAGTATGTTCAAGATAATCTGTTCCATGCCCCCATTGTAAAGGCAAAGGCGCCGAAGCCGATCTCGGCTTCGGCGCCTTCATCAAACAGCGCATCTAAGCATCTATGTTTGCGGACTTAGCCCGCCGTCGTCACTCCGGATCAAACGACATGTCGCCCGAACCGACCTTAAAACGATACGTGGCAGACTTATCACCGTTGTCGAATTCATGATTCAATATGGTCTCGCCGTCGTAGCCAAGCGGAAGGAAATCGCTCTCGAAGTCACCGCTGCCCACAGTTAGGCTCGCCTTAAAGCCCGTCGAGTTCGGAACCGCTATCTCCACGTCGCCCGAGCCCACACTCACGTCCATCGACTTCGCGGGGGCCTGATAGAGCTCGAACGTCACATCGCCCGAACCGACCTCGGCATTCAGGGTATCGGTCACGGTGCCAGTAAACTCAACATCTCCCGAGTCCAAAGTCAGGTTGAGGTCATGGCACGCAATGCCCGCGACCGTCAGATCACCCGATCCCACCTTCGCCGTAATGCCGACCAGGTTATCGGCAACTTCGCGCGGCAGTTCGACGGTAACCGTGCGGTCAATGGCGCGCTCGTCATCGCAATCGAACTGGCGAATCTTGAGCGTAGAGCCCTTGATTTCGGCCAGGTTCTGGGTTGCCGCATCGAAGGCAACGGTCCCCGTTGCCACGCGACCGCTTTCAATTACGCGCACCGGCCCGCCGGAGACGTGTTTGACCTCGACCGTGCCCGACGTCACATCCAGGTCAAGCGATGTGAACGCGTCGGCATCAAACGTTTCGCTCGAAAGTTGCTGAGGCCGAGCGGAATAGCTGCCGTCGTCCAAGAGATTGTCCTCGTCAACCGCATCGTCCATACCAGACAAGCCGGATACGACATCGTCGAGATCCCACGGGCCATCAAAATGAATCAAAGTCCATGAAATGCCAAAAACAAGCCCGATAATGAGCACAAACGCTCCGATGCCAATGCCCAGGCGTAGCTTGGATTCATGCGAAAGCTTCATCATTCGTCACCCTCTTTGGCACACGGCTCAGCGGTGGCTGCGGTAGCCACGTCAGCATCAGGTTCCGCAGAAGTATCCTTCCCCTGGGCCTTGACCGCCACCGGCGCCGGACCAACCTGGATATCCCCGCGCGCCCAATCGCCATCGAGCGCACGCGCCACCCAGTGATAGATGGGAATCGTAAAGAAGATCAGTGCGGGAAAAGGGCTGGCACCAACCAGGAACATCAGCAAAAAGAACAGCAGCCAGCACACGGCCCAATACGGGAACGACTGGAAGGGGCCCTTCACCGGAGTCGAGCCAACTGCGTGGCCACTCGTCGCCTGCGCCGTAGCAGCGTTGGCGGCCTGTGCACTCCAGCTTGCCGCCTGTGCCGCCTTAGCCGCGGCATCACTCGCCTGCGTTGCCGCTTCGGTGGCGCGCACCGCCGCCTCATGGGTGCGAGCGCGCTCTGCCGCCTCGGCCTCGCGCTGGCGGGCGCGGTCCTCGTTCTCAAACTCGATATCGTCCTCGATCTCGTCGCTCGGATTGAGCAGCTCGTCCAGACTCACGCCATAAAGCTTGGCGAGCGAGATCAGGTTCTCGGTATCGGGCGAGCTCTCCGCGCGCTCCCATTTGCTGACCGCCTGGCGCGACAGCCCCAGCTTTCGCGCCAGCCCTTCTTGGCTAAAGCCTTTGCTGCGGCGAAGGTCGGCGAGCCGCTGCGCAGTTTCTACATTCATGGTTCCTCCTATGTGATGCCAGCCGTGCCGCCGGACCGTTTTTGTTCTTAAGGCGCCTTGCACAGTTAAAAATCTATCCGCCACCGCCAAAAGCATGCCACCTATTCTAGTGAGATTTTTGACAACCGGCGGTTGCGGGCATATATGAGCTGCGGAAATGTGTCCAAACAAAGCAATGACCCGCAGCTCGGTTGTCCCCGTTGCGGCGTTAACGGTAGTATGGTCGTACTGTTTATTCCGCACCGCCAACGGAGGGAGTTCCGCGCCGTGAACCGCGATTTCGCCTCATCGCTCATTCAGCTCAACAATACGTTCTATCGCGAGCACTCCGCCTCCTTCTCCGATACGCGCCAGGCACCGTGGCCCGGCTGGGTACGCACCATGGACATAGCGCTCGAGCAGCTCGACGTCGCCACGATCGAGCATCCCGTCCGCGTCTTCGATCTTGCCTGCGGCAACATGCGATTCGAGAACTTTGCCGCCGGCGGCGCACTTTCCGCCAAGGGCGTCGACGGCGCAAACCCCTCGGCAGACGCCAGTTGCCCGTTTGAGTTCTATGGTGTTGACTCGTGTCAGGATTTGGCTATCGATGCGCACGGTCACGCCCTGCGCATTCCCAACCTGCACTTCCAGGAACTCGACGTACTCGATGCCCTCATGAAGCTCAACCCCGCCGAGACACCCGACGTGCTTTTCGACGCCCCGCTCGCCGACATCTCGGTCTGCTTTGGCTTTATGCACCACGTGCCGTCGTGCGAGTACCGCGTACGCGTGCTCGACGCCCTGGTGCGCCAGACGCGCCCAGGCGGCATCATCGCCATCAGCTTTTGGGAGTTTATGAACGACGAGCGCATGGCGCGCAAGGCCGTTCGCGCCGAAGCCCGCGCCGAGCTCACCCCGCCGTTTGAAAGTTACGATTCCGCGCAGTTTGAAGCCGGCGACCACCTCATTGGCTGGCAAAACGACCGCCACGCCTACCGCTATTGCCATCACTTTGACGATCAGCAGATCACCGACCTGGTGCGCGGCGTGCGCACATTCTACAAGAGCGGCGAGGTCCCCGTGCGCGAGCTTGAGCGCTTCCATGCCGACGGTCGCAGCGGCGAGCTCAACCGTTACGTGATTCTCAAGCGCCTGTAGGCATCGGCGACTTGCCGCCGAGCCGTACCGCAACTTTCGGGCAAGCTATGCCCCACCCTTTTCAACCCATTGATGGAACGTGCTGCCATGCGTTCCATACTCATGATCAAGGAGCCTCATGGGAGCCGTCCACGTTCGCACGCCTAAGAACTTTGTGCTCGAGGAGCGCCTGGAGCGCTACGCCGATGCGATTGAGACGAACCCCGAGGCCTATGCCGGAGATTGGCGCGAGGCTTGCGCGCCAGTTGGCAGCAAGCCCTTCGAACACCTTCACCTGGATCTTGGCTGTGGCAAGGGAACGTACCTTGTAGAGCGCGCGGCCCACGAGCCAAACACCCTCTTTATCGGTATGGACCAGGAGCCCATCTGCATCGCCTATGCCGCACAGAAAATCTGCGAGCAGGAGCTGTCCAACGCACTCGTCCTGCCCCGAGGCGCCGCATCGCTGCCGCAGCTGTTTGCCGCAGGCGAGCTCGATGCCATTACCATTAACTTTCCCACGCCGCAGCCCAAGGCCAAGTACGCCAAAAAACGACTCGTCCATGTCGACCATCTGATGCTCTACCGCTCGCTCATTGCAGCCGGCGCTACCGTCACGCTGCGAACCGATAGCAAGCCATTGCGCGACTACGCCCTGGGGCAGTTTGCCGCGGCCGGCTACGACACGCTTTGGGTTAGTGACGACGTCCGCCGCGACCATCCCGAGCACCCCGAGACCGAATATGAATGCCGCACGCGCGAGATGGGTGCCGCCGTCTATGGCATTTGCGCCACACCCGGCGAGAAGCCTACCGAAGAGCAACTCGCAGCAGGCCGAGCGCAGGAGCAAAGCCTTGCCTGCTACCTGCCCGATAACCTCGATGAGCTCACCTATGTACCTCTGGGCATGGAAGAGGCCGTCGAGAACTTTAGAAACCGCGCCCGCAAAGGCAAGAAGCGCCTGCCGCAGGAGTCCTAGGGGCTTCTGATGGTCGCGACGTCGGCAAACAAGCGCAAATTGGCGCCAGCGAACGGCCCTCAAACCTAAGTGAGTAGACTTTTTTGCAATAGCCAGGCACAGCCCGCATAGCGAAACATAAAACCGCAGGTAGAACCCTTGCGCAAAAGTCATGTGCTCGCAATATCGCAAAAAGTCTACTCACTTGGCTAGCGACTACACTAAACGGCTGGGCAGAACGCCCATTTCCTGCATTTTCTTGCCTGCGAACGCATCGATGCGACGCTACGCCATAATAGTTGGCGGACAATCGCGAGAGAAAGCAAACACATGGCACAGACCACGACAGATATCGCCGCCAGCACCGTCCCCGGTGCCGGAGCCGCCAGTTCATTCTCGGGCGGCACGGGAACCGAAGCCGAATTCGGCTCACTCGGTGCGCTCTCCCCCACCTGGTGGGAGCCCGAGGACGGCAGCGAGCCCGAACCGTGGCTCACGCCCGACCAGGCCTTCGAGCGCTTCTTTGAATGGACGAGCGATCGCGGTATTGAGCTGTGGGACCACCAGGAAGAGGCGCTCATGGATCTAGCCGCCGGCGATCACGTCATTCTGGGCACGCCGACCGGATCGGGCAAGTCGCTTGTCGCGCTGGGCATGCTCTTTATGGGCATGGCACAGGGCAAACGCTGCTATTACACGGCCCCCATCAAGGCTCTGGTCAGCGAGAAGTTTTTCGACCTTGTGCAGGTGCTCGGCCGCGATAACGTCGGTATGATCACCGGCGACACGCATATCAACACCAAGGCGCCCGTCATCTGCTGTACGGCAGAAATCCTCGCCAACGACGCACTACGCGAGGGCGAAGATGCCGATGTTGGCTGCGTCGCCATGGACGAGTTCCACTACTTTGCCGACCCCGATCGCGGTTGGGCCTGGCAGGTGCCGCTGCTCACCCTGCCTCACACGCAATTCATGCTCATGAGCGCCACGCTCGGCGATGTCACTGCCATCGCCGCCTCACTCGAGGAGCACACCGGCGCTGCTTGCGACTTGGTCGTCGACGCCCCGCGTCCTGTTCCGCTGAGTTACGACTATGTGACGACCTCCCTCGAGGGCACGGTCGAGCTCGCCATGCGCCGCGACGAGGCCCCACTCTATATCGTGCACTTTAGCCAGGATGCCGCACTTGCGACGGCACAGTCGCTCGCCAATTTTGGCATTGCCAACAAGGAGCAGCGCGAGGCCATCAAGGAGGCGGCCAAGGGCACGAGCTTCTCGACGGCCTTCGGCAAAATCCTCAAGCGCTTGCTCGGATGCGGCGTCGGCGTGCACCATGCTGGCATGTTGCCGCGCTACCGCCTGCTGGTCGAGCGCTTGGCGCAGCAGGGCCTGCTACCCGTCATCTGCGGCACCGATACGCTCGGCGTCGGTATCAACGTGCCCATCCACACCGTGGTGCTCACCGCGCTCACCAAGTTCGATGGCTATAAGATGCGTCGTCTGCGCGCCCGCGAGTTCCATCAGATTGCCGGTCGTGCCGGCCGCTCGGGCTTCGATACCGAGGGCATGGTCATCGCCGAGGCACCCGAGCACGAGATCGAGAATGCCAAGCTTATGGCCAAGGCGGGCGACGACCCCAAAAAGCTCCGCAAGATTAAAAAAAAGAAGGCCCCCGAGGGCTTTGTCACCTGGAACAAGCAGACGTTCGAGCGCCTGATCGAGACGCAGCCCGAGACACTCAAGCCGCGCCTGCGCATCACGCACTCCATGGTGATTAGCGTGGTCGAGCAGGGTGGCGATGCCCGAGCCCGCGTACACGACCTCATCGAGACGAGCCTGCAGACCCCCGAGGAAAAGGCTAAGCTCGAGGTTCGTGCCGACGAGATCTTCGCCACGCTCATCGATTCCGGCGTCGTCGTGCGCACCGAGGTGCCGCCCGCACCCGACGCTCCGGCTGACGCCGCGCCGGACATCGACTACGCACTGACGGTCGACCTGCCCGAGGACTTTGCGCTCGACCAGCCGCTCTCGCCGTTTTTGCTTGCCGCGTTGGAGCTGCTCGATCCCGAGAGCGAGACCTATACCATGGACCTGATCTCGATGGTCGAGGCAACGCTCGAGGATCCCAAGCAGGTGCTGCGCGCTCAGGAGCGCGCAGCGCGCGACCGCGCGATGGCCGAAATGAAGGCTGACGGCGTCGAATATGAGGAACGCCTGGAGCGCATCCAGGATGTCACCTACGAAAAACCGCTCGAGGACTTGCTCGACGCCGCCTTCGACAAGTACTGCCAGGAAGTGCCCTGGGCAAACGACTACCAGCTCTCTCCCAAAAGCGTCCTGCGCGATATGCTGGAAAGCGCGAGCGATTTTAAGGGTTACATTCAAAAGCTCGGCATCGCCCGTTCCGAGGGCATTTTGCTGCGTTACCTGGCAGAGGCCTACCGTTCGCTCGACCGCACCGTGCCCATCGAGAAGCGCGACGAGCGTCTGCGCGACATTATCTCGTGGCTCGGCTTTGTGGTGCGCTCGGTGGACTCGAGCCTGGTGGACGAGTGGGAGAACGCCGGCAACCCGGCAGCCCTCGATGCTGCGCCGCCGCAGGGCATCGACGAGGTCGTGGCGGACCGCCGCGGCTGCACGCTGTTGGTGCGCAACGCGCTCTTCCGCCGCGTGACCCTTGCCGCCCGCGAGCACGTTCGCGACCTGGGCGAGCTCGACGACGACTGGGGCATGAGCGAGATCCGCTGGCAAAAAGCACTCGACGCTTACCACGAGCAGCACGAGGAAATCCTCACCGACGGAGATGCCCGCAGCGCCGCGATGTTTTCCATCGACGAGTCCGACGAGAAGACCGCGCACGTATGGCACGTGCACCAGATCTTTGCTGACGAGGATGGCGACCACGATTTTGGCATCATGGGCGATGTCGATCTGGACGCCACGCAAGACGGCGGCGAGGTAATCTTCAAGAACTACCGTGTCGGCTTTATCGAGGACCTGCTCGAGGACTAGCCGGGCGCAATGGGACGAAACAAAGCGGGGTCGCTGGCAACATCGCCAGCGGCCCCGCTTTTTGCGCGATACGCTATCCCCTACTCGGCATCCTCGACCTCATACGAATCCGCCTCGGCTGGCTCATCGTTCGTCTCTGTCGCGGCCCCGCGCGCCTCGTCAAACGCTGCTTTCATGGTCTTGTTGCCCCACGTGAGCTTGCGAATGGTAAGATCGTCGGCTTTCTTGTTGGCAAGGCGCAGATTGTTCTCGGAGGACAGCAACGCCTCCTTGGTTTTCTGCAGATGGCTAATCGTCTTGTCGATCTCATCGATTGCCGTTTGGAACTTGCGGCTCGCGATCTCGTAGTTGCGGCCGAAATCGTTCTTGAACTTCTCCATCTTGGCTTCGAAGTTCGTGACATCGATATTCTGCTGCTTGTACTCCGCCAGCTCCTGCTTATAGCGAAGCGAACCCATGGCGGCATTGCGTAGCAGCGTAATGATGGGAATGAAGAACTGCGGGCGGATCACATACATCTTCTCGTAGCGATAGCTCACGTCCACGATTCCCGCGTTGTAAAGCTCGCTCTCGGGCTCGAGCAGCGTGCAGAGCACCGCGTACTCACAGCCTTTCTGGCGACGATCGTGATCGAGTTTCTTAAAGAAGTCCTCGTTTTTATGCTTGGTCGCGGTCTCGTCGTTCTCGTTTTTCATCTCGAACATAATCGAAATGACCTCGTTGCCGCTCGCGTCGCGCTCACGGAAAATGAAGTCTCCCTTGGTGCCCTCGGATGCATCGTTATCTTTCTCGAAGTACGCATTGGGAAACGCCGTCATGCGCAGACGGTTAAACTCGGTCTCGCAGTGCTGCTCGAGCGACTCGCCCACCATCTTGGTGGACAGGCGAACCTTCATGTCCTTAAGGCGCTCAATCTCTTCATCCTTGTAGCGAATCAGGTCATCGCTCGCGCGCTTGGCCTGCGCAAGCTCGAGCTCGTGTGCCGCCTTGGCTTGCTCCTCGCGAGAATCGCGCACCGCCAGCTCGCTCGTCAGTTTGGCACGTGCCTCATCGCGCTCTCGCTCCGCCGCGGCGACCGCCTCTGACAGGTTCATTTTTGCCATCAGTTCCTGCTCGCGCAGCTGGGCACGCAGGCCCTCGGCCTCTTGCTCGGACTGAGCCTTTGCGGCGGAAAACTTCTCTTGCACCTTCGCGCGATAGTCAGTAAGCGCGCGCTCGGCCTCGCTGCGAGCGGCATCGAGCTCACGCTGCGACTCTGCCGCGGCAGCGGCAAGCGCCATCTCCTGGGCCTTGTCCGCCGCGGCGATCCTGGCCTGCAGCTCGGCAATCTGAGCGTCGCGCGCGGACAGGTCGTTTTGAGCAGCATTGCGTGCCGCCGCCTCGGCAAGCCTGGCTTCATCATCTTTGCGCTCCAACTGCGCACGTAAATTGTCGATCTCGCGCTGAAGCTCGGCATTCTCCTTTTGAGCATCGGAACGAGCCTCAACCGCCGCGCGCTGACTTGCACTCTCGCGCTCTGCGGCAGCGCCTTCGAGCTTGGCGCGCAGCTCGGCAAGCTCAGCGTCGCGCTTGGCAACCTCTTGTGCCAGCTGCTGAGCTGCAGCGTTCTTCTGCTCGACAAGCTGAGC
>URPB01000048.1:0-15824 GCA_900549575.1 uncultured Collinsella sp.
TAGCTACCCTTGCCTGCCTGATGATTTTTCTCTCAACATGGGGTAGCTAAAAGAGCCCCGTCCCAAATTAGCTACCCTTTGAGGCTGGTGGCGACGATGGGACGGTCGAGAGCTGCCTCGAAGCGGTCGGCCATCGTGGGGTCGCTGAGCGTGTCGACTTGGTTGAGCATGACGCGTGCGGTGCTGAGTTTCAGCGCCTGCATCTCGGCATTGAGCACCTGGGCGACGCGCTCGGGCGTGGCGATGTCGGTGAGCTCGCAGCCGCAACGCTCGCAAAAGAGCTCGGGGCGGTGGACGGCTTCGTTGATGGGCTTGCCGAGCCCTGAGGCGCCGACGATCCAGACGATGTTGGCCGTGCCGGCGGGAACGACCGGCTCCCACGGGGCGTGCGTCTTGAGCGGAAGCCGCTTGCTGCCGTCCGCCTCGGCCAACACATAGTCAAAGCACTGCGCCAGCTGGTCGAGCGGCTCGGCAGGGGAGGAGAGCTTGCCCGTTTCCGGGTCCAAAGCACCCGCCTGGCAGATACTTCCGCGGCTCATGCCCGCGCATGCCTCGCAGGTGCAACCGGGGACATGCGAGGCGCCCGGCTTCCAAGGCGCGGCGTCCAGGCGACGATTCGACCCGTCCCATGGCACGCCGGCGACGGGAAGCATGTGCGTGGTGGTGCAGAGGAGTACGCGGCCGCCCGCGCGCATGAGCTCGAGACCCAGCGTCTTCAGCAACGTCGACTTGCCACCGCTGCCGATAATCGCGGTAATGCCCGGCTCGATCCTGAGCGTCGAGGCAAGATTGCCGCTAACCGTTTCCATCTGTTCACCGCCGTATAATACTGTGATAATAAATAATCATCAGAGTAGCGGTCGAACCGCTTTTGCTCTGCTCAAACCGTAGCACAGGGAGGTGCCCCGGGAATGCTCGTTTATGTTCGCGGCGCCGGCGATATCGCCACGGGTGTCGCTGCCCGTTTGGTGCGCGCCGGCGTGTCGGTCGTCATGGCCGATATCGCGGTCCCCACGTGCATCCGCCGCACGATCAGTTTTTGCGAGGCCATTCGCTTGGGCGAGGTCGAGGTCGAGGGCATTCGCGCCCGCTTGGCGCAGACGTCGGCCGAGGCGCTTGAGATTACCCAAGCGGGGGATGTCGCCGTGGTGGTGGACCCCCAGGCCAAGATGCTCGACGAGCTTAAACCCGCGGCTGTGGTCGACGCGATTCTGGCCAAGCGTAACTTGGGTACCACGCGCGACATGGCGCCTGCCGTTATTGCCGTGGGACCGGGCTTCACCGCGCCGGTTGACTGCGACGCCGTGGTCGAAACCATGCGCGGGCATTTCCTGGGCCGTGTCATTACCCAAGGTTCGCCCCAGCCCAACACGGGCGTGCCGGGCATTATCGCCGGCTATGGCAGGGAGCGTGTTATCCACAGCCCCGCCGCCGGCGTGTTTCGGTCCGACCGCGCAATCGGCGACATCGTGAGCGGCGGAGACGTGATTGGCTACGCGGGCGATACGCCCATGTACACGCAGATCGATGGCTGTCTGCGCGGGCTTTTGGCGAACGGCGTGCAAGTGACCGAGGGCTTTAAATGCGCCGATGTCGATCCGCGCGGTGACGCCAGCTATATCAACTATATTTCGGACAAGGCGACGTCGGTCGGCGGCGGCGTGCTCGAGGCACTCGCTATGCTCACCGATGTCTTTAGAGGATAGAAGGCGGCAATGGAAAAGCTCGATGTGGTGAATGCTGCGCTTGGCGCTCTGAAGGCTGGTAAGACGTGCGAGCTCGTGGTCGTGGCCGGCACGGCGGGGTCGTCACCGCGCGGCGTGGGCGCCTGGATGGCCGTCTTTGCCGACGGTGGCCAGGCGGGCACTATCGGCGGCGGCAAGATTGAGCTCTTTGCGCTGGATGAGGCGCGCGAACTCCTGAGCGCGGGACAGTCGCGTCTGGTCCGCTACACCATGGGCGGCGAGAACTCCGATACCGGCATGATCTGCGGCGGAGCCATCTGCCTGTGCTATCTGCACCTGGACGCGACCAAGGTACCGTTGCTCCAGTCGGTTGCCGACGTCTTGGCGTATCGACGCATCGGCGACTTCGTCATCGACTTTGAGCCGTTTATCGCGAGCGCGCTCGAGGGCGATGTGGCCGAGTACCATGGCAAGGAATCGCGCCATACCATTGCCGGCTGCCCCGGGCTTTCGCTGGTGGAGGAGGGGAGTAACGTCACCTACACTAACGCCGCCTCCGAGATTCCTCCCGCGCACATCGAGACGCTCTGCCCCGAGGGCCTGACCTACATTTTTGGCTGCGGCCACGTGGGCGCTGCGACGGCGCGGGTGCTCACGGCGGCGGGCTTTGCCGTCGTGGCGTGCGATGACCGCCCCGGCACGTTGACGCCCGAATGGGTGCCCGGTGTCTACGACCGTCGCCTGGTCGACTACAAGAGCCTGAGCAAGCAGTGCCCCATCGGCCCGCGCGACCTGGTGGTCGTTGCCACGGCGGGTCACAAGTCCGATATCGACGTGGTGATTCAGGCCATGCGCGCCAAGCCCGCCTATCTGGGCTGCCTGGGTTCGCGCCGCAAGACGGCCTTTGTGCGTGCCCGCCTGGAGCAGGAAGGCTTTACGCAGGACCAGATCGACGAGCTGCACCTTCCGATCGGCGTTGCCATCGAGGCTGAGGACCCCGAGGAGATCGCCATCTCCATCGCCGCCGAGATGATCCACCTGCGCCGCACCAAGCTCGTCCCCCGCAAGCGCTAGTCGCATCCCCACCAATAAGTTGCGGTGAAATACGGATTGTTTAAGCCTGTTAGGCCGCCCAACAGTCCCTATTTCACCGCAACTGCTTTTTGGGACCCATTTGTGCGGGGGAGTTGTGGAGTTGTGCAGGCAGACGAGGTTTTTCTGGAAATACGCTCCCGATGCGCGTATAGTACCGATTGTTTTGTCGGCTCCTGCTGCGTCGAGTCCAAACCGTGAAATGCCATGAGCGGCGCGGATGCAGCCAGGAGGCACGAGGACAACCCATCGTGGCCACGCCCCGTGCTTAAAACCCCAAGAAGGAGTGAACAATGGCAGAAGAGAAGTATGTGCCGCGTCTGAAGACCAAGTACAACAACGAGGTCAAGCAGCAGCTTCAGGACAAGTTCCAGTACGAGAACGTCATGATGATCCCCAAGTTTGAGAAGATCGTCGTGAACATGGGTGTCGGCGAGGCCGCTACCGATTCCAAGGCCATCGACGGTGCCGTGCGCGACCTGCGCGCCATCACCGGCCAGCAGCCGATGATCACCCGTGCCCGCAAGTCCATCGCTACCTTCCGCCTGCGCGCCGGTATGCCGATCGGCTGCAAGGTTACCCTGCGTGGCGACCGTATGTGGGAGTTCTTCGATCGTCTGACCTCCGTCGCGATCCCCCGTATCCGCGACTTCCGCGGCATCTCCGCCAAGAGCTTCGACGGCCGTGGTAACTTCTCCATGGGCGTCACCGAGCAGCTCATCTTCCCCGAGATCGACTTCGACTCCGTCGATCACCAGCGTGGTATGGACATCACTTTCGTGACCACCGCCAACACCGATGAGGAGGCCAAGGCCCTTCTGGACGCCTTCGGTTTCCCGTTCAAGAAATAGGTTCACCTGCCCTATAAGCGCCGTTCCCACAAGGGGGCGGCGTTTGGGGCGAACAATACTCTATGTGAGGAGGATATAAGTGGCTAAGACATCGATGATCGTCAAGTGCAATCGCAAGCAGAAGTTCTCTACTCGTGAGTACACGCGCTGCCAGCGCTGCGGCCGTCCGCACTCTGTGTACCGCAAGTTCGGCCTGTGCCGTGTCTGCTTCCGCGAGCTTGCACTCAAGGGCGAGCTTCCCGGCGTTAAGAAGGCCAGCTGGTAAGTCACTACCAGCGTTTCAAGCATCAGTTTGGAACAGGGAAAACGCGCTAAAAAGGCTTTGCCGTTAAGGGCGGCGAAGAACCAAGAGCACGTGTTCATCAAGAACGAAGGAGAATCTGTATGAACCTTACAGACCCGATCGCAGATATGCTTACGCGCATCCGTAACGCTAACTCTGTGAACAAGGCCACGGTCTCCATGCCGAGCAGCAAGAAGCTCGTCGAGATCGCTCGTGTTCTGCACGAGGAGGGCTACATCGAGGGCTACGATGTCGAGGACACCGTTCCCCAGAAGACTCTGCACATCACGCTTAAGTATGGTCCCAAGAAGGCTAAGGTCATCAACGGCATCCGCCGCATTTCCAAGCCGGGCCTGCGTAAGTACACCGGCGTTGCCGACATGCCCCGCGTCCGCGGTGGCCTTGGTACCGCCATTATTTCCACCAGCCATGGCGTCATGACCGACCGCGATGCTCGCAAGCACAACGTCGGCGGCGAGATCATCGCTTACGTCTGGTAATTCGCTCGGTAGGTAGAAGGAAAGGAGATCACCGTGTCTCGTATCGGTAATAAGCCTGTCCAGATTCCCGCCGGAGTCGAAGTGGCAGTCAACGGCAACAACGTTGTCGTCAAGGGCCCCAAGGGCCAGCTCGAGCTCGATGTCTTTGAGAAGCTCGCTATCAACGTCGAGGACAACGTCCTCACCGTTTCCCGTCCCGACGACGAGCGTGAGACCCGTGCCCGCCACGGTCTCACCCGCGCCCTCATCCACAACATGGTTGTTGGCGTTTCCGAGGGCTTCGAGAAGAAGCTCGAGCTCGCCGGCGTCGGTTACCGCGTGCAGCAGAAGGGCAAGAACCTCGAGTTCTCCCTGGGCTTCTCGCACCCCGTGATCGTCGAGGCTCCCGAGGGCATCACCTTCGAGGTTCCCGACAACACCCACGTGAACGTCAAGGGTATCAACAAGCAGCAGGTCGGTCAGATCGCCGCTGAGATCCGCGGCCATCGTCCTCCCGAGCCTTACAAGGGCAAGGGTATCCACTACGTTGGCGAGCACATCCGCCGCAAGCTGGGTAAGGCCGCCAAGTAGTCGTAACCGACTCACTCGCATAAGACCAGCACCCCGTCAGGTGCTGGCAAGATCAACCTTTTTAGGAGTTTACGTATGAACAAGCATAAGGCGAAGCTGGAAGGCCTCAAGCGTCGTCAGCGTCGTGTTCGCGGCAAGGTCTCGGGTACCTCCGAGCGTCCGCGTCTTCGCGTGACCCGTACTAATGCCAACATCTATGCCCAGATCATCGACGACAGCAAGGGCTCCAGCCTGACGCTCGTCTCTGCCTCGACCCTCGAGGCCGAGTTCAAGGGCACCCACACCTCGAACAAGGAGGCTGCGGAGAAGGTCGGTCAGCTCGTTGGCAAGCGCGCCATCGAGGCCGGCATCACCAAGGTCGCCTTCGATCGCGGTGGCCGTATCTACCATGGCCGCGTCAAGGCCCTCGCCGACGGTGCTCGTGCCGCCGGTCTCGAGTTCTAGGAGGTATGTAGCACATGGCTCGTAATCAGAAGCAGCAGCGCGAGGCCTCCGAGTTCGAGGAGCGCGTCGTTTACATCAACCGCGTGTCGAAGACCGTCAAGGGTGGTCGTCGCATGAGCCTCGTCGCTCTCGTCGTCGTTGGCGACGGCAAGGGCAACGTCGGCGTTGGCATGGGCAAGTCCGCTGAGGTGCCCCTGGCCATCTCCAAGGCGTCTCTCGATGCCAAGAAGAACATGTTCCACGTGCCGGTGACCGAGCAGGGCACCATCCCGCACGAGGTTCTCGGCCACTTTGGTGCCGGCCGCATCATCATCAAGCCCGCTGTCGAGGGTACCGGCGTTATCGCCGGCGGCGCTGTGCGTCCCCTCTTCGAGCTTGCTGGCATCAAGAACGTCCTGTCCAAGTCCCTCGGTACCGACAACGGCCTCAATATCATCAAGGCTGCCGTCGAGGGCCTCAAGGAGCTCTCCAGCCCTGAGGACGTCGCGGCTCGCCGTGGCCTGACGGTCTCCGAGATGTTCGTCGGTAAGGAGAACTAAGCATGGCTGACACCATCAAGATCAAGCAGGTCCGCAGCACCAATGGTTGCAAGCAGGACCAGGTCCGTACTGTCCGTGCCCTCGGTCTCCACAGGATCCGCGAGGTTCGCGAGATTGCTGACAACGAGTCCGTCCGCGGCATGATCTTCAAGGTCAAGCACCTTGTCGAGATTGTAGAGGAGTAGCAAATGCAGCTTCACGATCTTACTCCCGCGCCCGGTTCCACCAAGAACCGCAAGCGCGTCGGCCGTGGCAATTCTTCGGGTCACGGCACCACTTCTGGCCGCGGCCAGAAGGGCCAGGGTTCCCGCTCTGGCGGCACCAAGGGTGCCGGCTTCGAGGGTGGCCAGACTCCGCTGGCTATGCGCCTGCCCAAGCTTCCGGGCTTCCGCAATCCCCGTCGTATCGAGTACACCGCAGTTAACGTTGAGCGTCTCGAGCGTAAGTTCGAGGACGGCGCTGTGATCGACGGTGCCGCTCTTAAGGCCGCTCGCATCACCAAGAGCGAGTTCGAGCCCGTCAAGGTGCTCGGCAATGGTGAGCTCACCAAGAAGTTCACGGTCAAGGTCGACAAGGTCAGCGCTTCTGCGCAGGCCAAGATCGAGGCCGCCGGCGGAAAGGTCGAGCTGCCGTGCTAAATGGTCTTAAGAATGCTTTCCGCATCAAAGAATTGCGCGAAAAGATTCTTTTTACCATAGCTATGCTCGTCGTGTACCGCATTGGTGCGCACGTTCCTGTGCCCGGCATTCCCTTCCAGGGGATGCTGGGCCTTTTCTCGACCGATAACAATTCGGTCGCCGCAGGTGCTATGGCCCTCCTGAATCTTTTCTCTGGCGGCGCGTTGAGCTATGTTTCGGTGTTTTCGCTGGGCATCATGCCTTACATCACCAGCTCGATCATCCTCCAGATGCTCCAGGCCGTCGTGCCTTCCCTGCATGAGCTTGCCCGCGAGGGCGAGGTCGGTCAGACCAAGATTACGCAGTATTCGCGTTACCTCACCCTGGCTCTGGCAATCCTCAACTCCGTGGGTTACCTCTTCCTCTTTAAGAGCTTCGGCATCAGCTTTAATGGCGCCGGCGCTCCCGAGATCATCTTCGACCTCATGATCGTCGGTACGCTCACCGCGGGCGCTATGCTGATCATGTGGATTGGTGAGCTCATCACCCAGCGCGGTATCGGCAATGGCATGTCGCTGATCATCTTCGCGAACATCATGGCCGGTCTGCCGCAGGCTATCTTCTCCAGCACCGAGGGCAACGCCGGTGGCATCATCACCATGGTGATCATCTGCGCCATCATCCTGCTGGTTATCCCGCTGATTGTTTTCCTTGAGCGCGGCCAGCGCCGCATCCCGGTCTCCTACGCTAAGCGCGTCGTGGGCCGTCGCATGATGGGTGGCCAGACCACCTACCTGCCCATCAAGGTCAACACCGCGGGTGTCGTGCCGATTATCTTCGCTTCGGCGCTGCTGTACTTCCCGGCTCAGATTGCCGTGTTCTTCCCCGGCATCGGCTGGATTCAGGCAGTTGCCTCCGCGCTTTCGACCGGTTGGCTCAACTGGGTGCTTAACGTTGTTCTCATCGTGTTCTTCGCGTACTTCTACACCTCCATGGTGTTCAACCCCGATGACACGGCCGATAACCTTAAGAAGCAGGGCGGCTTTATTCCGGGCGTCCGTCCGGGTAGGGCTACCGCGGCCTACATCAAGAACGCGCTCAACAAGATCACGCTTCCCAGCGCTGTCTTTTTGGCGCTCATCGCCATCGTGCCTTCGATCATCTTCTCCTTCACGGGTAACCATCTGATCCAGGCATTTGGCGGCACGTCCATCCTCATCATGGTCGGCGTCGTGCTCGACACGGTCGATAAGCTCGAAGGCCAGATCAAGATGTATGATTACGATGGATTCTTTAAATAGGCTAGAGGAGGATTGCTCATGAACCTCGTATTGCTCGGAGCTCCGGGTGCCGGTAAGGGCACCGTCGCACAGGAGCTCGTCGCCGAGTTTGGCGTCGCCCATATTTCCACGGGCGACCTGCTGCGTGCTGCCGTCAAGGGTGGCACCGAGCTTGGTATTCAGGCTAAGAAGTACATGGACGCTGGCGAGCTCGTTCCCGACCAGCTCGTGATCGACCTTGTCAAGGAGCGCCTTGCCGCCGATGACGCCCAACAGGGCTTCATCCTCGACGGCTTCCCGCGCAACACCGCCCAGGCTGTGACGCTCGATTCCGAGCTCTCCGCCATGGGTCGTGAGATCGACTGTGCCCTTCTGGTCGATGTGGCCCCCGAGGTCATTATCGATCGTCTGTCTTCGCGTCGCACCTGCCGCGCCTGCGGTTACACCGGCACCGCTGCCGATGCTACCTGCCCCAAGTGCGGTGGCGAGATGTATCAGCGCGACGACGACAAGCCCGAGACCATCAAGAACCGTCTCGACGTCTACGAGAAGTCCACGAGTCCGCTCGTCGACTATTATCGTGGCCAGGGTCTGCTCAAGTCGGTCAACGGTGACCAGGCTCGTGAGACCGTGTACGGGGATGTCAAAGAGGCTCTCGGTCTATGATCAAGATTAAGTCTGCAACGCAAATCGAGCAGATGAAGAAGGCAGGAGCGCTATCTAAGATGGCGCTCCGCCACGTTGGAGCCATGGTGCGTCCCGGCGTTTCGACTTTTGAGCTCGATCAGCTCGCGGAGCAGATTATCCGCATGCATGGCGGCACCCCGGCCTTTAAGGGCTACGGCGGATTCCCGGGGACCATATGCGCATCGATCAACGATGCCGTGGTCCACGGTATTCCCAACCCCGACATGATCCTGCGCGATGGCGATATCATCTCCATCGATACGGGAGCCGTTGTCGACGGTTGGGTCGGCGATAACGCTTGGACGTTTTTCGTCGGCACCCCCACGCCCGAAGCCAAGGCTTTGTGCGAGGTCACGCGTGATTGCCTTAAGGCTGCCATCGGGCAGGCCGTTCCCGGTAACCATATCGGGGACGTCGGTTATGCCGTTCAGTTTTTCGCCGAGTCTCACGGTTACGGCGTGCTTCGTGATTATGTGGGCCATGGCATTGGCCGCGTGATGCACGAGGACCCCAATGTTCCTAACTACGGAAAGAAGGGGAGGGGCGTTCGCCTCCAGGCCGGCATGGTCATTGCCATCGAGCCGATGGTTACGATGGGTTCCAACCATGTGAGCACGGGTTCCGACGGTTGGATCGTCACGACCAACGACCACCTGCCCGCCGCGCACTACGAGAACACCGTCGCCATTACCAATGACGGTCCGGTGATTCTCACCACGGATGCGCAAGGTGCTTGGTGTTCGCTCCAAGGCGGAGAAATGTAACAAGTTCCACTTAGTTGTGGAGCCATTACGAAGTTATTACGATGCGTGCATACGTGTTGTAGAATACTCAATCGCTGTCGTTTTCTAGAGAAAGATGATTGCTTGTGAAGAAGGAAGACGCAATTGAGCTCGAGGGTACGGTAAAGGAGCCGCTGCCCAACGCCATGTTTAAGGTTGAGCTCGAGAACGGTCATTCGGTTCTGTGCAACATTTCTGGCAAGATCCGAATGAATTACATCCGTATTCTCCCCGGTGACAGGGTTGTCGTGGAGCTTTCCCCGTACGACCTGACCCGCGGCCGCATCACCTATCGCTACAAATAGCGGCACGCATACACGCACTCCATTTCCGACTGCAGGCTTAGCTCAACCTACGGTCGGATTGTGTGTGAAGACCAGCCATAGTTTTAAACGCCTGCGGCTGGGCGAGTAGATAGTAGGGAAGTAGTTTGAGCGCTACCGAAAGGAAGAACGATGAAGGTACGTCCTTCGGTCAAGAAGATGTGCGATAAGTGCAAAATCATTAGGCGCCATGGCAAGGTCCTCGTCATTTGCGAGAACCCCCGTCATAAGCAGCGTCAGGGTTAAGAGAGGAGACTACGTTGGCCCGTATTAATGGTGTCGACCTCCCGCGTGAGAAGCGCGTTGAGATCGGTCTGACCTACATTTACGGCATCGGCCGCACCACTGCGACGAAGATTTGCGTCGAGTGCAACGTTAACGTGGATACGCGCGTTAAGGACCTCACCGAGGATGAGGTTAACGCCATCCGCGATTATATCGATAAGAACCAGATCATGGTTGAGGGCGACCTCCGCCGTGAGCGCAACCAGAACGTCAAGCGCCTTATGGACATCGGCTGCAACCGCGGCCTTCGTCACCGCAAGGGCCTCCCGGTCCGCGGCCAGCGCACCCACACTAACGCTCGTACCCGCAAGGGCCCGAAGCGTCAGATCGGTGCTAAGAAGAAGAAATAAGGAGCGCTAGATAGATGGCTACTGCTAAGAAGAACGTTCGCGCTGCCCGTCTGAAGCGCGCGGACCGTAAGAACATTTCCGTGGGCCAGGCTCACATTCGTTCTACGTTCAACAACACGATCGTTTCGATCACCGATCCCCAGGGCAACGTCATTTCCTGGAAGTCGGCTGGCCAGGTGGGCTTCAAGGGCTCCCGTAAGTCCACGCCGTTCGCTGCCCAGATGGCTGCCGAGGCTGCTGCCAAGCAGGCCATGGAGCACGGTATGAAGAAGGTTTCCGTCTTCGTCAAGGGCCCCGGCTCCGGTCGTGAGACCGCCATCCGCTCCCTCCAGGCTGCTGGCCTCGAGGTCTCGAGCATCCAGGACAAGACCCCCATTCCGCACAACGGCTGCCGCCCCAAGAAGCGTCGCCGCGTGTAACTGAAAGGATCGTATCAATATGGCAATCGACAGGACTCCTGTTCTTAAGCGCTGCCGTCAGCTCGGGATCGATCCCGCTGAGCTCGGTTACAGCAGCAAGAAGGAATCTATCCGTCAGCCCAAGCGCCGTCGCAAGGAATCTGAGTACGGCATGCAGCTGCGCGAGAAGCAGAAGGTCAAGTTCATCTATGGCGTTCTGGAGAAGCAGTTCCACGGCTACTTCAACAAGGCCCGCAAGATGAACGGCGTCACCGGTGAGAACCTCATGATCATCCTTGAGTCTCGCCTCGACAACGTCGTCTTCCGTCTTGGCTTCGCCCGCACCCGCAAAGAGGCTCGTCAGTCCGTCCGTCATGGTCACTTCACCGTGAACGGCAAGCGCGTGGACATCCCGTCCTACCGCGTCAAGGCCGGCGACGTCGTCGCTGTCGGCGAGAAGTTCCGTGACCTCCTCCCCATCAAGGAGGCCCTGATTTCCTCCGAGCGCTTTGAGGTTCCTGGCTGGCTCGAGGTCGATATCGAGAAGCTGTCTGGTAACGTGCTCGCTCTGCCGACGCGTGAGCAGATCAGCGGTGATATCAACGAGCAGCTCATCGTCGAGCTCTACTCTAAGTAGTCCATCCGGGCTGCTGAGGCTGGAGGTAATACATGTCAGAATTCATTAGGCCTCAGGTTCAGGTCGAAGAGATCAACGAGACGTCTGCTCGTGTCTCCGTCGAGCCGCTCGAGCGTGGTTACGGCGATACGCTGGGTAACTCCCTTCGTCGCGTTCTTCTGTCCTCGCTCGAGGGTGCCGCTGTCGAGGCTATTCAGATCGATGGTGCGCAGCACGAGTTCATGACCATCCCTAACATGGTCGAGGATGTCACCGACATCGTCCTGAATGTCAAGGGTCTTGTCTTCAGGGCTCTCGGCACGACCGACGAGGCGACCGCCACCATCTCGGTTGACGGCCCCTGCGAGGTCACCGGTGCGGACTTCTTTATTCCGTCCGAGTTTGAGCTGGTCAACCCCGAGCAGCACATCGCTACGCTCACCGAGGGTGGCCATCTCACCATGAGCATGCGCATCGGCTATGGCCGCGGCTATGTTTCTGGCGAGGCCAACAAGCGCGATAACGATCCCATCGGTGTGATCCATGTCGACTCGCTGTACTCGCCGGTTTCCCGTTGCGCCAAGCTCGTTGAGGCTTGTCGTGTCGGTCAGCACACCGACTACGACCGCCTTGTCCTCGAGATCGAGACCAACGGCTCCATCGCCCCGCGCGACGCCGTGGTCCAGGCTGCCAATATCATCAACCAGCATATGGCCGCCTTTATGAACCTTGCCGAGACCCCCGAGGTCGAGGAGGAGGCTTCGATCTTCGCTCCCGAGGTCACCAACGACAACGCCGAGCTGGACAAGCAGATCGAGGATCTGGACCTTTCCGTCCGTTCCTACAACTGCCTTAAGCGCGCCAGCATTCACTCGGTCCGTCAGCTCGTTGAGTTCTCGGAGAACGATCTGCTTAACATCCGTAACTTCGGTGTTAAGTCGATCGAGGAAGTGAAGGACAAGCTTGAGTCCATGGGCCTGAGCCTGAAGGCTTAATGCTTCGCATATTTGAGGAGAAACTAGACCATGCGTCACAACGTTAAGAAGGGCCTGAAGCTCGGCACCGATGCGAGCCACACCAAGGCCATGAAGAAGAGCCTTGCTAAGGCCCTCTTCGAGAACGACCGCATCAAGACCACCGAGACCCGCGCTAAGGCGCTGCGTTCGGTCGTCGACCCGATCATCACTTGGGCCAAGAAGGGCGACCTGCACTCTCGTCGTCTGGCTATCGCCAAGCTCGGCGATAAGCAGCTCGTTG
Source organism: uncultured Collinsella sp. (assembly GCA_900549575.1). Classification (GTDB taxonomy): domain Bacteria; phylum Actinomycetota; class Coriobacteriia; order Coriobacteriales; family Coriobacteriaceae; genus Collinsella. The sequence continues at coordinate 12,560 of URPB01000048.1, forward strand.
CCGAGATCTTCGACAAGGCTGCCCAGGGCATGTGGCAGGACCGCAACGGCGGTTACACCCGCATCATGAAGCTCGGTAACCGTAAGGGCGACAACGCTCCCATCGTTATCATGGAGCTCGTCACCGAGCCTTGCACGCCTAAGGCCAAGAAGGCTGCTCCGGCCCCTAAGAAGGCCGCTGCTCCCAAGAAGGTCGAGGCTGTCGAGGAGGCTCCTGCTGAGGAGACCGCTGAGTAGACATTCCGTCTGCATAGGCTATATTCGAGGGGTACGTTCGCGTACCCCTCTTTTTTTGTCGCGATACCGTTACTTGTTTGTTGGGAGCGCCCATGACTGCGCCGTCTGATTTCAATTCGATTTCCGAGCTTGACGCCACGCTCGTATTTCGCGTGGCCTATGATGGCTCGTCGTATAGCGGATTTGCCGAGCAGCCGGGACAGACGACGGTTGCGGGTGAGCTGCGTCGAGCCATCGAGACGCTGCTTCGCCGTCCGATCGATCTGACGTGCGCGGGGCGTACCGATGCCGGCGTGCATGCCGTGGCTCAGTACATCAGCGTGCCCGTAACGGACGCTGAGCTCGCCTTGACGCGCCGTAGGTGGCTGCGGGCTATGGATGCCCTGCTGCCCAAAGATATCGCCATAAACGAGGTCTACAAGGCCCGTAAAGGCTTTTCTGCACGCTTTGATGCGCGTTCACGTACATATACGTACCGTATTGCCGATCGCGACGCGCGTCCCGTGCTCTCACGGGGTGCCGTGTGGTGGCATCGCTATCCCTTGGACGTCGAGGCCATGTCTGCGGCCTGTCCCGCGCTTTTGGGTGAGCAGGACTTTAAGAGCTTTTGCAAGGTTGCCTCGGCCGTTGGCAAGCCCACGCATCGCTGCGTGATGCGTGCCGAGTTTGGCCATGAGGTTGCGTTTGGCGAGGACATCCTGACGTTTACCATCGAGGGCAATGCGTTTCTGCATTCGATGGTCCGCACGATCGTGGGCACGCTTGTCGAGATTGGCATGCATCGCCGTGAACCCGAGTGGATGCGCGAGGTCATCGATGCTTGCGACCGTATCGCTGCGGGCCCCACGGCTCCTGCCTGCGGCCTTACGTTTATGGGCGTGGATTACGATCCCGCCGAGCTTGTCGTGCTCGACTAGGGGAGGGCTCGACGCGTCGTGCGTCGGCACCTGTCATCTGTGGGCTGCGCGTGTGCAACATCTGTTCTTGGCGTGCAATACAACCGGTGTCTCATTGCTTTTATTGCCGGGGTGTACCATGAACCACGGTTTGATTCATTGCTGTCGAGAGGACGGATAACTTGGTTCGACGTGGCTCGCATCCGCGACTTTCGGTGATCCTTGTGGTAGAAGGTTCGCCCAGCTATGCGATGCGTGCGCTCGAGAGTGTCCAGAACCAAGACCTCTACGATTTGCAGATTGTCGTTGCCTGCCGCGATGCTGCGCCCGGTGTGCGCCATTCGCTTCAAGTTGCTGCCGACAGGGACATCCATATTGATTTGATTGACGTCGAGGACGCGAAGCGCGGTGCTTGCCTTCGTGCCGGTTTTGCTGCCTCGCGTGGCTCTCAAATCATCGCTATGAACGCCGATGAGTGGTTTGCTCCGCAGTCCCTTTCCAAGATGGTCGATATCGCGTGCGATACCGCGGCAGACATAGTGTTCCCCACGGTGTCGTTCGACCGCTATGATGCACATCGAGAGCGCCATTCGCGCGTCTTGGATGCTGCTCATATTTCCATTGATGGCAAATCTTCGATGGTGGCCGGGCTGCCTCAGTTGATTTTAGGCGGCCTTGTCGTTCAGACCTCTGGTGTGATGTACAGCCGCTCGCTGTTTGAGGCATGCCTTTTGTGCGACAAGGTGTTTCGCACAGTTGGGTTTATGACATGCGCGCTTTCGCAGGCACGATGCGTGTCCGGCTGCGGCGATGCTTGTTTCCACGCGGCGGCACCTAAGCTTACAGATGCCTTTGATCCCACCATGTATGCCAAGGTATCTGATGATACCCGAGCGCTCGACGAGCTTGCGGACTCACTCTCGGAAGCAGATAGCGGTGGTCGGCTCAAGCTGGCAAGCCAAAAGTTCTACTTTGCCGGACTGGTCGCCTGCATCGAGAATTTGTGTCTGAGCCCGCATGGAGTGTCGTCAATCGAGCGTTCCGCCCGCATGCGTGATATGCTCGAGGCGCCTCGAACCCGTCAGATGGTCGCCGCGCTCAAGGATAACCATCGGGGACTCGGTCTGTTGTTTGGGCCGATCGCCAGCGCCAAGCCCGCGCGCTGCGTGATGTGTACGCATCTGGCAGCTTTTCTTAACCGGACGGGCGCAAAAACCGCCTAAACGGCTCATTTCGAAACAAATTTGCATAGAATTGTTTCGAAATGCGTTCTTATACACAAAAGCCTTCAAATAGCGTTAAACTATTCAATCACTGATTGATTGTCTCCGCCATCTTTTGGAGAGAGGGTTTGTATGGCTAAAAAACGCAATGGGCGCCAGGATGCCATTAGAGATATTGTGCGCAATAAGGACGTCCGCACGCAGCGCGTGCTGGTCGATGAGCTCCGCGCTATGGGCTTTGATTGCACGCAGGCGACTGTCTCTCGCGATATTGCCGATATGGGGCTGCGTAAGCTCCCTGAGGGCATCTATGTTCTGGCAGAGGACCTGCACCTGCAGCGTATGGTTTCCGAGCTCGTAACGGGCGTTCTGCGCACCGATAATCTGGTTATGATCAAGGCTCAGCCTGGTACGGCTTCCGGCATCGCCGCCGCTGTTGATGCGGCAGAGCTGCCCGATGTGCTTGGCTCGCTTGCCGGCAACGATACGATTTTGGTTATTGCCCAGACGGCCGAGGACGGCGAGCGTCTTGAGGCGCTGATCAATAAGCTGAGCAATTCTCGCAAGTAGGCGTGCGGGTCGTGCGCTCGGCACCGTGCGCGCTGACATAGTGGCTTGTAAGGGGTATCGACGTTGGTCGGTACCCCCTTTTTGTCTGCCGGTATAAAGATCGCCCATCAGGTCGCTTTAAACTAAAAAGGCCCCCGAGCAGTTTAATAAGCTGCTCGGGGGCCTTGTTGCTTATGGCTGGATGAATTTCTAGCCGACCGTATCGTCAGGCGTGGGCGAGGGGTCGGGAGTGGGCGTAGGCGTAGGCGTGCCGCCATCGCCGCCGGTCGAACCACCAGTGGAGCCGCCCGTCGAGCCACCGGTGGTACCGGTGGTGTCGGTGGTGTCGCCGCCCGTGGTC
>URPB01000049.1:0-15533 GCA_900549575.1 uncultured Collinsella sp.
ATGCCGAGCCAGCTCTCGGGCGGCCAGCAGCAGCGCGTGGCCATCGCCCGCGCCCTGTCGATGAACCCGCACGTCATGCTCTTTGACGAGGCTACCTCGGCGCTCGACCCTGAGCTCGTGCGCGACGTCTTGGGCGTCATGCGCGACCTGGCGCACGACGGTATGACCATGATCGTCGTGACGCACGAGATGGGCTTTGCCCGCGATGTCGCCGACCGCGTCGTCTTTATGGACGGCGGCGTCATTGTGGAAGAGGGTACGCCGAGCGAGGTCTTCGACCACCCCAAGAGCGAGCGCACCAAGGCGTTCTTGGGCAATATCTCGTAACCGCTTTATATGAGTGACATAGCAGAAAACGGGAGCTGGATGTGATCCGGCTCCCGTTTTTGTTGGGACGCGAATGTATTTTGGTGCAGAGCGCGTTACGGGCGGAGCTCATTGCCGCTAGGCGAGCTCGGCTCCGAGGGCCTTGCAAGCGGTCTCGCCCTCGTCGTCGGGCGCGTCGTAGCAGATGGTGGAGTCCACGACGTTGACGCCGGCCTCGTCGGCGTCGGCCTTCCAGTTGTCCATCCACTCGCCCTCGGCCCACGAATAGGAGCCAAAGAGGACGACCCTCTTGTCGCCGAGAGTCTCCTTGACCTCGTCCCACATCGGCTGGAACTCATCGTACTCGAGTTCCTCGGAGCCCATGGCTGGGCAGCCGAAGGCGAAGGCGTCGTAGTCGGCGGCCCTGTCGGTAGAGAAGTCGGCGCAGGGGATGACCTCAGTTTCGGCACCCGCGGACGTGGCGCCTTCGGCGACGAGATTTGCCATGGCCTCGGTATTGCCCGTGCCGCTCCAATAGACGACGGCGATCTTGCTCATGTTGAGTCCTTTCAGTTGTGCGGCAGGTTGCCGCGGCTTCTATGTTCTATCGGGTTGCCTGGGCAAGTTGCGCCAAGCTGCAGCCCTGCTGATAGACAAAGGTGAGGTATTGAGTGCAAGCGCGGTAGGCGTCAAACATCGCAAGCGCTTGCTCGACATTCGTGTAGACCTTCCAAGCTCCAAAGACCTTGTAGTTCTCGCCGCGCTGGACGATAAACTCGTGCACGTCGTCGTAGGGATATCCGAGGAAGTAGCCTATTTCGTGCGGAAACTCGCAGGTACAGTCGTTGCTGCAGCTAGCTTGCTGGGGTAGTGCGCATCGAGTCTGGCTACAGGCGCATTCCGCGACGTTATTGCTCGCGAGCGTGATGCGTGATGCCAAATGCACAAGGCATGTCGAAAGGTCTCTTGTGTCGTAGCCTTCCGAGGCGAGCGCCGTTTGGGCGCGAGGGTCTGCGAAATAGGTGGTGAGGCTTTTGGCTCGGTACATATACACGAGCGCTCCGCAGGGCCGCCAGACCAAAACACTCAGGTGGATACCGAACGGGTCAAGCTCGCGATTGCACTGGGCGATAACGTTGAGCAGGCGTGCTCGGCGTTCTGCGATGGTTTCGGTTGCGGTCGAGCCGTCCCCGTGGGCATAGGTGCCTGGATAGGTAAAGAGCGATGCTGGCTTGATGCCCGCGAGCGTGGGAGAGCAGTTGCGCACGACTGCTGCCTGAAACGTTGGGATGTCTATGGTTCGAGTCACGGCGCTCCTTACGGATCTAAACTGTTAGCCTAGGAAAACTTATACACGAAAGTAAGCCATGGTCAACAAATAAGTTTGAAGCGGGAAACTAATTGACCGAACGGACATGATTTTGGGTTAAGATGGGGACACCCCATGGGGGTATCTAGATAGGGCTACTTGAAAGGGGAACGCATGAGTGACTTGCTCAACCCTGCGAATCTCATCGTGCTGGCCGTCATTGCCGTCGGCATGTTTTTTGGGCTGCGTCGCATTGCCGCTTCGACACACGGGAAGAGTTGTTGCAGCGATGGTACGAGCGGTAAGAAGGCCAAAAAGGTTGTTGTGGTGGATACCGATGCGTCACACTATCCCTATAGCGATGAGCTGCTCATCGGTGGCATGAGCTGTGACGGCTGCGCTCAGAACGTAGCTAATGCCCTCAATGCGCTGGACGGCGTGTGGGCAACGGTAACGTACGCGGACCACACAGCGCGCGTGCGCTCTAAGCAGCCGGTTGATCGTGGTGTCCTCGAGACGGCCGTGAAAGACGCGGGCTACTACGTCATGACGCTGTAAGCGCCGCCTTGGATGTGCGTTCTTGTCTAGGCTCGTCCGCGTAGCTCAATGTCCTGGATGTCGTCGAAGTCGATGGCGATATCCCTGAGTTTGAGCAGCTTGAACGCGGGAAGCACTTCGTCGAGAATGCCGGTGCGGCTACGATAGCCGTACGTATCGTAATAGGTGACGCGCACCAAGTCGCCACGTTTGAGGCCCTCGAGCTTTTTTGAAAGCTCGAGGGCTTTTTCTTCCGTGAGTTCGCATTTTGGTTCGACGGTGATTTCCTGCTTGCGCACGAGTTCGTAGTATCCCGTGAGGGCGGCAAAGGGCATAAACTGTGCGGCGCGGTTGGCGCGCACGGCACCGTTGGCAGTGAGCTTGGGGTCGGCGGAGCGACGTCTTCCCTCGGGGTCCGCCAGGCGTTCAAAAGGTGTCGGTGGCCGCATCGGCTGTTGTTGAGGCTTAGGCACGGTGTCCTCCTACCTGATCGTTGCGTTCGCGTGCGGTGGCACCGGCGGTAAAGCTTAATCCCTTGACGAGCGCGTTCTTGCCGTACCTGCCCTTTACGGCCAGGACGGCGCGCGCCAAGTCGCGTTCGCGTTCATCGGCCTCGACATCGCTGAACAGATCGATAGTGGCAAATTCCTCGGGCATGAGGTTGCCAAATCCCAGGTTGATGCGCTTGACCGGTCGTTTGGGATCGACAGTCTGCGCCCAGAGCTCATCGAAATAGCCCATGATCTTCTTAAACGAATTAGTGCGTTCGGGCAGCTTTCGCGAGGCGTTGGAGTGCGCAAAGAGTGCGGCATAGCCACCGCGCGGTTTGCCGCCATGCTCTCCCACAAAGATACCATCGATTGCCTGCGCTTCACGCACCAGGCGACGCCGTTCGTCATCGCGCTGGACGGGCTTGGGCGCACGGGGCGCGAGCTCGGGGCCGGTGGTTGCGGTGGGTTCGATGCTCGACGTGCTCGAGCGCAGGTGTCCGCATCCGTCCACATATTGCGCGGTACCGCTGGCATCGAGGCGGCGTATGTCGGCGCGCTCGCTCGCGTAGCCCACAAAGAGCGAGATGCTGTCGCAGACCACGTGCTTATCGACCAAGTCCAGCACGGCACTGTCGACCATCTCGCGCAAGACGGTGTAGGCCTGCTCGTAGGCATAGCCCTTCGAGAGCACCTGTCCTGTAGTGGTCGAAGTTGCTTGTGGGCGATAGGCTTGGATATCGGCGATGGTTGTCGGCTCGCGCCCAAAGGCGTGGTCGATGAGATATTCGGCATTGACGCCGAGCTCGTCGTAGAGCAGGTTCTCGTCGAGTGCGGCGACACCCATCAGGTCGTAGACGCCATACTTTTCGAGTCGTGCTGCCACGCCGGGGCCGATGCCCCAGATATCGGTGATGGGACGATGGGGCCAGATCTCTTTGCGAAAGGTCTCGTCGTCGAGTATGCCGATGCGGCTGGGTACGTGCTTGGCGGTGATATCGAGCGCTACCTTGGCCTGGAATAGGTTGGGGCCGATGCCGACCGTCGCCGTGATGCCGGTACGCGCGAGGACCTCATCGCGCAACATGCAGGCAAAGCCTTTGGCATTGGTATGGTAGAGGTCTAGATAGGGCGTCACGTCGATAAAGCATTCGTCGATTGAATAGACGTGAATGTCTTGCGGGCTCACGTATTCCAGATAGATGCCGTAGATTTGCGCCGACACTTCCATGTAGTGCTGCATGCGCGGTACGGCTTTGATGTAGTCGATGCCGTCGGGAATCTCAAACAGACGGCAGCGATTGTGAATCCCTAAGTCCTTCATGGCCTGTGTGATGGCGAGGCAGATGGTCGTGCGCCCGCGCGATTCGTCGGCAACGACCAGGTTGGTGGTGAGCGGGTTGAGCCCGCGGTCGACGCACTCGACGCTGGCATAAAACGTCTTGAGGTCGATGCAGATATAGGTGTGACGCTCGTGCCCCACGCGTCCTCCCATCAAACACATGTTCTTATCGAATATCTGTTCGATAATACCCGCTCGTCCGGACATCGTCAAAACCTGTCAAAAAGGGACTGGTTTGTTTTGGTAGGTATGGTCGTGCGGTTGGATCGGGTTTTTAACGCAGCTCTAAAGAGTGCGAAACAGCTCGGAAAACCTTGCTTCGTAGCATGAGCCTAACGATTGATACCGCCTATGCGCACGGAAGGGTTGTGGGAAAGATGGTCAATTACGGGTTTGGTATGCCGACGCGCCTTGTTGCGGATGGAGACGTGGCTCGCTGGTGCGGACGATTGGTCGCTCACTACGGTGGCACCAAGGCGCTGGTCGTGTTGGGCGGTGACAAGCATACGCGCGATGAGCTTGTCTCGGCGGCACTTGGCTCGCTTGATCGAGCCCTACTCGAGCGCGTACTTTTCCGCTGCGGCTCGGTTGGGGGCGACGGGGGAGACGAACTGATCGACGAAGCCGTGGCCCTGGCGACCGACGAAGGCGTGGACTTTGTCCTGGCGATTGGCGATGCCGATACTGCTGGCTTTGCGCGCGAGCTCGCGCGTCGCATGGCGGCGCTCGATGCCGGCGAAGACGGTTTTGTCCCTTATGGATGCATTCTCTCGGAGGGCAAGGCGCCTGCTGTCGTGGGCACCGGTGAGGTTCCCGTTTTTGCCATTATCGCGCCCGAACTGCTGGAGGGCATCGGGTCTCCTCTGCGTGAGTTGCTCGGTAGCATCTGCGCCGCGGCCTAATATTTGCCATAAAAGGACGGGTTATTTTTGATTGGTAAAGCGTTTGACCTGCCAAAATAAACCTGTCCCTTTTTAGTCGGTTGCCGTTTGGGGGCCGATTGGCAACGCTCGCTGATTGTAGTCTTGACCTGCGCTAGAATAGTGGCATCTGAATGTCCGGGCGCATGGAGGCGTGCGCCCGTATGCTGAGGAGGACTCTATGGCAACTGTTGCCGCACCTATCGATGCTACGTCGACTGCCGCTTGGAAGGCGCTCGAGGCTCATCAGGAGAAGCTCGAGGCCGAAGGTATCGACCTCAAGGCCTGGTTCGCTGCCGATGCCGAGCGCGTGAACAAGCTGAGCTTTGACGCCGGTGACCTGCACTTCGATCTGTCGAAGAACCTGGTGACCGATGAGACCGTCAAGCTGCTGTGCGACCTTGCCCGCGAGGTGAAGCTCGAGGAGCGCCGCGACGCCATGTTCTCCGGCGAGCACATCAACACCACCGAGGACCGCGCCGTCCTGCACACCGCGCTTCGTCGCCCGGCAACCGAGAAGGGCCAGCTCATCGTCGACGGCCAGGATGTCGTCGCCGACGTGCACGAGGTCCTCGACCGCATGTACGCTTTTGCCGAGCGCGTGCGCTCCGGTGAGTGGAAGGGCGTTACCGGCAAGAAGATCGAGCACCTGGTGTCCATCGGCATCGGCGGCTCCGATCTGGGCCCGGTCATGGCCTACGAGGCCCTGCGTCCCTACGCCGACGCCGGTATCGACTGCCGCTACATCTCCAACATCGACCCCAACGACCAGGCCGAGAAGCTCAAGGGCCTGGATCCCGAGACCACGCTCGTGATTATCGTCTCCAAGACTTTCACCACGCTCGAGACCCTCACCAACGCCCGCGAGGTCAAGACCTGGATGCTCGAGCAGCTCAAGGCTCAGGGCGCCATCGACGGCTCCGATGAGCAGAACGCCGAGGCCGTGGCAAAGCACTTCGTCGCCGTCTCCACTGCACTCGAGAAGGTCGAGGCCTTCGGTATCGACCCCGCCAACGCCTTCGGTTTCTGGAGCTGGGTCGGCGGTCGCTATTCCGTTGACTCCGCCGTGGGCCTGTCGCTGATCGTCGTGCTCGGCCCCGAGCGCTTCCAGCAGTTCCTCGAGGGCTTCCATGCCATCGACGAGTACTTCTGCAACACGCCGCTCGAGAACAACGCCGTCGCGCTGATGGGCCTGCTTAACGTCTGGTACGTCAACTTCTTCGGTTCCAAGAGCCACGCCGTGCTGCCGTACTGCCAGTACCTGCACCGCTTCCCGGCCTACCTGCAGCAGCTCACCATGGAGTCCAACGGCAAGCATGTCCGTTGGGACGGCAGCGCCGTGACCTCCGACACCGGTGAGATCTTCTGGGGCGAGCCCGGCACCAACGGCCAGCATGCTTTCTACCAGCTGCTGCACCAGGGCACCGTGGTGGTTCCGGCCGATTTCATCGCCTTCGCCAATACCGCCAACCCTGCGACCGATAGCGGCCAGGACGTGCATGAGCTGTTCCTGGGCAACTTCCTGGCCCAGACCAAGGCGCTCGCCTTTGGCAAGACGGCCGACGAGGTTCGTGCCGAGGGCACGCCCGAGCAGATCGTCCCGGCCCGTTGCTTTGAGGGCAACCGCCCGACGACCTCGATCTTCGGCGACACGCTGACCCCGTTTGCGCTCGGCGAGCTCATCGCCCTGTACGAGCACATCACGTTTGTCGAGGGCACGGTCTGGGGCATCGACTCCTACGACCAGTGGGGCGTCGAGCTGGGCAAGCAGCTTGCCAAGCAGATTACCCCGGCCTTCCACGACGACGCCGCAAAGGCCGAGCAGGACGCTTCGACCCAGGCGCTTATCGAGTTCTATCGCGCGCATCGCAAGTAGTCGCTGCTGTTAACGCATTGTGCCTTATAGTCAGGGGCCCGTATCCTATCGGATGCGGGCCCCTTTGCTTTGCCGTGGTCCCGGGGCGCACGGCCTTTGTGGAGCATCGCCGGGGCGCCGCGCGCTGCGAGAACCCTGCGCCTAGATCTCGGCCTCCGCATGGCCTCGCTGCGCCTCGGGCAGCTCCCCGTAGAGCGGATGGTCTTCGAGCCTAAAGCGCTCGACCTGTTCGGGAGTGCGACCGCGTACAAAGAGCCACGAGCGATCGATCGGCGTCGCCATGAGCGTGCTGGGCAGCGCGTCGGCGCGGTCGGAAAACACCCGGGCACTCTCGGGATCCTGGAACGCCAGTACCAGATGCGTGTCGCAGTTGCCCATGATGGAGCGTGCGCGTGCCTCGCCATAGAGCGCATCGAGCTGGTTGGTCGACTGCAGCAGCAGCGTTGCCCAGATGTTGCGGCTTCGGATAATCGAGAGCACGTTGTCGATCTGGGGGATCTGCAGATTTGCGAAGTCATCGAGCATAAAGCGCACAGGCACGGGCAGGCTGCCGTCGGGCTGCCTATCGGCCTCACGAATGAGGCCCATAAACGCCTGCGTAATAAAGAGGCCGGTCAGCGGATCGAGATTGCGGTCAATATCGCTTACGGTTACAAACAGGGCGCAGGGGGTGTGTCCCATGGATGCGAAGTCCACCTGATGGCACTCACGATAGAGCTGTGCCGCACCGTCGAATCCCAGACACATGACCTTTTCGGCAAGGATGCCGACGATGCTCGCGTGCATGCGCTCGGCATTTTGCGTAATGGCGTAGCGCCGCCATAGCGAGAGGGCATAGCTTTGGGGGTCGGTCGTGATCAGGTCGTCAAACAATCGACCCGTGGCACCGTCTTGCAGGTGCTCGATCAGCTTGATGACCGAGCTGATCGTCTGCTCGTCGGCGGGTAGCTGTTCGGTGACGTAGGCGATAAGACACGACAGCAGGTTTGCCGCCGCATGATCCCAAAAAGGCTGGTTGTTGTCCTCGATGGGGCAGATGGCCTTTGCCACCGAGAGGATGTCCTGCTGGTTGGGCCTGCCGTCCGCCTTGCGGCGAATGTGCCTTAGGGGGTTGTAGCCGCAGCGCTCGATGCCGGGCGCAAGGGCCGGGACGGTGTTGAGGTCGGCGAAGTTGAGACATTGTACGCGGTAACCGTGGGCTGCCAGCACGGGTCCCACTTCGCGACAGAGCGTGCCTTTGGTGTCGAGCACGATGTAGCTTGCGTTCATTTGCAGCAGGTTGGGCTTGAGGACGTTTCGGGTCTTGCCGGCTCCCGAGGGGCCGATCACAAGTGCGTTGTTGTTGAGTCCCGTTTGGCGGGTGTCGCAGGAAAGCGTTCGATCCTTGGCGAGGATGGTGGACGATGCGGACTCAGATGCGGCGAGGCGGCTGGCGAGGTTAGACATGGGCGACCTCCTTGGTGGTCGAGAGGATTTCGTGGGCAAAGCCGAGCTCGACGGCGCGCTTGGCCGAAAGGTAGGTGTCTTTTGCAGTGAGGGACTGGATGCGCTTGGGCGTGAGGCCGCTGCGGTCCGAGAGGATTTGCGTGAGGGTCTTGCGGGTCTGCATGAGACGCCGGCTGGTTTCCTGCAGCGCAAGTGCCGAGCCGCCTGCCCCCTGGGGGATCAGCGGGTCGTGAATCATGAGCTCTGCATGGGGCGCCATACGGCGATCGTCGCCGCCCATAAAGATCACGGCGCCCATGGACGCGGCGAATTCCAGGCAGACGGTGCGGATGGGGCACGATGCGAGGCGCATGGCGTCATAGATCGCAAGACCCGATCGCACACTTCCGCCGGCGCTGGCGACAAATATGGTGATGGGGCGGCTGGGGTCGGTGGCATCGAGCAGGCGGATCTGCTGGCATAGGTCGTGGGCCATCGGGGTTTCTATGTTTCCCATGACGGAGAGCTCGCGACGGGCGAGCATCTCATCGTAAATGCTGGTGAGCGTGATACCTCGGGCGGATTCACGCATGGTGAGGGGGCTGATGATGGGGGAATGATTGGTGTCCATGAGGACTCCTTTCTGTTGGTGGTGTTGTGAAATAGAGTCGCTGCCCACGGAGGGGCTGGCGGGCTACAGGGTTCGTCCGAGCCTGAGATCGAGCTCGGTTGTGGGGCAGACTGCCTGTTCGTGCGGCTCGCAAGCGCCAAGGGCTCCAAAGCGATGGAGCGTTGCGGCGGGCGTGGTGTAGGCGAGCCGCAGCTGATGCTCGACAGGGGCACATCCGTCATTTTTGTAATGAGCCGCGTAGTACTGCGCGATGCTGGCGTTCATCTCGCTGCCATTGCGATGGCGCTCAAACTGGCGTCTGCAGGTCTCGATGATTTTTGCTACCGACTTGGGTGCCGTCGCGGGAACAAGGGCGAGATAGCCCTCAAATAGCTCGTTGATGCTCAGGAGGCACAGTAGGTCGATCAGCGTCCTTATGGCTGCTCCCTCGGCAGAAAAATGCGCGGTCATGCGGTTATATCGGTTGCGGTCGACGATGGCCGCATGGGGTCTTGGAGTTTTCTGCCCCGTGGTCCCGGGCTTTTGCCGCGCCTGTGTATTGAGCTCGACGTTGCAGCGCTTGAGGCCGTCCAACGGAAGGAACAGTGCGGTGCGCAGGGTGTTCCGCTTGCTTTCGAGTTCATGACGCTCGTCGGGTTCCCATTCGAGCTTGAGTTTCGTGTCGAGCGCCGTAAGCATATGGGCTAGGCAGCCTACGGTAAGAACGTACGAATCGTTGTCGCGTTTTGGGGCATAGGGGTCTGTCAGCTTGCGAATGTCGGGGTCGCCCATGATCTTTGTGCAGCGCTTCAGCAGTTGAGGGTGGTCGGCCAAGATCGTCGCGAGCGGTAGCGACGCGTAGTTCTCGATGGTCGCGGCGGCAAAGGCGGCGTCATATTCGTTTGCATATGCTCGCTCAATGCGGGCATCCAGAATGCTTTTCTTATCGCCGTCTTCAGCGTGGTTGTTTGTCATAGCTTCTCCAATCGGTTGATGTTCGTGCTGTTTGTTGATGTGTTGGTTGTCGTGAGTGATGTGCTTGCCATGGGTGATGTGCTGATGTTGGGGTGCTATGCGGTTTTCAATGAGCCCGTGAGGCAGTTGCTGCAGGGGCGGGATGGAACGGCCCATGCAAGGCGGAAGGCATCGTGCTCAAAATCGAGACAGCAATGCCCTGGGTGTCTCACATGTGGCAGTTACCTCATTAAGTTGTCATTGCGTTTGGGGTTGTACTTTGCCGATCTTCCTTCTCTTACACGCTAAAACTCAAACTTCATATGCTCGATCTACTTAAAACCGCAACGGCGGTCTTTTATCAACTTATATGTCGGAACGCGTCTTTGCAAGTACTTTTTTGCGTTTGTTTCAAATGGGGTGGTTTTGCAACCGTCACGCGCCACGCTATGCGAACGTGCCCCGGCTCGGATAAGATGGTGCGATCGAGTTCTACCGCGCTCACCGCAAGTAGTCTTTGTTGCTGAGATAGGTCATGGCCGAAAGGGGCCCGTATCCGTTGGGATACGGGCCCCTTTTCTGTTGTCGGTCGGATACGATGGGTCGCGTGACGTCGTCAGAGGTCGAATTCGACCTGGGCGCTTTGGGCTTCGGGGAGCTCTGTGTAGAGCGGGTGGTCCTCGAGCCTAAAGCGCTCGACCTGCTGGGGAGCGCGGCCGCGGACGAACAGCCAAGAGCGGTCGACGGGCGTTGCCATGAGCGTACTGGGCAGCACGTCGGCACGCTCGGAAAAGACGCGGGCGCTCTCGGGGTCCTGAAAGGCTAGTACGAGCTGCGTGTCGCAGTTGCCCATGATGGAGCGAGCGCGCGCCTCGCCATAGAGCGCATCGAGCTGGTTTGTTGACTGCAGCAATAGGGTTGCCCAGATCTCGCGGCTGCGGATGATGGACAGAACGTTATCGATTTGCGGCATCTGCAGGTTGGCAAAGTCGTCGAGCATAAATCGAACCGGTATCGCAAGGCGACCGTCGGGCTGCGCGTCGGCGTAGCGGATGAGTCCCGCGAAGGCCTGCGTTACAAACAGGTTGGTGAGCGGATCGAGGCTACGGTCGAGATCGCTGACGGTGACGAAGAGCGCTCGACGCTCGCATCCCAGAGCCGCGAAATCAATCTGATTCGCATCGGTGTACAGACGGCGTGCACCATCAAAGCCCAGGCACATGACCTTTTCGGCAAGGATGCCCATGATGCTCGCATGCATCTTTTCTGCCGTGATGGTGGGGGAGTAGCGCCGCCACAGCGAGAGCGCATAGCTTGCGGGGTCGGTGGTCTGCAGGTCGTCGAAGAGCCGAGCCGTGGCGCGGTCTTGGAGATGCTCGCAAAGGTCGATCACCGACGAAAACGTCTGCTCCTCAATGGGCAGCTGCTCGCATACATAGGCGATGAGGCAAGATAGCAGGTTGGCGGCTGCGTGGTCCCAAAACGGCTGGGTTTGGTCCTCGACGGGACAGATGGCCTTGGCGACCGAGATGATGTCCTGTTGGTTGGGCTTGCCGTCTTTGGTGCGGCGGATGTGGTTGAGCGGGTTGTAGCCGCATTGCTCGACGTCCTTGGGCATGGTGGCCGTATCGTCAAGATCGGCAAAGTTGAGGCGCTGCACACGATAGCCGTGCGCGGCAAGCACGGGTCCGACTTCGCGGCAAAGCGCCCCTTTGGTGTCGAGCACGATATAGCTCGCATTCATCTGCAGCAGGTTGGGCTTAAGAACGTTGCGGGTCTTGCCGGCGCCCGAAGGCCCGATTACGAGCATATTGTTGTTGAGGCCCGTTTGACGCGTATCACACGAGAGTGCGTGGGCTTGCGCAAGGATGGTGGGGGCCGGGGCATGCAGGGCTGTGTTGAGGTTAGACATGGGCGGTCTCCTTGGTGGAGGTGAGAATGCCGTGGGCAAAGCCGAGCTCGACGGCGCGCTCGGCCGAAAGGTACGTATCCTTTGCCGTGAGTGTTTGGATACGCTTGGCCGAAAGGCCGCTGCGATCAGACAGGATTTGCGTCAGGGCCTTGCGGGTCTGCATGAGACGCCGGCTTGTTTCCTGGAGTGCTAGGGCCGAGCCCCCAGCTCCTTGCGGGATGAGCGGGTCGTGAATCATGAGTTCTGCATGGGGCGCCATACGGCGCTCGTCGCCACCCATGAAGATGATGGCGCCCATAGAGGCCGCAAACTCCAGGCAGACGGTGTGGATGGGGCACGGCGAGAGTCGCATGGTGTCGTAGATGGCGAGGCCGGCGCGCACGCTGCCGCCGGGGCTGGCAACAAAGACCGTGATGGGGGCCGTGGGGTCTGCGGCCTCGAGCAGACGAATCTGCTGGCACAGATCGTGTGCCATCGCACTGTTGATGTCGCCCACGACGGAAAGCTCACGTCGGGCGAGCATCTCGTCGTAGACGGAAGTGAGCGTTATGCCACGAGCCGACTCGCGCATCGTGAGCGGGCTGATGACAGGGGTCTGAGTGGTGTCCATGAAGGTTCCTTTCTTAACGTAGGACGAGGTTCTATTAGGGTTGGTGAAGCTGGCGCTAAAGCTCAAAGGCTCGATCGAGCCTGCGCTCAAGCTCCGTTGTAACTTTGCGGTCGGCGGCTTTTGCCAGCGACTCGTCGAATGCGCCAAGTCGTATCAGCGTGGCAATGGGCGCGGTGTAGGCAAGGTGCAGCTGGCGCTCGAGATCATCGGGAAATTCGTTGGGGTCGTAGCGCTTCTGGTAGAAGTGAACGATGCTTCGGCTCATCTCCCATTCATCGCGGTAGCGCTCGAACTGCCGCTGCTGGATATCGATAATCCGGACTGTCTGGGTGCGAAGGCCAACAGGCGCCAATGCTCGATAACCGTCGAAGAGACGATTGAGGCTGAGTATGCGGAGCATGTCGATAAGGGTGCGAACCGTCGTCGGGCCGGCCTGGAATCGGGCGGTTGCGCGGTTGTAACGTTCGCGGTCGAGCACCATGATGCTGGGTGGTTCCGATGGGTCTGCCGTATCGTCCTGCCCGCAGTTTGCCTGCTGGTGCCGCGCCTCCAAGGCGTTGAGACCCATGGCGAGGTCGTGAATGGGAAGCGTCAGAGCGTTTTGCAGATCGTATCGATGATCCATCAATGTCATCCGCGTCTCGTCGTCCATGTCGAGTCGCAACTTGGTATCGAGTGCCGTGATCATATGCGCTAGATGGCCCATGGTATACGGGCCGTCGGTCTTGCCGTGGGGTCCGAGATAAGGGTCGGTCAGCTCACGGACGGCCGAATCGTCCATGATCTCGGCACAGCGATTCGCCGAAAACTCGTGGTTACTTAGAGCCTCGTCGATGGACAGCAAGGCGAAGTTTGCAATCGTGGCAGCGGCGAAGCTGGCGTCGTAGCCACCGTGTAGGGCGCGGTCGATGCGGGCCTGGAGGACGGTGCCGGCGGTTTGGGGATGGGTGTTCATGGCGTTTCCAATCTGTGATGTGCTTGCTTGCGAGTGATGTGCTGGGTGTCGTTGGTGATGTGCTTGCGGTTCTTGATGTGCTGGATTGGGTGCTATGGGGCCAATATGCTCGAAGGACGTTTGCCGGGTGATGGGCGTGCTCCGTGCTTAGACGGGACAGCTGACGTTAGCGAGCGCCTCGGGCGGTCTTGCTCCGTTATTTAGTTGTCGATAAAAGATGCTTGGTGTTCATATGCCGATCTTCTTTCTCTTACACGCTGAAAACTGAAACTGAATATGCTCGATCAAATGGTGACCAACGTTGCGGTCATCTTTAACTTAATCAGGCTCCAGCGATTTGGCAAGTATCTTTTTCAAAAATGTTCTTCGGGGGATGCTCGGCTCGGATATGATGGTACGCGGCAAACTCAATGCAGGGAGGCATATATGGCAATCAAAGCCATCGCAATGGATATCGACGGTACGCTCACCAACGACCAGAAGGTGATTAGCCCGCGCACGCGCGAGAAACTGCTCGCGGCACAGGAGTCGGGCATCAAGCTCATCTTGGCTTCGGGCCGTCCTGCATGGGGCCTTCATGCCCTGGCGCAGGAGCTCGACCTTCAGAATCACGATGGCCTGCTCGTGGCCTTTAACGGCGCGCACGTTGTCGATGCCCAGACCGACGAGGTGCTGTTTGACCAGGCTATGCCGGTTGACGAGCTGCACCGCCTGCTCGACCACCTGCGCAACTTTGACGTGATCCCCATGATCTCGCTCGGTCGCGACCTGCATGTCGTGGACTCGTATCGCTGCATGATCACGTTGCCGGACGGTTCGCAGAAGAACATCGTCAAGTACGAGCGCGATGCGTGCGATCTTAAGATTCGCGAGGTCGAGAGCCTTCATGAGGTCGCGGATACTTACCCCGTAGACAAGCTGCTTACCGCGGGCGATCCGGCCTATCTGCAGGCACATCACGAGGAGATGTACGCGCCCTTTACCGAGACGCTTTCGGGCATGTTCACGGCAGATTGGTACTTTGAGTTTACGGCGCCTGGTATCGATAAGGCACGTGCGCTTCAGGGCGCTCTGCCCAAGCTTGGCATCGATGCCAGCGAGGTCGTTTCGTTTGGCGACGGCCAGAATGACAAGTCCATGATCGAGTGGGCGGGTACGGGCGTTGCCATGGGTAACGCCGTCGATGAGGTCAAGGCCGTGGCCCAGATGGTGACCGCCAATAACAACGAAGACGGCATCGCGGTGGCACTCGACAAGCTGCTGGGTTAGAATCGCCGATAGTGCATGGTTCGGGCGTCCGCTTGCGGGCGCCTTTTTGTTAGGGAGGGTGCCGTGTCCGCATTTCCGTTCGACGCCGTTATCTTTGACATGGACGGCGTCATCGTCGATACCGAGTATTACTACCTGGGGGAGACCGCTGCGTTTGCCAAAGAGCTTGGGCTGAGCCTGACCCAAGAGGAGTTGAACGGGCAGGTTGGCACCTCGCATCAGTTCTTTTTGCATATGCTGGTCGATTGGTTTGAGCGCGCCGGAAAGGGGCACTTTACCGGCGAGGAGGCATTGGCCCGCTGGGATGAGTGGGCACATAAACGACCGCGCGATTATCAGACCCTGATCAATCCGGGCGCCGTGGAGACGATTCGCGAGCTCCCGCGCCGCGGCGTTCGCGTGGCGCTGGCCAGCTCGTCTCCCATGGACAGCATCGAGGAAGTGCTCGATGCGTGCGGTCTGTCGGATGCCTTTGAGTACGTGGTGAGCGGCGAGCAGTTTAAGGAGAGCAAGCCCGAGCCCGATATTTACCTGCATGCGCTGGATCTGCTGGGGTTGCCCGCGGACCGTTGCTGCTGCGTCGAGGACTCTGTCCCTGGCATTACGGCAGGTAAGCGAGCGGGTCTGACGGTGATTGCCAAACGCGAGGAGCGCTTCGGCTTTAGCCAGGATGCCGCTGACAAGATCATCGACCAGCTGCCGGAGCTGCTGGAGCTTGCGTAGGACTGGCGATGCGTAATCCGCACCGATTATTGATTCCATATTTGCCAGGGGAGGGCAAATGCCATTGACTGAAGGGTTGACCGACGGAAAAGCGGCAATCCCGCTATCTCAACAGGTTATCGATATCATCAAAAATGACATCAATTCTGGTACCTATAAGGCGGGCGCTCGGATACCGAATGAATTCGAATTGGCCGAAAGCTACAAAGTTGGTCGCGTTACCGTTCGGCGGGCTATTGAGGAGCTCGTGCAGCAGGGCTACCTAACCAAGCAGCAGGGAGGGGCACGTTTGTAAAC
>URPB01000050.1:0-15398 GCA_900549575.1 uncultured Collinsella sp.
TGCCTCTTGTCTCGTGGGCTCGGAGATGTGTATAAGAGACAGCACTGACCGTCGCCGTCGTGACCAAGCCCTTCACCTTCGAGGGCCGCAAGCGCAAGAAGAGCGCCGAGGAGGGCATTAAGACCCTCTCCGATTGCGTCGATACCATGATCGTCATCCCCAACGATAAGCTGCTCGACATCGCCGAGAAGAAGACTACCATGCTCGAGGCCTTCGCGATTGCCGATGGCGTCCTTTCCCAGGGCACCCAGGGCATCACCGACCTCATCACCGTCCCCGGTATCATCAACCTGGACTTCGCCGATGTTAAGACCATCATGAAGCAGGCCGGTACCGCCATGATGGGTATCGGTACCTCTTCTGGGGATACCCGTGCCGTCGACGCTGCCCAGCAGGCCATCTCCAGCCCGCTGCTCGAGAGCTCCATCGATGGTGCCACACGCGTGCTGCTCTCCATCGCCGGTTCCAAGGACCTGGGCATCCAGGAGATCAGCGACGCCGCCGACGTTGTCGCCAACGCCGTCGACCCCGAGGCCAACATCATCTTCGGTACCGTTGTCGACGAGTCCCTGGGCGATCAGGTGCGTATCACCGTCATCGCTACGGGCTTCTCCGACTCCAACGTCAACCGTCAGGACGAGCTCTTTGCTGCTCAGCAGTCTCAGAGCAAGGCCGCTGCCTCCGCTGAGCCGCAGCGCACCGCTCCGGCCACCAGCCCGGCTCAGGCCGCTCCGACCCGCAACGTCGGTGGCACCGAGCTTCCTAACTTCGGCAACGATCAGTTCGAGCTTCCCGACTTCCTGAAGCGCGGTAGCTTCTAAGTCGTTCTTTGCATTGTTGCTCACGGGGGCGTGTCCGTATGGACGCGCCCTTTTTATTTCGACTTTGTAAACTAGAACCTCCAATCTCTTTACGTTCCCTTTACGATTGCCTCCAGTGCAGCAGGTATCCTTTTAGAGAAGTATGACAGCCGTATAAACGCGGGCTGTAGCGGCGATGCCGCGGTACTTGTGTTATTAGGAGGCTTTAGTATGGCAGCACGTGCGGACAACGTTTCGCGTGTCGACCATGATGGAGTTACGTTGGTGGAAGGCGCGACATCCGATGTTCGCTTTGCCTTCACCGAGCGCGCCGGTGGTGTTTCCGAAGATGCGTACTCCTCACTCAATTTGGGCTCGCATGTTGGCGATGACCCCTTTGCTGTTCAAGAAAATCGTCGTCGCGTGCTCGAGGCTATGGGTGCCGCCGAGTGCGAGCACAACTTGCTCGTTCCCAATCAGGTCCATGGTGACCATATCGTTGCGGTGACCTCGAACGGCGCCGATGACCTTGAGGACGTCCGCGAGCAGATTGCCGAGGGCTGCGATGCCATCGTCTGTACGGCGCATAACGTACCCGTGCTGCTCTGCTTTGCCGACTGCGTTCCCGTGGTGCTGGTGGCCCCCGGCGGATTTGCCGTGGTGCACTCCGGTTGGAAGGGCACGATTGCACGTATTTCCGCCAAGGCGTGCCAGGCGCTTTGCGATGCTGCCGGTTGCGATGCGAGCGACGTTTCCGCCTATATCGGCCCCCATATCTTGGGTGACGAATATGAGGTATCCCAGGAACTCATGGATCGCTTTGCCGCCGAGTTCTCTTGCATCGATGCGAATACCTCTCGCATGCTCGATCTTTCCGCTGCCATTCGCGAGGCGCTGGTAGATGTCGGTGTCGACGCGGATAATATCGTGGATACCCAGCTTTCGACCGTGCGTCAGAACGACCGCTTTTATTCCTACCGTAACGAGGACGGCACCTGTGGGCGCCATGCTGCGATCGGCGTGATGCTATGAGAAAGATCGTATCGGTCCTGAGCGCCGCTGTGCTTACGCTTACGCTGTGCGCCTGTTCTTCGGGATCTTCTAGCTCTTCCATTACCGTGGCCGGCTCCACGACCTGCCTTCCTATCGCCGAGATTGCGGCCGAGGGCTTTAAGGAGGAGACCGGCATCGACGTGCTCGTTTCCGGTTTGGGTTCTTCCGCTGGGATCGAGGCCGTCAGCGCCGGCACGGCCGATATCGCCAGCTCCTCCCGTGGACTCAATGCCGACGAACAGGATCTGGGCCTGACTCCCATTGTCATTGCCCACGACGGTATTGCGGTCATCGTGAACGACGACAACCCCGTCGATAACCTCTCGACCGAGCAGCTCCGCGATATCTACGCCGGCAAGATTACCAATTGGAAAGAGGTCGGTGGCGAGGACCTGAGGATTCAGGTCATCAACCGAGACGAGGCGTCCGGTACGCGCGAGGCCTTCCGTACCATCGTGATGGATGGCACGCCGTTCGATCGCCGCTCGGCCGTTCTTTCGGGTACGGGCCAGGTGCGCGACGTGGTATCTCGTTCGCGTGGGGCCATCGGCTACATTTCGCTGGGCTTCGTCGATAGCCTCAACGCCAAGACCTCGGTCAAGGCCGTCTCGGTCAATCATGTTGAGGCGTCCGAGAAGACGGTCGCGAGTGGCGGCTATCCCATCTCGCGCGACCTTTACTTCTTTGTGAAGGGTGTGCCTTCGCAGCAGGCGCAGGATTACATCGACTATGTGACGTCCGAAAAGATGGACAAGCAGATTCGCGAGGCGGGCTTTATTCCCGTCACCAACGACGAGAAGGGGAGTGAGTAGCATGGAAGCACAGGAAAACTCCCAGACTGAGCAGAATGTTCAGACGCCCAAGAAGCGCGAGCTGGCGCTCGTATCGCGCAGTACCTATATCAAGGAGAAGGCGCTGCAGTGGATCTTCTTTGCCTGCGCGTTCTTGGCGGTCGTTACCGTCATCCTGATTTTTGTCTTTACCACGTACTCGGCGCTGCCCGTCTTTACTGACATCGGTCTGGCTGACTTCTTTAGCTTTACGTGGGCGCCTTCCGAGGGCCACTACGGCATCTTGTCGCTGCTTGCTGGCTCGGGTCTGGTGACCGTCGGTGCGCTCGCCATGGGCGTGCCGCTGGGCGTGGGTACGGCCGTTTACCTGGTCGAGATTGCCAGCAAGCGCGTGCGCAAGCTCATCAGCCCCGCCGTTGACCTGCTGGCGGGCATACCCTCCATCATCTACGGCTTCTTTGGCATGATCATCATCCGCCCGTTTATCGCACAACTGACCGGCGGCCTTGGTTTTGGTGCGCTGACGGCGTGGTTTGTGCTCGCCATCATGATCGTCCCTACCATCACCACGCTCACCATCGATGCTCTCAATTCCATTCCCATGGGCATTCGCGAGGCATCGTATGCCATGGGCGCCACAAAGTGGCAGACCATCTATAAGGTCGTGCTACCTGCCGCGAAGCTGGGTATCGTTGATGCCATCGTGCTGGGTATGGGCCGTGCCATCGGCGAGACCATGGCCGTGCTCATGGTCGTAGGTAACGCCCCGGTTATTCCCGACAGCATTGCGAGCCCCATCTCGACGCTCACGAGCCAGATTGCGCTCGACATGAGCTATTCCTCGGGTCTGCACCGCTCGGCGCTGTTCGGCATGGGTGTGGTCCTGTTTATCATCTCCGCCACGCTGGTGGGTATCGTTCGTCTGATTTCCAAGAAGAAGAGGGGGTAGGCTATGTCCGATTCCGTTGACACGACGGTCGATACGACCTCGTCGCGCGAGCGCATCAAGCGTGCCCTTTCCCACGGCAAGAAGGGCCGCATCAACAAGGACCTGTCCAACAAGATCATGCTTGGCGTGTTTCGTGCCGCTGCCTACATCACCACGCTGGTGCTGGTCGCTATCATCGCCTACGTGGTCATCAACGGCCTGCCACACATCTCGCTCGACTTTATCTTCGGTTGGCCCCAGGGCGTCAACGCCGAGGGCGGAATTTGGCCCACGATCGTCTCGACCGTCTACGTGACGGCGCTCGCCATGCTTATCTGCACGCCGATCGCTGTGCTGGCAGCCGTCTATCTGGCCGAGTACGCCAAGCAGGGCAAGGTCGTCGAGCTCATTCGCTACGCTGCTGACGCTTTGGCCTCGGTGCCCTCCATCGTTATGGGCCTGTTTGGCTACGCCTTGTTTGTCGAGGCTATGGGCCTGGGCCTTTCGATGGTCTCGGCCGCTCTGGCGCTCGCGCTCTTGATGCTTCCCATCGTCATGCGCACCACCGAAGAAGCCATTCGCGCCGTTCCGCGCTATATCCGTTGGGGCGCGTACGGCCTGGGCGCTACCAAGTGGCAGGTCGTCTCCAAGATCGTGCTTCCTTCGGCCTTTGGCCGCATTGCCACGGGCATCGTCCTTGCCATCGGCCGTGCCATCGGCGAGACCGCCGTGGTGCTCTACACCATGGGCCAGGCCATCAATCTACCTATTTCGCCGCTCGATTCCGGTCGTCCCATGACCGTTCACCTGTACCTGCTTGCCAACGACGGCATCAACATGAACGCAGCCTACGGCACCGCGCTCTTGCTGATGGTGATCATTTTGGCCTTCAACCTGTTTGCGCGCTTCCTGTCGCGCAAGCGTCGCTAGTTAAGGAGTCCCATGTCCGTTTATCAGTCCGCTCCCGCGTTGGAGCAAGCGGCCATTACGGCCAAGGATTTCAACTTTTGGTACGGTGACTTTCATGCGCTGACGGGGCTTGACCTCAACATCGCCAAAAACGCCATCACCTCCTTCATTGGCCCTTCGGGCTGCGGCAAGTCGACGTTTTTGCGCTGCATCAACCGCATGAATGACCTGATTGAGGGCACGCGCGTCGAGGGCACCATGACGCTCGACGGCAACGATATCTATGCCGAGGGTGTCGATCCGGTCGATCTCCGTCGTCGCGTGGGCATGATCTTTCAGCAGCCCAACCCGTTTCCCAAATCCATCTACGAGAATGTCGCCTTTGGCCCTCGTCTGCAGGGCGTGACTAGCAAAAGCGACCTCGATGACATCGTGGAAGAATCGCTCAAGCGCGCCAACCTCTGGAAAGAGGTATCCAATCAGCTCAACAAGGATGGTTTGGCGCTCTCGGGCGGTCAGCAGCAGCGTCTGTGCATCGCGCGCGTGCTTGCGGTGCAACCCGATGTCCTCCTGATGGACGAGCCCTGCTCCGCCATCGACCCCACTTCCGTCTCTAAGGTCGAGGATCTGATGGCCGAGCTGGCGCCCGAGATGACGATTATCATCGTCACGCATTCAATGCAGCAGGCAGCTCGTATCAGTGACTACACCGCGTTCTTCTTGCAGGAAGTTGCCGGCGAGCCCGCTACGCTCATCGAGTATGGTCAAACCGACGCGATCTTCACCAGCCCGGTGGACTCGCGGACGGAAGACTATATCACCGGCCGCTTTGGCTGATCGGTGCGACTAGTCCCAAGCCGATCGGATCTGGTCCGGTGCGTATTCACTGTGCGGGCGGCATGACCGCACCCAACTGATTGGAGTGAACCATGCGCAAACTGTTTTCCCGTCAGCTCATCGAGGCCCGTCACGAGATGCTGAGTATCTACGAGGCCGTCGATCTGGCCCTCCACGATGCCGTGAAGGCCTATGTGACCGACGACCGCAAGCTCGCCACCAAGACCAAGAAGCGTACGCTTTCGATTGACGCACGCTGCGCCAACCTGGAGGCCGTCTGCTACAACCTGATTGCCACGCAGTCACCGGTCGCCTCCGACTTCCGCTTGCTGCAGACGATCATCTACGTCGACTTTAACCTGCAGCGCATGACCGATAAGGTTCGCCAGATTTGCCGCGCCACGCGTCATATGATCAAGGCCGACATCTCGCTGCCCAAGGAGCTTGTCGGCACGGTCGAGGCCGAGGCTGAGGCCGTCTACCAGGTGCTGGGCTCTTCGCTTTCTGCGCTCGTCACCAACGACATGTCCATCATCTGCAACTTGGCCGTCGAGGACGAGCCAGTGCACGCCGCCTACGAGAAGTTCTTCCGCACCTTTAACCGCATGGACACGGGCGATTTTATGGGCGACGACAGCAACTATGACGACCTGCGCCGCGCCATCATGGTATCGCGCTATCTCGATCGCATCGCCTCGATTTCCATCGATGCCGCCTGCCGTCTGACCTTCCTGTTGACCGGACAGCGTATGACTGCCGGTGATATCGCCTGCACTGATGAGGATGAGCTCGAGAGCATGCGCGTGCCTTCGGGCGAGGGTGTTATCATGAGGCCCGCCGTCGATGCACGCTACGTTGCCAAGGTGCCCGTTAACGAGGTCAGCGAGGGTCTTCGCTACCTGCTCGATCATCTTGAGGATGAGGACGATGGCGAGGACGACGAGGAGTAAGTAACCCCGTTCGTCGAAAGATTGTAAATACCTAAGTGAGCGCGGCCTTGCACATGCGGGGCCGCGCTCTTGCGTTAGCATGGGACTACTTGTTTGGCTGTCAGCGGAGGCGATTGGCAATGGATAACTATTTGGACTTGATGCGCGCTCGCCGCGAGCAGATTCTGGAACGTTTTTATGCGGCGCTCGATCGCGCAGGCCGTCCCCACGACGCCGCGAGCCTCATTGCCGTGTCCAAGACCGTTGGTGTCGATGAGACCGTTGCCGCCATCCAGGCGGGGTATCGCCATTTTGCCGAGAACCGCCCGCAGGAGCTGGTTCGCAAGCTCACGGGTCTGGCGGAGCATCCGGAGCTGCCCGAGGTGCGCTTCGATATGATCGGCAACCTGCAGACCAATAAGATCAATGCGGTGCTGGGCTCAGCCGAGCTGATTCACTCGGTGGGTTCGCTGCATCTGGCGCAGGCGATCTCGAGCCGTGCTGTCCGCAAGATTGAGGCAGGCGAGCTCGCCGGCCCCCAGCGTGTGCTCATTGAGGTCAATGTGAGTGGTGAGGAGTCGAAGGGAGGCTTTTCGCCCGATGAGATTCGCGCCGCCGCGGGTGAGCTTGCGGAACTTGAGGGAATTTGCGTACAGGGGCTTATGACTATGGCGCCCCGGGGGAATAAGGATGTGGCACGCCGCACCTTTGCGGGGCTTCGTGAGCTGAGGGATGAGCTGGAGGCGGCGCATCCCGATTTGAACCTGCCTGAGCTTTCCTGCGGCATGAGCGAAGACTTTGAGCCTGCCCTTGAGGAGGGCTCTACGCTCGTTCGCCTGGGCAGGGTAGTATTTAGCCCGGAGTTTGCAGTAAAATAAGGCTCTGAAGTGCGCACTGATTATCGGGGCGCCTGCACTAAACCGCGAGAGGACACAACCATGGGCTTCCTTGACGAGATTAAAAATAAGATGCACCTGGGCGGCCAGCAGGGTTACGACCAGGGTTATGGCCAGGACGACGACTACGGCTACGATGATGGCTATGACGATGGCTATCAGGGCAACGGCTACAGCGGTGCTTCGGGCGAGGGCTTCTACACCCAAGACGAGCCGAGCAACGGCCTGCTTGGTCAGACGCGCCGCGGTGAAGCTGAGTCGGTTGCCGTGTATACGCGCTCCGGTCAGCTGGTCGGCGATGACTCCCGCCATGCCACGACGTATAACCCGCCTTCGCGCTCGCAGGACAGTGTTGCGAGCGGTTATCGTCCTGGTGCCTATGACACGCCGTCTAGCTACGCCGAGAACACCCGCGCCCGTGCCGCCGCTGCGCCCGCGCCTGCACCGAGCGATGCCTCGGCCTATGCGAGCAATATCATCAACGCCACACCGCAGCTGCCGGCCTATGTCCTGCGCCCCGAGAGTTATGACGACGTGGAGACCGTAGTGCGCCGCGTTCGCACCAAGCAGCCTGTCGCACTGATTTTTGTGGGCGTACGCACCGAAGTTGCCAAGCGCGTCTTGGACTTCTCTTACGGCTTTGCCTGCGGTCTGGGTGCTACGGTCAAAGAGGTGGGCGACCGCGTGTTCATGGTGCTGCCCGCCGGCTGCGAGGTTAAAGATTCCGATCTCAAGAAGCTTCGTGCCGACGGCTACCTTAAGTAAAGACAAGACGAGGAGATTCCCATCAACATCTACACTATCGTCCAGCTGGTCAACACGCTGTTCAACTTCTATTCCACGCTCATTGTCGTCTACTGCTTTATGACGTGGATTCCCATGAAGCAGGGTGGTTTGCTTCAGGATATTGCTGCAGTGCTCGATAGCGTGTGCGGTCCGTGGCTCAACCTGTTCCGTCGTTTCATCCCGCCGATGGGCGGTATCGATTTTTCGCCGGTCGTTGCGATTATTGCGTTGCAGTTGGTGCAGAGGCTGGTTCTGCAGCTTCTTATAGGTATACTCGTGTAGAACTGACTTAGTAACTTACGTCGGGCGTGTAGCGCCGAGGCGATGAAAAAGGAGACTTGTTATGGCTATTACCCCTGCAGACATCCAGGCTCAGACTTTCTCTGAGGCCAAGCGTGGCTACGATCCTGCTGAGGTCGACGTCTTCTTGGAGACGCTGTCCTCCGAGGTTGACGCTATGCTCGCTAAGATCGTCGACCTTAAGGGTCGTCTGACTGCTACCGAGCAGCAGCTTGCCGATGCGCAGGCTCAGCTTGCCCAGGCTCAGGATGCCACCGCCCAGGCCGTTCCTGCCGCCCCCGTGGCTGCTCCCGCCCCTGACTTCTCCGCTCAGGAGCGTCAGATTTCCGCTGCCCTGATCGCTGCCCAGCAGACCGCTGAGACCATCGTCAACGATGCCAACGAGAACGCTGAGCGTATCCGCAACGAGGCTGACGCTAAGGCCCGCGAGGTTATCCGCCAGGCTCTGACCGAAAAGCAGGCCGAGCTCGAGGAAATCGATCGTCTCAAGGCTTCCCGCGAGGAGTTCAAGGCCGAGTACCTCAAGCTCATCCAGCACTTCATGGATGATGCCCAGAACTCCTTCCCGGCCGACCTCATGGCCTCCACGCCGGTCGGTTCTGCCGCTTCTCCTGCGGTGACTGTTCCCGCCGATCCGCTGCCCGTCGCTGACCCGGTTGTCCCCGTGGCCGATCCTTTCGCCCCGATCGACAACTTTGCCGCCGACGACCTGGACTAGCATCAGAGCTACAATCTAGTGTCCTTAAGAGGAGCTCGCACCTGCGGGCTCCTTTTTTGTGGCTGTATACGGGTTGGGAAACAAAACGCCGAGCTCTGCATGCGATAGGACAGAACTCGGCGAAGGGCGCGTGGTAAAAGGTAGATTTTAAGGTATGTCTAAAAACTACTTGAGGAGGAAGTTGGAGAGGGGAATAGTGCGGGCCTCGCGATGCTCGGGATCGGCGATGTGGTCGGCGGGATAGCCACAGACGAGCATGTGATAGGGATAGACGCCCTTGGGCAGATTGAACTGCTCCTCTGCCACCTCAGGCTTAAAATGGCATACCCAGCACGTTCCCAGGCCCTGCTCGGTGGCCTCCATCATCATCTGATCACACACGATGGACGTATCGATTTCACTGGAATTCATCTGGTCATACGGGCGCACCCAAGCGTCTTCGGTAACGCTACAAATAAGGAAGATGAGCGGAGCGCCAAAGATAGATCCATCACGAGCAAACCGAGGCTGACAAGCAGCAGCCTTCTCCAGAAGCTCAGGCGTATCCAGCACCATCACACGAGAAGGATGATTATTACAAGCAGAAGGAGCAATCCGCCCAGCCTCAACAATGGCATCCACCACAGCCTGCTCCACAGCCCGATCTTCAAACTCACGACAAGAATACCGACCCCGAGCCAGATCCAAATAAGACATACAAGCCCTCCAACAATTTAATAACGAAATAAAAGACAACCAAAGGGTACCCAGAGCAACATTCAGCCAAACGCTCAGCGCTGCCCAAAGTCATGACTGATGCCAAAGACGCTTTCAACCAAAGCCACCATGCATTCCGCCTATTAGCCCAGGTTCCCAATGGTGATACGTAAGGCGAAGGCCCGACACCTATTTACTTTCGAACGACTCTGCCACGCAGCCGGAGTGAGAAAGCAAATAGGTGCCGGGCCTTCGCCGGTGGGACGCGTACCACTAATTAACCGCTTTTGAACGACTCTGCTTGCAGCCGGAGTGAAAAAGGTATTAGTGGTCGGGCCCGCGACCGGTGGGATACGTACCCCCAATTAACTGTTCTTCATGACAATCGAATCCACAACATCGGCCACATTCTCACAGCAGTCAGCGCAGTACTCCAGGAAGGCGTAGACGTCACGCCAAGCGATGACCTCGAGCGGATCCTTGCCGTTAACGTGCAGGTTGCGCATGGCGTTGATGTAGAGCTCGTCGGCCTCGGACTCGATGGTGTTGATCTGGATGACCAGCTCGCGCAGCGTTTTGGACTTGCGGTAGTTGGGAAGCTCGACCATCAGGTCTTTCATGGCGCGGCAGGCGTCAGTCACCTTGTGGGCGATGACGATGGCGTCGGGATGGATGCTCTGAATGTTGGTGAAGTAGACGCGCTGCACGACGCCCTCAATACGGTCGAGCACGGTGTCGAGCGCGCAGCTCATCAGATCCAGATCCTCGCGCTCGAGCGGGGTGATAAAGGCGGTGAGCAGGGCGTCTTCGAGCTCGTGGTGCTTCTTGTCTGCCGCATGCTCAATCGCATGCATCTTATTGAGCATGTCGTGAATCTGCGCGGGATCGAAGTTCTCAAAAATCTTGGTGAGCAGCTCTGCGGCCTGGACGGCGAGGTCGGCGCAAGCGACGTAGTTGTCAAAGTAGAACGAATCGGGTTTCTTTGCCATGGGTGGGTCCTTTCGAGGCGAAGACGGGTGGGCGAAGCATTGCAGTCCGGATGGACGCTCGGTTTGACTAGATGAACATCATGAACAGCTTGGCCATGACAAAGCTGATGAGTCCGCAGGCGGGGAAGGTGAAGAACCAGGTGAACATCATGTCCTTGACCACGCCGAAGTTGATGGCCGAAAGGCGCTTGACGGCGCCGACGCCCATGATGGCGCAGGTTTTGATGTGCGTGGAGGACACGGGGATGCCGGTAAGGGTGGCAAGCAGCAAGTTCGCGGCGCCTGCGAGGTCGGCAGAGAAGCCCTGATACTTCTCGAGCTTGACCATGCTTTGGCCGACGGACTTGATGATGCGCTCGCCGCCCACGCTGGTGCCGATACCCATAGTGGCCGAGCACAGCAGCATAATCCAGATGGGGATGCCGGCATCGCCGATGCTCGTCTGGCCGTTGGCGAAGGCCACGCCTAAAAAGAGCACGCCGATGAACTTCTGTCCATCCTGCGCGCCGTGCATAAAGCTCATGGCCGCGGCGCTCGCGATCTGAGCGTATTTAAAGAAGACATTGGCACGTCGCCTGTTGGCGGCGGCGAAAAGAATCGAGACGAGCTTGCACAGGACCCAGCCCATAACAAAGCCCAGGCCGATGGAGAGCGCCAGGCCGTAGATGACCTTCATCCACTCGTGGACGTTGACGCTGCTCGCGCCGCCGAGGGCGATGGCGGCACCGGTCAGGCCGGCGATAAGGCTGTGGCTTTGCGAGGTGGGGATGCCAAAACGCGACGCTGTGGCGCCGTAGACGACGATGGAGAACAGCGCCGCGCACAGGCAGGCGAGCGCCATGGTGCTGTTTCCGCCAAAGTCGACGATATGTGAGATGGTGTTGGCGACGCTCGCGTTAAAGTGCGTCATGATGAGCACGCCGAGGAAGTTGAATGCGGCGCTCATGAGAATGGCGGCGCGGGCGGGCATGCAACGCGTAGTGACGCAGGTCGCGATGGCGTTGGGCGCGTCGGTCCATCCATTGACGAAGATGGCGCCCAACGCGAGGATCACGGTGACGGCAAGGACTGGGTTCGACACAATTTGGCCGAGGAAGGTTGAGAACGTTACGTCCATATATGGGCTTTCTCGAAGTTTGCAGGCACGTTACAAAAACATGATAAATCGTATCACCTCCTGCGGGTTTCTTTACCGAGTTCTGATGGGAGAAGTGAACTTTTTGGCACTAAAATTGAATATTAGCCCTGTTGACCGCGGGTGTTCTTTTTGCTAACACGCCATGCGGACACGTGCGATTACTACGACACTCCAAAACCACAGTCTGTTCGCTTTACAACATGCAAACATGCGTTCGATAATAGGAGGCATGGAATATCGACAGACAGACGGCAAAACTCGGCGCGTGCACAAGCAATATGTGGACGTCGTGACCCGCATCCTTGCGGGCGGACAAGTCGTGCCGGTCACCGTCTGCTGGGTCGACGGCCGTTGCTTTACGATCGACGAGATTGTCTCGTCCACCGGTTTTGGCCTGACGGTTCACGGCATTCGTACGGCAACCTATAAGGTACGTTTTGGCGGACATGCGACCGAGTTGTATCTGGAGGACCAAACGCGTGAGCGGGCGGACGGCTCGCAGGCGCACGTGATGCGTTGGTGGGTCTGGGCTTTTGATCGTACGCTCGAGGGCGAGCGCCGCAGGTAAGAGCGCGCGGCATTCGGGTACAATGGCAGGAATCTTGTCACCTACGGCGCTGTTGTGGCGCTTTTTGAAAGGACGAAGTATGAACGATATCCAGGGCTATCAGAACGGCCCCATCGAGACCGGCGCAAGCCGCGCCAAGGAGATGTCGCCGCGCGCGTACAATCTTGCCATGTCCGCCCTCATCTTCTTGGGCTTTTGCGCCATGGGCGCCGGTGCTTACTTTACGAGCACCATGGCGTTTGCCCGCATGATGATGAGCGGCGCCGCCCTGCCACTGGTCTTTGGCTCGTTTATTTTAACCATCGTCGGCATGGTCATGATGTCGGCTGCTGCGGGCAAGCAGTCCGTGGGTCTGTCCCTTGTGGGCTACGTAATCTTTGCGAGTACCTTTGGCCTGACCGCGTCGTTTGGCCTTGCCAACTACGACCTGCCCACCATCAACACTGCCTTTATCGCCACGGCCGCCATCACCTTTGTCTTTGGCGCCTTGGGCGTGACGTTCCCCAAGTTTTTCCAGCGCGTATATGGCATCGGCTTTGGCATTCTGCTCGCCACTATTCTGGTTGAGATCGTGCTGATGTTTATGGGCGTCTCGCAGACCATCACCGACCTGATCGTGATCGTGGTGTTCGCCGGCTTTATTGGCTACGACACCTATGTTGCCACGACGGTGCCGCCCACGCTGCCCAATGCGGTGCTCATGGCGTCCAATCTGTTCGTGGACATTATCAACGTGTTCCTGCGCATCCTGAACATCCTCGGTCGTCGCGACTAGTGCCAAATTGCAGCGGTGCTTGCCGTGCGTGTAAATCGATGCGAAAGGCGGTCCTTCGGGGCCGTCTTTTTTGTACGCGGCGGGGTATCATGGATGGGAAAAGCCGATAGCGGCAGCGACAGGAAAGGTGACCACTTATGGCAGACGTCGACAACAGGAACCGTAACCGCAGGTCCAACCGAGCGGGTCAGCCCAATCCCAAGCGCGAGGCCCGTGCCAAGGCCGCCGAGCGCCATGTGGCGACTGTGTCCGAAGCGTTCGCCAAGGATATCGAGCGTTCGCTTGCCGGTGTTCGCGAGTTTGACGGCATGCCCGCCGGCTTTGTCGCGGCGATGAAGGCCAAGGTTCAGACTGCTGTGGCCCCCGAAGAGCAGGTCGCCGAGGACGTCGAGGACGCGGAGACTGCCGAGGTCGAGGCAGTGCCCGAGACCGAGCCCGTCGAGGAGCCCGTCGAGGAGCCTGCCGAGGAAATCGCCGAAGCTGAGTCCGCGCCTGCTGAGGAGCCCGCTCCGGTTCTGCCCGAGGTCACCGTGCTCGATGCCTCCGCCACGCAGGTCATCTTGGACAACGGTCGTGGCTATGCGCAGTTCTGCGACATGGCCGTGCTCGTCTTTGCCTCGTTCACCAACCCGGGCGGCGGCTATATTCAGGGTTATCTGGGTCAGGAGGCGACGCTCTGCGCCGATTCGTATCTGTACAACGTTCTCGATAAGCAGCGTAAGTGGTACGGCGAGAACCGTCGCCGCAACATCAACTGCGAGCTTTACCGCAATCGTGCGCTGGTGGTGCCTGCGGTGCGCTTCGACCGCAACCACGTGCACGCATATGCCGATGTGATCGTTGCCGCCGCGCCCAACGTTAAGCGCGCCCGCCAGGAGTATCGCGTGAGCGACGATGCTCTGCTGGATGCCCTGCGCGACCGCATCCGCTTTGTGCTCGCCATCTGCGACGAGTTGGGTCGCGAGAAGCTCGTGCTGGGCGCATGGGGCTGCGACAGCAACGGCTTTGATGCCGAGGCCGTGGCCGAGCTCTTCCGCAAGGAGCTCGCATCGGGCGACTTCAAGGTCAAGCAGGTCTTCTTTGCCGTGCCCTCTACGCGCTGGGACGAGGACTTCGCCAAGTTCGAGCACGTGCTGGCAAACTTCCCCGAGCGCAACGAGGAGTCCTATGCTCAGGTTGCCGCCCGCGCCGCAGCCGCCCGTGCCGCCGAGCAGGCTCAGGCCGCTGCCGAGGATGACGAGGATGACGACGACTGGCGCAAGTACCTGTAAACGGTGCGTGTGATGCGATATACCGAGCCGACGGGGGCTGCTCCCGTCGGCTTTTTATTGAGTGGGGAGCTTACGATGAAAAACGTTCTGTGCTTTGGTGACAGCAACACCTATGGCTATGATCCGGCTGGTATGCGCGATGGCACCGCGGTGCGCTATGCGCAGGATGTGCGCTGGTGCGGCGTGGCCCAACGTGACTTAGGCGAGGGCTGGCATGTAATTGAAGAAGGCCTCAACGGCCGCACGACGGTACGCGACGACATGTGCCATCTGGACACCAATCTTAACGGCATCCGCGCACTTCCGATGCTGCTCGAGGCTCATAAGCCGCTGGATGCGATCGTTATTATGCTGGGAACTAACGATTGCAAGACGGTCTTTAACGTGACAGCTTCCGATATCGCCCGTGGCGCCATGGCGCTGATTCGCGCCGTCCGCGCGTTTCCGTGGACCGACGCTGCGCCTTGCCCGCGCATCCTGCTGATGGCTCCTATCAAGATCAAGCCGCAGATCGCCGATGTGTATATGACCGACTTTGACGAGCATTCCGTTGAGGCATCTGAGCATTTTGGCGAGTACTATGCGCACGTGGCCGAGCAGTTTGGCTGCGACTTTTTGAATGCCGCCGAGTTTGCCGAGCCGGGCGATATCGACTATCTGCATATGATGCCCGAAAGCCACGAGAGCCTGGGTCACGCCGTGGCAGCCAAGCTCCAAGAGATGCTCGGCGAATAGCGCAGCCCCAAGCCACCACAAAGGTACCCTTGTGGTGGCTTGTTTCGTTGGTTTGTCTTGATCTGTAACAGCTGCAAGGCCGAAAACGGGCTAGATGTTGCAGATTGAGATTATTAAGGTCGATATCGGTCGTTTGTCTCGATCTGTAACATCTAGGGTCGATTTAGCCGAGTTACTGTTACAGATCAAGACTATCTTCTCGGTGGAATTTGAATGTCTAGATCTATAACCTGTCTCTTATACACATCTCCGAGCCCACGAGACAAGAGGCAATCTCGT
>URPB01000051.1:0-15075 GCA_900549575.1 uncultured Collinsella sp.
TCTCGGTGCCGAGCTTCTCCTCGACCTTATGCTCGATCGGCTGGCCATGGCAATCCCAACCGGGGACATATGGAACCTCATAGCCCTGCATCATCCAGTAACGGTTGATCATGTCCTTGGAGATCTTGTTCATGGCGTGGCCGATGTGGATCGGGCCGTTGGCGTACGGAGGGCCGTCGTGCAGCACGAACTTCTTGTGACCCTCGTTCTTCTTCAGAACCTGCTCGTAGACCTTGTTGTCCTGCCAGTCCTTGAGTCGCTTGGGCTCGGACTTGGAAAGACCGGCACGCATGGGAAAACCGGTCTTGGGCAGATTCATCGTCTGCTTGTACTCGTTTGCCACGGTACCCCTTTCATGTCATGGGCGCGCACGCCCGCTGGGCACCAAAAAAGCGCCCGTCCCTACAAGCTGGGACGAAGCGCCACAAAACGGACTGTACGCCCGCAAAAGCTCTTCGTTTAACCACCCAGCTTAGATGCCCTCGCCCGCGTATTCGCGCGCTCGCATCCGTTACTCGGCTGGCCTGTATCGACGACCATCTCGGCGATATCTACTAGGACGAGCCTGTGCGACGCGTCCGTTGGGACCGCAGCTCCGGGGTGATTTTCATCGGTCGCATGCACGGGTTCTCAGCGCTCCCCGCTCTCTGTAACATGCGGACGGCCGACTACTCGTCCCCATCAACGCTTATGCGGAGTATGCTAGCACGTTCCGCGCCGGCGAAAAACCCTCAACACTGGTTTTATACGTTCGAAATTTCTCGCGGCTGTGGACCTTCTCTAGGAGCAAAATACCTGAAAGCACTTTATCGAAAGAAAGAAGGTTGCCATGCGCACGATTGGAATGAGTGATTATACCGTTGGCGAGGATTGCTTTACCGAGCTGCCCGCCGCACTGGCCGAGTACGGAGCGACCAAGGTCGCCATCATTGGCGGCAAGCGAGCCCTGGCTGCGGCGCTGCCGGGAATCGAGGCGGCACTTGAAGGTACCGATGTCGAGGTCCTGGAGACGCGCGTCTATGGCACCAACAGTACGCGTGCCAATATCGCCAAGGTCGTGAACTCCCCTGCCTGCCAGGAAGCCGACGTGCTCATCGCATGTGGCGGCGGCAAGGCACTCGACACTGTGAAGACGGCGGCCATCGAGCTCAAGAAGATCGTCTTTACCGTACCGACGATTTGCTCCAACTGCTCGGCCGCGACCGCCATTGCCGTTGTCTACAATGACGATGGCTCGCTCGAGGGCTATTCGTACCCCAACCGACCGGCGCACATCTTCATCAACCCCAAGATCATCGCCGAGGCACCGGCAGAGTACTTCTGGGCCGGCGTGGGCGATGCCCTGTCTAAGCAGCCCGAGGTCGAATACGCCACGAGCGCCGGCAACCTGGAGCACACCGCCGGTCTTGGCCTGGCACTCGCCCACACCTGCTCCGAGCCGCTGTTTACCTATGGTGTGCAGGGTCTTGAGGATGTGCGCCAGAATCTGTCGAGCGAGGCCGTCAAGCAGATCGCGCTCGACATCGTTGTCAACACGGGCTATGTCTCGAACCTGACCAACCAGAACGATTATTACTACAACTCGAGCGTGGCGCACGCGTTCTACAACGCCACCTGCAGCATTCCGCGCGAGGGAACCTATCTGCACGGTGAGGTCGTGAGCCTGGGCGTGCTCGTGCTGTTTGCCTATACGGGCGATACCGAGAGCCTTGAACGCTACGCCGCCTTTAACAAGCAGATGGGCCTGCCCGTAACGCTTGAGCAGGTCGGACTTTCCGAGGCCGAC
This sequence comes from uncultured Collinsella sp., assembly GCA_900549575.1. GTDB lineage: Bacteria > Actinomycetota > Coriobacteriia > Coriobacteriales > Coriobacteriaceae > Collinsella. Next base: position 1,787 of record URPB01000051.1, read on the forward strand.
ATCCCTGCCCTGTGCGAATACGCACACGCCACCAACGAGTGGAAGCAAGGCAACCCGGAGCCCTTCACCGACGAAAAGTTCGCCGCCGCCATCAAGGCCGCCAACGCCTACGGCCACACGCTCTAGGCCTAGCCCAAAACCACCACAAGGGAGCAGTGCCCTTGTGGTGGTTTTTTATTGCTCCAGCATGCTGGGGTCGAACTCGCTAGCTGGTATAACGCGATAGCCGTGACGCAGCAACAGATCAACGAAGACGCCATTGCCCGCGGTGAGCGTACCGCGAAAGGTACCGTCGTAGATGCGACCCGCGCCGCACGAGGGACTGCGGTCCTGCAAGACGCACGCAGCAATCTCGGACGGGCCGCCCGCCTGCTCGCACATATCGAGCGCACGTTGAGCGCCCAGGCGAAACTCGCGATCGACCGAGGCACCCTCGCAGGTACGGACCTCGCCGTTCACAATCTCGGACGGCCTGCGCGGCGTGGGCAGGCCGCCAAAGACCTCAGGGCACACCAAGAGGACCTCGGTCCCCGTACGCTCGCAGGCCTCGACCAACTCGCGATGATAGTTGTCGAGCCCGTTATACTTGCAGCTCTCGCCCATCAAGCAGGCACTCACCACGATCTTCATTTCCATCCCCCTCAAGCAAAACGCCCCATTTGAGAAAGCTGCTCAAATGGGGCGTCGGCGTTTACTGGCTCGGCCGCGGCTTTACTGCTGCTTGGGCATCAGCGGATTCTCGCGCGTGAGGAGGTTCATGAACTCCTCGCCCGTGATCGTCTCCTTCTTGTACAGATAACGAGCCAGCTCGTGGAGCTTGAACTTGTTTTCCTTGAGGATCTGCAGGGCGCGGTCGTGCGCATCCTCAATCAACTTGGCGACAATTGCGTCCACACGCTCGGCCGTACCGGGGGCGCAGGTGAGCGACGTGTCCTGGTTAAGGTACGCATTCTGAACGGTACCGAGCGCCATCATGCCAAACTCGTCGGACATACCAAAGCGCGTCACCATGTTACGGGCGAGCTTGGTGGCCTGCTCGATATCGTTGGCGGCGCCGGTCGTCATCTCACCAAAGATGAGCTCCTCGGCTGCACGGCCACCGCAATAGACGGCGAGCTTGTCCAGGACCTCCTGGCGCGTGGTCAGGAAGCGCTCATCCTCCTCGACCTGCATGGTGTAGCCCAGAGCACCGCTCGTGCGCGGCACGATGGTGATCTTCGTGACCGGTGCAGAGCCCTTCTGGCGGGCGGCAACGATGGCATGGCCGATCTCGTGGTAAGAAACAACCTGCTTCTCGTGGTCGGACAGCACCGTGGACTTACGCTGCTGGCCGGCGATGACGACCTCCACCGACTCCTCAAAATCGTCCTGCGTAGCGCGCTTGCGGCCCTCACGGACGGCACGCAGGGCGCCCTCGTTGATGATATTGGCCAGGTCAGCGCCCGAGGCACCGGGCGTGGCGCGGGCAATCGCGGTCAGGTCGATCGGCGGCTGCGTCTTCACGCTCTTGGCATGCAGCTCGAGAATGTTCTTGCGGCCGGTCAGATCGGGCAGCTCAACGGGAATGCGGCGGTCAAAACGACCGGGGCGCAGCAGGGCCGGATCGAGGCTGTCGGGACGGTTAGTGGCAGCGAGGACAACGATACCCTTGTGGTTATCGAAGCCATCCATCTCGGTCAGCAACTGATTGAGCGTCTGCTCGCGCTCGTCGTTGCCGCTAAAGCCGCCGCCGTCACGCTTTTTGCCGATGGTATCGATCTCGTCGATAAACACAATGCACGGGGCCTTTTCCTTGGCCTGCTTAAACAGGTCGCGCACCTTGGCGGCGCCACGGCCGACGAACATCTCGACGAACTCAGAACCCGAAATGCTAAAGAACGGAACACCAGCCTCGCCGGCAACAGCCTTGGCTAGCAGGGTCTTACCGGTACCCGGAGGGCCAACAAGGAGAGCACCGCGCGGCAGCTTGGCGCCAATCTCCTCGTAGCGCTGGGGCTTCTCCAGAAAGTCGACGACCTCCTTGAGAGACTCCTTGGCCTCTTCCTGGCCGGCGACATCCTTAAAGGTCACGCCCACGTCCTTGGAGGCGATCACGCGCGCGCCGGACTTGCCCAGTCCACCGCCGCCAAAGCCACCGCCGCCAAAGTTCATCGAAGGACCGTCATCACCCATGGCCTTCTTCATGCGGCGGTTGAGCCACCAGCCGATCAGGAAGAAAATCGCCATGGGAAGGATGAGCGTAAGCAGGTAGTAGGTCATCAAACCCGAGTTTTTATCGGGAACGACCGACTCCAGCGAAGCGCCAGACTCAAGCACGCGATCGGTAAAGCCCGCATCGTTCGGCACACCGGTCGTCTTATAGGCGATGTTCTCGTCCTCGCCCTTCTTGGTGTAATAAATCGAGTAATCGTCCGTGTTGTACTCGACCTTGTCGACACTCTTCTTATCGAGCGCTTTGACAAACGTCGAGTAATCGGTCTTCGTAATCTGCTGCGTGTGACCGATGTTGGGGAACAGAACGGTCGAGAGCACGAGGTAGACGACGAAGGCGATGAGCACGTAGAGGATCATATTCCGTCTACGCTTGTTGTCATCCATCTCCATCTGCTTGAACTCCATCTACTGGGGTTGATAATGCTTTCTAGAATACCCAACCCGGACGGCGATAAACCGACGCCGGGCACGAAAAGACAGAGATGGCATCACTGGAAGTCGGCAAGGTTCAAATCTATACGGGCGACGGCAAGGGCAAGACGACGGCTGCGCTGGGGCTCGCGCTGCGTGCCACGGGCTATGGACTTAACGTGCTCATGCTTCAGTTTGCCAAGAAGCTGCACTGCGCCGAACATGATGCAGCACCTCGTTTAGGGCTACGCATCGTACAAGCCGACCGCGACACACCCGAGGCTTGCGCCGCGCAGATCATGGAGCTCGCATGCGAGCAGATATCACAGGTCGACGTTCTGATTTTGGATGAACTCGGCGAGGCCATGCGCCGCGGCTTCGTGACGCGCGAGGATGTCGAAGCGCTGATCGCGATAAAGCCCGCCACCACGGAGCTCGTGCTCACCGGCCGGGGCTTGCTGCCCCTCGCGAACCTCGCCGACCTTGTCACCGAAATGCGCCCCATCAAACACTACTTCGACGAAGGACTCCTAGCCCGCCAAGGCATCGAATACTAGCCATTGGGGACGTCCCGAATGGCTAGGCGGTGGCGCGGCCGAGCCAGTTGCCGCTGTGATGGTAGACGGTGAACATCATGGCGGTGATTACCCAGGTTACAGGGTAGACAAGCAGCAGGTGCTCAAGCGACGGATCGAACGGCATAATCGCAAACACCCAGATCACCCTGAGCACGACGGTGCCAAAAATCGTGAGCAACATGGGCTGCAAGCTCACACCGGCACCGCGAATGGAGCCCGACGCGTTTTCGATAATCGAGAAGATCGCGTAGAACGGCGCGATGAAATGAAGAATCGTCATGGTGTACGACGATATCGAAGCATCGTCGACAAACAGACGCGACAACGGACCCGAGAACACCAGCAGCATGGCAGACAGGCCACCAATGAGCATAAACGACAGCACGAGCGACGTATGGTAGCCCTTGCGCATGCGCTCGTAGTTGCGCGCGCCAAAGTTCTGCGCCGAGAACGTGGTGATCGACACGCCAAGCGCCTCGGTGACCATCCAGACAATGCCATCCAGGCGACCCGAAAGACCCCACGCCGTGGTGACATCGGCACCAAACGAGTTGACCGACACCTGAATCAAAACGTTGGAAATCGAATACGCAGCAGACTGAAAGCCAAGCGGCAGGCCGCACGAGATCATGCTCTTACAAATGCCAGGATCAATACCGAGCTTGGACAGCGAAAGCCGCCACGCACCCGGTGCGTGAATCATACGCATCACGATCATCGTGGCGTTGGAGCAAATGGTCAGCGCCACCGCGATACCGCAGCCCAAAGCCTCCATATGCAGCACTGCAACAAAAATGATATCCAGCACCACGTTAACGAGGCAGCCGGAGGCAATGATCACGGCAGGTCCGCGCGTATCGCCCACGGCACGCAGCAGCGCGGTGCCCATATTGAGCAGCAGCGCCGCAACCATGGCGGCAAAGTAGCAACGAGCATAGGCAACGCCCTCGGCAAGAAGCTCATGCGGCGTATTCATCAAAACGAGCATGGGCTCAACGAACACTACGCCGAGAATGGAGAAGACGATACCGCCCACCAGCGCGAGCGTCATGGCCGTGTGGACCGAACGACTGAGTCGTTCATCATCGTGCTGGCCAAAATACTGACCGGTAATGACCGCGCAGCCGGCGCCGACGCCAACGCAAAAGCCAATGCAGAGCTCGGTGAGCACCATCGTGGCTTGAATGCCACCCAGCGCGAGCTTGCCGCCAAACTGGCCGACGATATACGTACCGATAAGCGTGTAAGCCTGTTGAAAAAACGAACTAAAGAAGATGGGGACGCACAGCGACAGCAGCTGTTGCCAAATGACACCCTGCGTTACATCGATAGCCGTAGATTTCTTAGCCACACGCCCTCCCCCGCCAACGTATGTTAAACAACAAAACGGCAATTTAAGACCAAAGCCAATACCAGCTTAGCACCGACTGGCGTCGACCGAAACACCCCGAATCAGAGCCAGGTGCGAAATATCTGCCTAGTGATACAAACCAGGCTGGTAGTGATACTCATTGCTCACGTGCGGGCACAGCTGCCAAAAGGCGACGGCGCTCGCCGCGGCAACGTTGAGTGAATCGACCCCGTGCGCCATCGGAATGCGCACGGCTCGGTCGCAGCCGGCAATGGTCTTGGCACCCAAGCCGGCACCCTCGGTACCCATAAAGATCGCTAGGCGGTCTATCTCCTGCAACACGGGATCGTCCAGCGACACCGAATCGTCCGTCAACGCCATAGCGGCACACGAAAAGCCGGCATCGTGTAGCGCCGCCAGCCCATCATGCGGCCATACGCGCGCTTCGCTGCCAATGCGTGTCCAGGGCACCTGGAACACCGTGCCCATGCTCACGCGGGCCGAACGACGATACAGCGGATCACAACACGTAGGACTGACCAAAATGCCGTCGACGTTGAGCGCGGCCGCCGAGCGGAATATTGCGCCCACATTGGTATGGTCGACAATGCCCTCGAGCACGCACACGCGCACCGGGCGCTCCCCCGCCGCCTCGACGACGCCGCCCAAGAACTCATCAACCGGAATCTGTCGCGGGCGACGAAATGCCGCGAGCGCACCGCGCGTCACATTGAAGCCCGTCAGCTGCTCCATGAGCTCCATGGAGGCAACGAACACAGGAACCGGACCCGCGCCCTCGCGCACAACCAGGCGCTCAAACAGCGGCATCATCTGGTCGAGCCAGCGCTCACCCAACAGAAAACTCACCGGCCCGTATCCGGCGCGAACCGCGCGCTCGATAACCTTAGCGCTCTCGGCGATAAAGATGCCCTTTTGCGGCTCCAGCACGCAGCGCAGCTCGCGCTCGGTCAGTCGCACGTAGGCATCGAGCCGCTCGTCCTCGAGCGAATCGATTCGCAGCACCTCAACGGCATCAGTCATAGCAGCCCGAACCCTTCCAATAGCAGCATCTATATACAACGAGGCGACGCCAGGCGTCGCCCCTCAATCATTCCAACCCGATAATACCGTGGCAAAAGGTGATTTAAGCACTAACGCGACGATACGTCACGAACTCATAATCGAGGCCTTCGTCACCCTCGCCCGCGGCAATCGTGGCAACCCCTTCGCGCCGCGCAACTTCCCACGCGGGATCGGCGTCCAAGTCGGGAAAGTACGTGTCCACGGGATGGACGCAGTGGTTATGCGTGACCTCGGCCTCCACGCAGTACGGCAAAAACTGCCGATAGACATCGCCGCCGCCGATCACCCAGGCAACGGGCTCATCGGCAACCGCGGCGAGCGCCTCGCCGATACTATGCACCACGTCGACTCCCTCGGGCGTAAAATCCTCGTCGCGCGTGAGCACGATATTGCGACGATTCTTGAGCGGACGTCCACCGGGAAAACTCAGCAGCGTCTTGCGTCCCATGATGACCGGACAGCCCTTGGTACACGCCACAAAATGGCGCATGTCGGCGCGATTGGACACGACCATATCGCCCTCGCAGCCAATGCCCCAGTCGTCACACACGGCGACGATGGCAGAAAGCTTACACGTCATACCTGCCACCTATACCGCAATGGGGATGCTCTTGACCTGCGGGCCGTGCTCGTAGCCCTCGACGATCAGGTCGTCGGTCGTAAACGCGTAGAAATCGTGCACATCAGGGTTAAGCGTTACCTTGGGCGCCGCAAACTGCGGACGCTCGATAAGTTCGCGGACGATGTCGACATGGCGGTCGTAAATGTGGGCATCGGCAATCACATGCAGCAGCTCGCCGGGAATCATATCGACCGACTGCGCGACCATCATCAGCAAGATGGCGTACTGGCACACGTTCCAGTTATTCGCGGCCAAAATGTCCTGGCTGCGCTGGTTGAGAATCATGTTGAGCGTCGGTTTGTCATCCTGCGGTCGCTGTGTCACGTTATACGTCACGCTGTAGGCGCACGGATACAAGTGCATCTCGGAAAGGTCGCTAAACACGTACGTGTTGGTCATGATGCGGCGACTGTACGGCGTATGCTCAAGGTCGTACAACACACGGTCCATCTGGTCAAAGTCGCCCTCGGTATAATGGCTCTTCTGGCCAATCTGATACCCGTAGGCCTTGCCGATGGAGCCGGTCTCGTCGGCCCACTCGTCCCAAATATGGCTGTTGAGGTCATGCACGTTATTGGACTTCTTTTGATAGATCCATAGGATCTCATCCATGGCAGATTTGAGGGCCGTACGACGCAAGGTAAGCGCGGGAAACTCCTCGCGCAGGTCGTAGCGCGCCGTAACGCCAAAGTTTTTAATGGTATAGGCAGGGGTGCCATCCTCCCACACCGGACGGACCTTTTGGCCCTCGGTGGTGGTGCCATGGTCCAGAATATCGCGGCACATGGTTACAAACTGTTGATCAGCCTTGCTCATTGACCCTCCTGTCAGTCGCCTATAAGCAATTTTTATTGTAGCCCAGGCGCACGCGGCCCCACAGCCCAAACATAAGCCCTCATTTTCTGACATATGCCAGAAATTCCTTGCACAAATCCGCACGTTCGCTATTCTATTGTTGACATATGTCAGATTTGGAGCACGTATGGCAGGAAGACGCGAAAAATTACGCCGTGTTGGGATCATCCCCGAATATCGCGGCTTTACCCCCGACGGCCTTGCCAGCGGAGACGCCATCGAGATGACGGTCGATGAGCTCGAAGTACTGCGCCTGTGCGACCTGGAAGGCCTCAATCAGGAGGCCGTCGCCCAGCAAATGGGCATCGCCCGCGCCACCGTGGCGGCCATCTGCAGCCGCGCACATCGCAAGGTGGCAAACGCTCTGGTCAACGGGCGGGCGCTCGTCATCGAGGGCGGCAATATCGCGTACTCCCCCATCACCGCAACGACGGCCGCATGGCCAGCAAAGGAGGTCTACACCATGAGGGTGGCAACCACGTACGACAACGGCAACATCTTTATGCACTTTGGCCGCAGCGAGCAGTTCAAGATCTACGACATTCAGGATGGCAAGGTACTCAACGAGCAGGTCGTGGGCACCGACGGCACCGGCCACGGTGCCCTTGCGGGCCTGCTCGCCAACGGTGGCGTGGACACGCTCATCTGCGGCGGCATCGGCGGTGGCGCCATCAACGCGCTTGCCCAAGCCGGCATCACGGTGTACGCAGGAGCTCAGGGCAGCTGCGACGCTTGTGTCGAGGCCCTTATCGCCGGAACGCTCGCACAGAACGGCGAGGCCACGTGCGGCTGCCACGGCCATGACCACGCCCACGAACATGGCGAGTCCTGCAGCTGCCACGGCCATCACGAGCACGAGGGCCACGAGGGCTGCGGCTGCCACTAACGGCACGGCACCGCGAGCTCGGGGCGCGACGCTGAACGCAGCCCAACTATCAAAGCCAACAACAGAGGCCACCCGGTAGCTTCCGAGTGGCCTTTGCCATATCAAGCTGGAATTACAGCCCTATTTCTTATTGCGCATCTGCGCTTCCATCTGGCGCAGCAGGTCCATATCGGACTTAGGACCACCCGTTCCCAGGCCGCCCATGCCGCCCAAGCCCATGGCATCCAGACCGGGAATATTGGGCATGCGCATCTTCTTGCCCTTCTTGCCCTTTTTGCCCTTCTTGCCGCCGGCCTGTGCCTGATTGGCCATCGTGCGCATGCGGCCCATCATCTTGTTCATCTCGCCCCACTGCTTCATAAGGCTATTGACCTCGGTGGGGGTCACACCGGCGCCCTTGGCGATACGCGCGCGACGCTGGCCGTTGATGATGGAGGGACGCAGACGCTCCTCCTTGGTCATCGACATGATGATGGCCTCGTTCTTGTCGAAGATGCCCTCGTCCAGGTTACCGCCCATCTGGTTGAGCGCGCGCTGGCCACCGGGGAGCATGCCCAGGATACCCTTCATGCCGCCCATCTTTTTGACGGCTTTCATCTGGTCGAGCATGTCGTTCATGGTAAAGCCCTCGCGCAGCATGCGCTCGGCAGCCTCGAGCTGTTCGGCATCGGCGGCCTCCTGGGCCTTCTCGATGATGCCGACAACGTCGCCCATGCCCAAGATTCGCTTGGCCATGCGATCGGGATAGAACGGCTCAAGCGAATCGGGTTTCTCGCCCATGCTCACAAACTTGATGGGCTTGCCGGTCACCTGACGCACCGAAAGCGCGCCACCGCCACGGGCGTCACCGTCGAGCTTGGAGATAATCACACCATCAAAGTCGGTGCGCTCGGCAAACGTCGAGACCACGTTGACGATATCCTGGCCGGTCATGGCGTCGACGACCATCAGCACCTGGTCGGGCTTGACGGCCTTCTTGATGTCGACGGCCTCCTGCATCATCTGCTCGTCGATCTGAAGACGTCCGGCGGTATCGACGATGACCACGTCACGCAGGTGGTCGACGGCCTCCTGGATGGCGCCCTTGGCGATGTCGACCGGGTGCTCGCCGTCACCGCGGAAGACCGGCACGCCGATCTCGCCGCCGAGCGTGGCAAGCTGGTCGGCAGCAGCGGGACGGTAGACGTCGCACGCGGCGAGCAGCGGCGAGCGGCCCTGCTTCTTGAGCAGGTGGGCAAGCTTTACGGCAGCCGTGGTCTTACCGGAGCCCTGCAGGCCCACGAGCATGATGACATTAGGAATGCGGTTACTAAAAACGAGCTTGCTCTCGGTGGAGCCGAGCATCTCGGTGAGCTCGTCGAGCACGATCTTGACGACGTTTTGCGCCGGCGACAGCGACTCCATGACCTCGGCGGTCATGCAGCGCTCCTTAGTCTTAGCAACGAACTCCTTGACGACCTTAAAGTTAACGTCGGCCTCGAGCAGCGCCATGCGAATGTCGCGCATGGCCGAGGTGATATCGGCCTCGGTCAGCTTACCCTTGCCGCGCAGGCGGTCAAATGTGTCGTTGAGGCGATCGCTCAGGGAATCAAACACTGGTTACTCCTTAGTTGGACTCGCCCACCAGGGCGCGGCAGAAATCTTTGGCGTTAAACTCCTGCAGGTCATCGACCTGCTCGCCCACGCCGATGCGCAGGATCGGGAGCTTGAGCTTCTCGGCCACGGCCATGGCGATACCGCCCTTAGCCGTGCCGTCGAGCTTGGTCATGATAATACCGTCCAGGCCCAGCGCCTCGTTAAACTCGAGCGCCTGGTTCAGACCGTTCTGACCAGTGGCGGCATCGATCACAAGCACGACCGAAACCGGCATGGGGCCGGCGGCCATATTGGCGGCGCGCTTACGCGTCACGTTGACCACCTTGGCGAGCTCGCGCATGAGCTCGGGGCTCGTATGCAGACGACCGGCGGTGTCGATAAGCACCAGGTCGCTGCCGCGCCTGTCGGCCTCGTCGAGCACGTCGTAACAAACGCTCGCCGGGTCGGAGCCGCGGTCGCGCTTGATGACGGGAACACCGGCGCGCTGACCCCACACATCGAGCTGCTCGATGGCGGCGGCGCGGAAGGTATCGGCCGAACCGATCACGACATTCTTGCCGCGGGAAGCCATGGCGCTCGCAATCTTGCCGACCGTCGTGGTCTTGCCGGCACCGTTGATGCCCACAAACAGCACGCAGCTCGGCGTATCGGAGAACGGATCGCGCTCGATGGGCACAAAGTGCTGCTCAAGCTGCTCGGCCAGAGCGCGACGAAGCTGCGGTGCGGTCTTGAGGTTCTTCTTGGCTGCGGCATCGCGCAGGTCATCGGAGACCTGAATAGCGACCTCGGCACCCATGTCACCCATAACGAGGGTGTCCTCAAGGTCCTCCCAAAAGTCCTCGTCGACCTCGCCGCCAAAGTAGAAGACCTCGTTGAGGGCCTCGCGGCTGCGCTCAAGTCCGCGCGAGAGAGCGTCAAAGAATCCCATTATGCATTCACGACCTTTCCGGTTTCGCGATCGAGTTTTTGCGAGACGACGCGGCTGACGCCGTCGGCTTGCATCGAGACGCCATAGAGAACGTCAGCGTCCTCCATAGTACGGCGCTGATGCGAAATGACCAAGAGCTGTGTATCGGAACGCAGCACATCGAGGGCTCCGATGAGCTTGGACAGGTTGGCGTCATCAAGCGCCGCCTCGACCTCGTCCAGCACATAGAACGGCACCGTGCGCGTGCGGTACACGGCAAAGAGCAGGGCGAGCGCCGTCAGACTCTTCTCGCCACCCGACATGAGCATCATCTTGGTAATGCGCTTGCCGCGCGGCTGCGCCACAACCTCAATGCCCGTCTCGGCAGGATGCTCGGGATCGGTCATCTCAAGATGAGCCTGGCCACCCGGGAACAGCATGGCGAAGATCTCGCGGAAGTTCGCGTCGACCTTCTCAAACGTCACCAGAAACGCCTTGCGCATCTTGCGATCAATGGCCACCGTGATCTTGGCGAGCGCCTTGCGCGCGCTCTCCAGATCAGCCAGCTGCTCCTCGATGTAGTCGGCGCGGCGCTTGAGCTGCTCGTACTCCTCCATGGCAACCTGGTTCACGGGGCCCAGATTGTTGATCTGGCGCACAAGCTGGTTGAGCTCGCGCTCGGCGGCATCGCGATCGGTGGGCGCCGGCAGCATGAGCGCTTCCTCGAGCACCGTGGTACCGTCGGCGGTAATGGCCTTGATGGCCGCCTCTACCTGCACCTCGAGCTTGCCGCGCGCAACCTTGAACTCATTTTGCATCGCCGTGGCGGCATCAACCCGCTCCTTGGCACGGGAGACCCCGGCCTTGGCATCCTCGATGGTCTTCTTGAGCGAAGCGGAGTCCGCCTCTTCCAGAGAGGCCTGGTCACGCAGGCGCGCTGCCCAATCCGATGCGCGTTCCAACAGGGCAGAATAGCGTTCGTGCATGGGGTCGACGCGCAGGCGCAGCAGCTCGAGCGAGCGCGAAGCCTGGCGTGTTCCGCGGATACGACGGTCGATGCCCTCAAGACGATGCTCAAGGTCGGGCACGCGGCCCTTCAGCGAACGCAGGCGCTCGCTCGTCTGGGCCAGGCGCACCTTGGCATCGGCGAGCTTACCGGCGGCCTCGGAATCGTCACGGCGAACGCGATCGAGCTCATCGTTGGCCTCGGCAATCTGGAGACCCAGGTCGCTTGCCTGTGCACGCGCCTCGTCACGCGAACGGGTGAGCTCGTCAACGCGCGGGCGCGCAGCGCGAACGGCCTCGGAGGCCTGCTCGCGGCGCTTGGAGATGCGCACGCGCTCGACCTCGGCATTGTTGACGCTTTGCTCCAAGCGGCCGATCTCGGAGAGCAGCGAGCGGCGCTCGCCCTCAAGACGGGCGATCTCACCGGCGGCATCGCCCTCGGCGGCACGTGCCTCCTCGACGGCGGCGTTGGCCTCAACGACTTGGTCCGAAGCATGCTCAAAGATGGCAGCCAGATCGGGTTCCAGGCCCTCGAGCTCACGGATGCGGCGCTTGCGCTCCAAGGCACCCGAAGCCTCGCCGGCATCGAGCCCCACGCGCACCAGACCACCACAGCTCACGCGGGCGCCATCGGGAGTCACGTAGGTCACACCGTCAACGACAGGGGCAGCCAACGCGGCAGCCAAGTCATCGACCACGTAATAGCCGCCGAGAAGGGCCTCGACAACCGGGCCATAACCGGAGCGCACGGACAGACGATCGACCAGACGCGTACCGGCAGCGCCCTCGGCGGCAGCAGAGCCACTCACGCCGCGCGCCATCAGCAGCGCCTCGCCCGAAGCCTTCTTTTGGTCCAAAGCCGCACGACCGGCGCGCTCAAGCGTAGCGGCATCATCAAACAAAAGAGCATCGATATCGCCGGCAAGTAGTTGCTCAACCAGGCCCTCAAGCTCACGAGGGGCGTCGAGCACGTCGCCCAGACGGCCTGAGACATCGTCGCCCAGCGCGCCCACCAGACGGCTCACCAGCGGCGAGCTGTCTGCCATGCGCGCATCGAGCTTCTTTTGGCTGGCAAGCTCCGAGCGCACCTCGGACAGCTTGTTGCGCGCCTCGCTCTCACGATTACGCAAGTCCTTCAGGGCTGCACGGGCGACCTCGGTGGCCTCGCGCGCATCGTTCTGGGCCTGACGAGCCGCCTCAAGGGCACTCTCAAGCTCCTCAGCACGGTCGCGACGGCTATCAAGCGATGCTGTAACCTCCTCGAGCTGTTCATCAATCTGCTCCAGGCGCGAGGCGTACATGTTGTCCTCGACCTCGGCGTTGCTCAGCGAGTCCTTCACCTTGGCGAGTTCGAGCGCCGCGTTATCGGCCACACGCTGCACATCGCGTTGCTCACGCGTAAGCTGCGAAATCTGATTGTCGAGCGCCACGCGCCGCTCGTGGAGCTCAGCGGCGGCAGGACCAGCGGCGTCAACGTCCTCCTGGGCCTGCATGTGCGCGCCGGTCACTTCCTCAAGCTGCGCACGTGCATCCTCGAGCTCCTCGACCACGCGACGACGCTGATGCTCGGAGCTCGAGATCTGGCCGCGCATGTCGGACAGGCGCGACACCATATTGTGGCCCTTTTCCTCGAGCAGGCGCATATCGGAGTTAATGCGACCGACCACGTCTTGCATATGGCGGCGCTGCTCGCCCAGATCGCCCACAAACAGGCCCTTTTCCTCGAGCATGACCTGGAACTTCTCGAGCTCGCGTTCCTTTTCGCCCAAGCGGTACTGCGC
>URPB01000052.1:0-14769 GCA_900549575.1 uncultured Collinsella sp.
AGTCCTCCCACTGCCCGGTCTGCTGGTTCTTGCGGCGGTCGTTGACGGCCACGCCGAAGCCAAGAACCTGCATTCCGCCCTGGGTAGCCCGCAGCTCGGGGTCGCGCGTGAGGTTCCCGCTGATGTTCACTCGGTTGATCGACATTTAGTAACTCCCTTCGCCCGTCCCGTTGGACCAGGTGCGCTTTATGTCCTCGTCGACGGTTCGGATCTTGAGCTTGTACACGTTTATCGCCTCTTGGCTCGCCTTGTAGAGCGCTTCGGAGCAGTCCCTGCGCTGCTTCAGCTCGGCTATGTCATTCCGGCCTCGGCAGAGGTCGCTTATCACTGTCACAGGCGTTCCCTTGGATCTCTCCTCAAGGATCGCGACGCGCAGCGCCTTGCGGTACTCGGCCTCGTTCTCTGCGTACTGGCTTCCGCTGTTGCGCAGCGCCTGAAGCTCGTCCATGAGCCTGTCGAAGAGCTGCATGCGCTCGGCGTAGAGGTCTTGCATGGCCTACACGACCTGCCATGCGGGGGACGGGCAGCACCCGGGGTTGGCCTTGAACTGCTCGTACTGCTGGCGGCTCTCGAACTGGTAGGAGGTGCCGCAGCTCTTGCACTTGGCGATGAATTGGCCGAACTCGGGCGGCTCCTTCTCGGCGGGCTTGCCGTCACCCATGAGGGTGTCGGGGTCACTCGTGCCGTCGATGTCGAAAGCTCCGCAGAGCGCGTACTTGCGGGCATAGCTCGATGCGCTGCCCGTGACCTGCGCCTCGTTCATGCCCTTCTGGCTCAAAGGCTCGCGGGCGTACGCATCGATCTCCAAAGGCTCGCCGTGGCCGTCCTCGAAGAACAGGCGGCACGTGGCCTTGACGTAGTAGCGCTCGCCGATCTGCTCGATCGAGTCGTTGAGCGTGAAGGCGATTCCCGCCGCCTTGCACGGCTCCTTGAGCGCCGCAACGATGTCCTCCATGCTGCGGTAGTAGAAGTTGCCGTGGGCGTTGTAGCGTGCCTTGGGCACCACCACGGATCGCTGCACCTGGGCCACGGCCTCGGCCAGCGTCATGTGCTTGTCTTCTGCCATCGTCTACTCCATCCTCGCTGCCACCTGGGCTGGCGTGCCCCGGCGGATGCTTCCGGTGATTCCCTGCGCCTTGAGCAGGGATGCGAGCGCCTGCATCTGCGATCGCGTGGCGCTCGGAACCTCGACCGTCCACGCCTCCAAAGGCTCCGCGACCGGTGCTGGCATGGGTGCCGGCATTGGTGCGGGCATTAGCACTGGCGCGGGCATCGGCTCAGGCTCGGGCGCTGCGATCGGCTCTGGCTCAGGCTCTGGTTCAGGTTCAGGCTCCGGCTCAGGCTCGGGTGCCATGGCCGCCTTCAGCTCGGCGATTCGCTGGTCTTCCTCGTCGGCCAGACGCGCCGCGTTCAAGGCGGCTCCGAGGTCGAGCGTGCGGAAGAACTCGCGCTCCGCGTCGGCGTAGTGCGGCATCGCCTCCTGCTGGGCCTTGAGCGTTTCCCAGTCTCTGGCCACGTCGGACACCTTGGCCTCAAGCGCCTGCTGCGCCTTGATCTCGCCGAAGGTCTTGTTGAGCCACTGCGGCTCATGCAGGCGCTCGTAGGGGACGACCGGCGCGAGCAGCCCCGCGAACTCCTCGTAGTGCTGCTGTAGGCGCGAGTAGAGCGCGTCCTTGCGCGTCTGCTCGGCCTCGTCGAGCTGCGCCTTGATGGCGTCGGTTGATTCGTCGATGATGGCCGTGATCTGCTTGCAGCGCCTCTCGAATGCGTCGAGCGGCTTGTTGTACTCGCGCTTCACGGCCTTGAGGCGTTCGTCGATCTCCTTCTTGATGCCGTTGAGGTAGCTGCGGTCGTGCTTGGCCTCCTTGATGGCCTGGGCGCTCGTGAGGTCGTAGGTGGCGCCCTCGTAGTCGGCCACGACCTTCTTCACGTGGGCCTCCAACGCGTCCATGTTCGAAGCGATGGTGGCCTCGGTGTAGGTGACCTCAAGCGTGGTGGCCTCGGCCTCGATGACCTCTGCCTCGACCTGCTGCGGTTCGGTTTCCTTAGCCATAGATCTCGCCCGTCTCGTCGTCGAAGTCCATGGCCTGCTGCTGCTCAGCCACGGTGAGCAAAACCGTCTTGCCGCTCTGCTTGATGATGCGGAAGGCGTCGGCGTTGTCGGTCAGGATCTCGAATTGCAGGGTCGCAACGCTGCCCTTCACGGTGGCCTGCTTGAACTGCGCCTGGATGGTGGCTTCGTTGATCATGTCGTTACCTCCTATTTGATGCCGAGAACGGCGGCAAGGAACGCGCGACCGAACTCGCGCTCTTCCTCGCTGACGGGCTTGATCTTGTCGGCGATGAACTCGCGGCTCTTGGCGACGCACTTCTCGTCGATCCTGGAAAGCCCGGCCTCGCAAAGCGCGATCATCACGTGGTAGGCGTTTGCCGCCGTCTCGCCGTCGTTGTTGTCAGGATGCGTGGCGTCGAACATGAGGTTGTTCGCGATGCAGGCGGCGTGGTCGAGCACTGCTTTGTGGAACTTGGTCCCGTGGAAGTCCTCAAAGCCGTTCTCTTCGAAGTATTTGGCGTTCATTTCTTCTCCTTCACGTACTCCTCGACGAAGTACTCGATGTGGATGTCTATGCGTGGTTTGGTGCCGTATGGCGACCTCGGGCGCTTGGTGACGGCTCCCATGTCGACCTGCGAGTCGTCCTTGAAGGCGATGCCGTTGAGCGCGTCGCAGGCGAGCTTGCCGAGGTTGTCCCAGTCGGGCTTGCCGAGGTCGGCGCGGCCCTCCCAGTACTTCGGGTTGCTCTTCGCGAGCGGCCTGGTGGTCGAGATCCGCATCACAACCGGGCCGTCGTGGCCGGCGAAGGTCTCGCCGTATGCCGCGCGGAACGCGTCCTTGATGGCCTTCTCGGCCTTGAGCGTCTTGGTCGGCGTGTAGGTGCGGTGGTTGCGGTAGTCGGTCATGGGGCGCTGCTTTCCGACAAGCTGGGCGGGGTGCATGGTGATGTGCGCCGTGGCCGCAAGGGTGCGCTTCCAGCTCATTCGCTGAACCCATCGCTCTGGCTGCGGTGCTTGTTGAAGGCTCCGCGCAGCTCCGGGTATCGCGCCTCCATGATGCGGGCAAGGGCGGGGGCTATGCCGTTCTTGCAGCCAACGTGCAGCTCGTTGCGCACCATGTTCACCAGGTAGTTGATCGACACGTAGCCCTTCTCCTTGAGGCGGCGGGCGTTGTCGAGCATGAACCGCCACGCCTCGGTGTTGGCCTCGATCCACTTCTTGGCCTCGGCCACGTCCTGCTCGCCCGCCATGCCCAGGCCGAAGATCTCAAGCTGGTTGCTCTGCGGCTTGGGGCGGTATCTCTCGTCGTTACGCATTGAGCACCGCCATGCTGCCCACGGCTCGCTGGGCGTCGGCAACAGCCTGGTCCATCGTGGGGATGACCCAGAGCCAGAGCACGGCGAGGAAGATCATGAGGGCCGCGAGGAAGCCGACCATGACGCCCGCCTTGAACTGGGAGCGCTCAAGCTGCTCCTGCGCCGTCGGGCGCTTGCCCTCGAATGGTATGATGGTCGCAGCCTCTTTCGAGGCGGATACATAGCGGGTGCCCGATGTGTGGAAGCTGGGGGCGCTCGCTTTCTTTTTTGTCTGCATTTCCGTTCTCCTTTCGGTGTTTTCGCAGGTCATTGCTAGGGCGCTTTTTAGGGCCTCTTTTTTGCCGCTTTTTTCGCCCTGCTCTTCTGGCTGTAGTAGCGCTGGCGCTGCCTGCCATTCCTCTTCTCCCTGATCGCCTCCTCCTTCATCGCGTTGGCCTGTTCGGCGAGGTCTGCCATGTGAAGCTCCTTCGTGCACTCGATGCACCAGCCGTTGACCCTGTTGAGCGGTCGGAACGTCCATTGGCCGCAGCGGGGGCATTGACAGCGCTTGCGGAGTGAGAGTCCGCACTTCCGCGCCATATGCTTCACTGAGTCGATGGAGCGCCCGAGGTCCTTGGCTACCTGCTTGGCGCCGTCTCCAGCGTGCTCTTCGAGGTATCTGAGCTCACGTGTAGACCACTGCTTCACGCCTTCGCTTCTCCCTTCTGCTGGCGTTCCCACTCGCGATATGCTTGGCGGATCGTCGAGCACATGCCGTCAAAGGCAACTTCGCGGGCCGTCTTCTGACGCTGCTCCTGTTGCTTCTCGTCGCTCATTAGGCCACCGCTAGCTCATGCAGCTCGTCCAACGAAACGCCGAGGATGCGAGATAGCGCGTAGGCTTCAGACAGGCTGAACTCGTACGAGCCTCGAACTTTGTTAAAGAACGAAGATCGGCTCATACCGAGACTGTCTGCCAGCGCGTCACGTGTAACACCATTCGTTTCGGCGTACTCGTTGACCTTCTCCGACAGGTTCATGCTTCTCCTTTCTCCCGTACAAAACTTTGTACTCCTACAGTATTGTACAAAGTTTTACACCGTGCAATACTTTGTACGTGTAAATATTTGGACTGTAAGGGGAGGCCATGGAGTACCGGTTTGTTCTCGCACATTACTTAGAGGAACAGGGAATGACTCCAGCTGAGCTTGCTCGCGCTATTGGTTCCCCTAGATCGACCGTTTCTGCCCTTTTGAGCGGAAGGGCAAAAGAGCCAACACTTGGTAAAGCTAAGGCGATAGCGGACGCTCTTGGCGTGTCCCTTGAAGAGATGGCTCGGATGACATACGAGGAGGAATAGGCATGGGACTTCTTGGTGATATGGCTAAAGCCGCTGCGAAGGTCGCTATAAATCAAGTTTCAAACACTGCGCACGAGAAGGTTTCCGAGATGTTCCCAACAAAGGAGATCGTTCTATCCGGCTCACACGAGCGCGATGTCTACACCTACTACGGCGGGCCATTGAAGGGAATAAGGGTCGGGCAGACATTCGATGCTGAGGTCGCTAGGAAGCCTGTCACCCTTGTAAGCGAGTTGACGGGAACAGAATGGAATACTGCCGAACACGGAAACAACGCGCTTATGTATAGGGGCAAGCCATTTGGCTCTTTTAGCCCAATGAGCAAAAGCATTCGAAAAATGATCCGTATGGGATACCGGGTCAAGATTAGGTGCAAAAACGTTGGATGGTACGCGCAGGGGATACCTGAGATTGTTGCCATGATTCCAGATCCAGAAGCTGTGTTCTCTTGGCTTGACGAGTGCGAGAGAAGTGGTGAGGAGGTTCCGTTCAATGCCAACAGCTAGAACTGCGGTGATATACGCCCGCTTTTCGTGCAACAAGCAGCGCGAGGCCTCCATCGACGACCAGCTGCGCATCTGCCGCCAGTGGTGCCAGCGCGAGAGGTACGCCATCGTGGCGGAATACTGCGACTATGCCATAAGCGGTCGTACCGATGACCGCCCCGAGTTCCAGCGCATGGTAGCCAACGCGGGTGAGAGCGACATAGTGCTTGTGTACATGATGGATCGCTTCAGCCGTGGGGAGTACGACGCGCCCATATACAAGCGCGAGCTTGCCCAGCACGGCGTGAAGCTCGTCTCGGCGCTTGAACAGATACCAGATTCGCCCGAGGGCATCATTTACGAGAAGCTGCTTGAGGGCCTTGCGGCATGCGAGTCGAAGAAGACCGCGATCCGCACGAGGCGCGGCATGGAGGGCAACGCGCTCAAGTGCAAGACCAACGGCGTGCGCGTGTTCGGCTACGCCAGCAACGAGGCCGACGAGTACGTGATCGACGAGGACGAGGCCGCTTTCGTGCGCGAGGCGTTCAAGCGGCGCATAGCAAAGGAGACCACCAACTCGATAGCTCGCGACTTCGCGGCACGCGGGGTCAAGACCTCGCAGGGAAACCCGTGCGGCTACTCGATGGTCGAGCGGATGGTGAAGAACCGGAAGTACACGGGGCGCTACGAGTGGGGCGGCGTTGTCAAAGAGGGCGGCATGCCCGCGATCATCGACGAGGTGACGTTCATGGAGGCACAGGGCATACGCGCGGCCAAGGAGCGCAGCGCGGAGAGCTGGGGCGACTTCGCCCTTTCTGGCAAGGCGATCTGCGCGGGCTGCGGGCGCAACCTGCAAGGCGTGAGCGGGCGCGGGCGCGGCAACCGCAAGTACGAGTACTACCGCTGCCACGACGGATGCGTTAAGCCCGTCAGGCGCGAGGAGCTTGAGGGCGAGATCGTCAAGGCGCTGCGGGCTCTTCTGCAAGACCGCGAGGAGGCCTTGAGGATAGCCCGCATGGTGGCGGAAAGCTCGGACGGGGCAGAGGTGGCGGCGAGGCGCAAGCAGGCCGCCCAATCGCTCTCGGCCGCCGAGCGCGGCCTGAAGAACATCCTGAACGCCATCGAACAGGGCATAATCGCCCCGGGCGCGAAGGAGCGCATAGCGGAGCTTGAGCATCAGCGCGACCGCGCCAAGCTCGACCTTGAGGCGATCAGGGACGATCAGATAGACCCCGAGCGGCTGGCCGACTTCCTGCAATGCGGCTCCGCCCTGGACGACGCGACTCTATTGAAGGCGTTCGTATACCAGGCGAGCGTGAGCGACGAAGAGTGCATAGTGACGCTGAACTACGACGTGGAAAACAACGAACCCGCCAGACTTGACATCCAGCGGGTTCGTACAAAATGCAAATGGTGCCCCCAGCGGGATTCGAACCCGCGATATCCACCTTGAAAGGGTGGCGTCCTTGGCCGCTAGACGATGGGGACAGCGGGAAAGAGTATAGCAGACTTTTTTGCCGGCGCGTATATCGTTGGCAAACTGGAAAACCACCACAAAGGTGCCTGTCCCCTTTGTGGTGGTTGGGGCGTTAGGGGAGGAGCTTCATGGCGGCGTCGTGGGCGGCGTGCTCGTAGGTGTCGTCGAGGGGTTTGAGCGGCAGCAGGGCTGTGGCCTGCGCATCGCCGCGGCGCTCGAGGGCGTGCGCGATCAGCCAGTCGGCGAGTTCGGGGTTCTTGGGCAGCGCCGGCCCGTGCAGGTACGTGCCGATGACGCCCTTGTAGATCAGACCCTCAAGGCCATCGTCGCCGTTGTTGCCGGTGCCCGTGACGACGGACGTTCCGAGCGGCGTGGCATCGGCGTCCAAAAGCGTGCGGCCGCCATGGTTCTCGAATCCCACAAAGGGCTCGGGTGCCAGGTCGGTTTTGACGGCTACGTTGCCGATCAGGCGGTCGGAGCCGCGTACGGTTTCGGCGGCAATGACCCCCAGACCCTCAATGCGATTCTCACCCATATAGTACGAACGGCCGAGCAGCTGATAGCTGCCGCAGATGGCGAGCAGCGAACCGCCATCCTCAGCATAGGATGCGACCTTGTCTTTTTGAGCGAGCAGCTCGTGTGCCACGGCTAGCTGGTCGCGGTCGGAGCCGCCACCCATCATGACGATATCGGCATCGGTGAGATCGAGTGATTCGCCCATACGGACCTCGTCCACGCGCACGGGAATGCCACGCCAGGCGCAGCGGCGCTCGAGGGCGATGACGTTGCCGCCGTCGCCGTAGAGGTTAAGGGCATCGGGATACAGGTATACGATGCGCAGCGGGCGCGAAAGCTCGACTGGCGCGATGCCGACAGGAAGAGCGCTGCCGTCGGCACGGGCTACGGCGCGCCCGGCAACAGCGTCGGCGGTGGAGCCTTTCAGCCCGTCGAGCTCCTTGACCAGCGGCGGGAAGGCCGTGTAGTTGGCGACGGCGTAGAAGGTGTCGTCGGCGGCCTCGTCTGCCACGGCGCCAATTGCCTGCGCGACGTCCGAGATAATCGCGGCATCGATGCCGGCGTACTTGAGGCGTACCTGCATGTCGTGCGCACGCGTGCCTCCGGCAAAGGCGACAAGACCCGGTGTGTCGGCGATGCGCTCAAAGTCGACGTCGTAGATCCACGATACATCGTGGCCGTCGGCATCGTTGTCGTTGAGGAAGAAAGCGCAGAGTCTGCCGCCTGCCGTCTTGATGGACTGGATTTGTCGATCGAAGCCTACGGGATTCTTGGCCAGGTTGGCCTCGACGGTGCGGCCGGCGATATCCCAGCGGCCCATGCGTCCGCCGGCGGGGACGTAGGCATCGAGCGTGGGCTGCAGGTGCGCCGTATCCACGCCTAACTCATGTGCGGCAAAGAAGGCGGCGGCAACGTTGTAGACCATGTACAGGCCGTTGTAGCGTGTGGCGATGTGTGCGGCAGCCGCGTCGGGCGCAGATCCAAAGACCAGGTCAAAGCCGTAGCCGTCGCAGCCAAGCTCCACGCCCGTCACACGGCGGACCAGTGCGGGGCGTGCCCAACCGCACGAGGGGCAATGGTAGGCGCCGAGTTGACCATACTGCACATAGTCGTACTCCAACGGGGCGTTGCACTGTGAGCAAAAGCGCGAGTCGCTAATACGGTCGGACTCGGTGTTGGTGGCGCCGTCGATGCCAAAGGCAATACTCGCGTTGGGAACGCGCGCGGCGATCGCGGCACACAGCGGATCGTCGGCGTTATAGATAAGCGTCGTTGTCGGCGAGAGTTCCAACGCATGGGCGATGACGTCTTGGGTATGGTCGATCTCGCCATAGCGATCCAGCTGGTCACGGAACAGGTTGAGCAGCACGAAGTACGTCGGCTTGAGCTTGGGCAGAACGCGTACGGTGTAAAGCTCATCGCACTCAAAAACGCCCACGCGCTTGCCGCCGCCGGCTCGCTTGAGGCCGCTGCGGGCCTCGAGCAGAGCACCCACCACACCGGGCTCCATATTGTTGCCGGCACGGTTGCACACCACGGTAGCGCCGCTGGCGGCAACGGCGTCGGCGATGAGGTTGGAGGTGGTGGTCTTGCCATTAGTACCGGTGATCACCACGCTGCGGTCGACAAGGCCAGCGAGGTCGCTCAGCAGCTCGGGGTCGATCTTCATGGCGATGCGGCCGGGGAGTACGCCGCCCTGGCGCTTAAGGACGGAGCGCAGCCCCCAACGGGCGATATCGCTCGAGGCGCAGGCAAGAGATGAGCGGAGGTTCATGAAACCGTTCCTAACGTAAACGACATGGTCGGGTCGAGTGCGTCACTAAAAACCGTAGCGGCGCGCAAATTCCTGGGCAAGCTGCGACACGTCTTCGCAGGCATTGGCCCAAGGGGCAAAGTCGGGAGTGTCCGAGATAATACCGTCCGCTTCCCAAACGGCCTGGTGCGAAAGATCCCAGGGATCGTGTGGCTCGGGCCGGCAGGGAAGGTACGGTGTCTGGTACATGGGGTTCAGTAAGAAGAACGCACCGCCCTCGCAACGGTTGGCAAACTCACGCAGCGCGCGTGTCGCCGGGCGCATCTTGTTTGTTTTGAACAGCAGAATCGTGCGGGCGAGCAGATACCAAGGAGAGTTCTCGAGCGCGTCAGCCCCGATCTCTTCCTCGAGCTGGTGGGCCAGGGCAAAAAAGCCGTCCTGGTCTTCCAGGCGAGCGAGGGCGAGCAACACGGTGCCTGCGGCTCGGGTGGGGTAGCCTTCCGCCTTAAGGACGCGGCGGGCGTAGTTGGCGGCAGCACGGTAGCGGGCGCTCGCCATGCACAGCTGCGAGATGGCCTCGAGCGTATGAAGCCACCCGATAAGAGTCGGCTCGCTCACGGTAAGGTCTGCTGCGGTGACACCATCGGCCAAAACATTATTGGCCCAGTAGTGCGGGGCTTCCATGTCGAACCCGGGCACACTTTGCTGCAGGTAATCGGCCGTGGTCGCCTCAAGCTTCATCAGGTCGCCCAGGCAGGCGTCAACGGGCGTGTCGGCCAGGATGATGGCGAGCAGCTGGGCATCGAGGACATACGCATCGACGCGGACAATCTTGAGCAGCTCGTCTCGCATGTCGTCGAACAGGCGATTGCGCGTCTGCTCGAACTCCTCGTCGCTGCCCATGTCCTCGATCCGATGGAGCTCGTCGAGCAGGTGGCGGTGGACGCCGGCATAGGACAACAGCGCCTGGGCATGCTCGGTCTGCGCATACTTTTGGGGATTCGCGCTAATGTCGTTATGGACAAGCTCGCGTGCTGCATCGGTGAGCTCGGGGTGCGACGCCAGATAGGTGCGCTCCAGGTAGGCGGGGATGTAGACGCTCGGATCCATTAGAGGTCCCCTCCCTTAAATGGAAGCCCCTGCTCGGCCGCGCGCAGGATTCGTTCGTCGATCTGGGAGCGCACGATGTCGTTGGTGGCGACCCAGGCGGCAAAGCTGGCGTTGTCGGGGGCGCCCAGGCCCTCCTGCAGTACCGGCGTCGCCTCGGACAGCGCAAGTACAAGCTCGTCGGTGGAGCCCACACCCACGTTGACGCGGGCATAGACGCCATCGGGAAACTCGGTTTGGAAGTAGAGTGCCTCGGCTGCGTGCGGACACGAGCGCGCAAGGATGCGCAAGTAGTGCTCGGCACCCTCGTAGTCCAGTTCGCGCCAGGCCGCGCTCATCAGCGCGATGAGCGTCCACGGGTCCAAGTCGCGCTCCGCATCTTTGGGGCGGCGGCGCAGCGGGGTATTCGCGAGGTACGGCACGGAGTGAGCGGAGCGAAAGCGCTTGAGCTCCTCGGCGGGGTATTCGAGCTTTGCCATGGCGAGCATCGCGGTGTGGCGGACACCAGCGGGGTCGTTGGGCGCAAAGTCCAAGCTGCGATTTGCGGCTTCGAGCGACATGCGGTAGCGTCCGCTAATGAGCGCGCGCGATGCCAAGGCAGCAAGCCAGCGCAGATAGGGACGGCGCATAAGGTCGCCTGCGGCCTCGCGCTCGTAGG
This sequence comes from uncultured Collinsella sp., assembly GCA_900549575.1. Classification (GTDB taxonomy): domain Bacteria; phylum Actinomycetota; class Coriobacteriia; order Coriobacteriales; family Coriobacteriaceae; genus Collinsella. Next base: position 10,703 of record URPB01000052.1, read on the forward strand.
GGTCCTGCGCAGAGGCGATCTTGAGCGCCAGATCGTGCTCCACCTCGTCGCACTTGGACACCAGATACTGCACGTATTCCTCGTTGGATTCGGCGGTGAGTGCCGTCAGCATGCGCTGGGCATCCCAGTTGGCCGGATCGAGTGCGGCCGCCTCGCGGAGCATGTTCTCGGCAGCTGCCTCTTCTTGCTCTGCCTGGGTATCGTCAGGGATAAAGGGAATGCGGTAGTCGACAGCCTCGACCACCTTGGCAATGAGATGCCCGGCGCGGTCGCGGTCGTGCACGATGAGTGGCGCGGGGTTGCGGGTGAATTGTTCCATCAGACGCTCTACGGCGGCAGCGTCGGTGAGCGGGATATTGTCGCGGCGCAAGGCCTCAAGAACGAGGCGATGGCAATCCTCTTGAATGGGATCGAATGCCATGGGGCCTCCTTTGCTGCGGTTAGGGTTCAAATGTTTCTATATAAGGTTCTAGTTTACCCGCATGTGGCACACCGGGGGTGCCGCACTTGGACTTGCACCTTTGCACCACGAAGACGGATGTCGCACAAATGTCGGCACCTTGGACGACCGAGTGGTATCACGGTGCCGCAAACGGTCGATTTTTGGCGGCGAACGGTGCATATTTTGGAGGGGCACCGTCCTGCCCGGGATATGTAGTCAACCTTGATAAAACGTTTGCCCAGCTTGGGAGTATGGATGCCGCACGAGGGTCTTCAGGGATAGAAAAAACGTTTCATCATTGGCGGCTTTAGGTGAATAACTGACCAACCAGAACGGTAAAATAGTGTTTGTCTGAGCGTTGAGACGTTTAGACATCGCGCATTGTCATCGCCGGCAACGCGCAAACCGGTCCTAACGGAGCCAATTGGGTGCTCCGTTATATACGCAAGTCTAAGAGGGGCTTGTTTAGGAGGCACAGTATGGGACGTTTTACCAATCCTCGCGATCTGTACTTTGGTGAGGGCGCTCGCCACGAGGTGAAGAACCTCAAGGGCAAGAAGGCCATCATCGTTTCTGGCGGCAGCTCTATGCGCCGCGGCGGGTTCCTGCAGGACGTCGAGAACGACCTTAAGGAAGGCGGTTTCGAGGTCAAGCTGTTCGAGGGCGTCGAGTCCGATCCCTCCATCGAGACCGTCATGAAGGGCGCAGCCGCTATGCGCGACTTCGAGCCCGACTGGATCGTTGCTATCGGTGGCGGTTCGCCCATCGATGCCGCTAAGGCCATGTGGGTCTTCTACGAGTATCCCGAGGAGTCCTTCGACAACATTATCCAGCCGTTCAGCTTCCCCGAGCTGCGTCAGAAGGCTCACTTCTGCGCCATTTCCTCTACCTCCGGCACCGCTACCGAGGTAACTGCATTCTCCGTTATCACGGATTATGCAAAGGGGATCAAATATCCTCTGGCTGACTTCAACATCACACCAGATGTTGCTATCGTTGACCCGGCTTTAGCAGCTACTATGCCTAAGAAGCTGACCGCACATACTGGTATGGATGCTATGACTCATGCGATCGAGGCTTATGTTTCCACACTGCATTGCGAATACACCGATCCATTAGCACTCCATGCAATCGAAATGATCAACGAATATCTGGTTGCTTCCTACAATGGCGATCTGGATGCCCGTGCTAAAATGCATGACGCACAGTGCTTAGCTGGTATGGCATTCTCTAACGCACTGCTTGGAATCGTTCACTCCATGGCACATAAGACTGGTGCAGCTTACAGTGGCGGACATATCGTTCATGGATGTGCAAACGCAATGTACCTGCCAAAGGTTATCCGCTTCAATGCAGTAGAGCCAGAAGCACAGAAGAGATATGCAAATATCGCAAGATTCCTTCACTTAGAGGGAAGCACCGATGCAGAGCTTGTAGATGCACTGATCGCTCATATCAAGGGTATGAATGCACAGTTAAATATCCCGACCTGCATCAAGGACTATGAGGGCGGAATCATTGATGAGAAGGAATTCATGGAGAAGCTGCCGAAGGTTGCTGAGCTTGCTGTAGGCGATGCTTGTACCGGTTCCAATCCAAGAAGCATTAACCCAGAGCAGATGGCAAAGCTGTTAAAGTGCTGCTACTACGATGAAGAAGTAGATTTCTAATTACTTAATAAAAAATTTAGGGCGCGTACCGCAGGGTGCGCGCCCTTTTGCTTGCAAATCGGAGTGGGAAAGGGTATAATTAGTTTATAAAATTAGCACAGTTTTGTGCGGAAATGAGGAAAAAATGATATTACTGACATCGGACGGCATAACATCCCCGCAGTTGGAGGAAGAAATAAAAAAAGCACTTGTGCCAATCTCAAGAAGAGCAGCGCTTGTGACAACCGCCTCGTGCCGGTACAAAGAAAAAGATCATAATGTTCCAGTATTAAGTGCGCTCATGAGGCGCTTTGGACTTGAGCCGGAGTGCGTGGACGTGGAATTTCAGGACGCGACTTTTTTATTGGCATATGATGTTGTTATTTTGATGGGCGGAAATCCATTTTATCTGCGCAAGCATTTAAAAAAGTGGAAAAATAGTCTGGAAGTTTTGACTGAGCTTGCTAACCGCCATGTGCTTATAGGAATAAGTGCCGGCAGCATGGTTCTTGGCGATACGATGGAGTTTGCCTGTCAGATTGAACCCGGTGGTATTGAGGAAGTTGGAGAAAATGTAGACTGCAGCGGTTTTGGCATTGTGCCGTTAAATATTATGCCGCATTACCTGGCATATCTGACTGCTTATGAACAGACAAAGGAGATACTGGAAAGTTACGAGGAGGAAACAGGACGAAAGATCTGTACCATAAATGACGGTGATGGCATCCTCATTTCACAAGCAGGAAAAAAAGGACGCTATATCAAAAATGAGCGGTATACACCGATTGTTGCGCCTAACATGCCAGATTATCAGGCATATTTTTTTGATCTGTATGGCACTCTGATTGACATTCATACAGAAGAGGGTGATCATGAGCTTTGGGAGTTTATGGCAAAATATTATGCCTACAAAGGAGCAAAGTACGGCTCATGGGAGCTTCGCTGGAGATATGGTGCATTGATTCATGATGAGGAAGAGCGGCTTTTGCATGAAAATCCCAAGCAGATTCCTGAGCCGCAGGTAGAGCGTGTCTTTATGCGTTTATATGAAGAAAAGGGTGTGCGTGTTTCTATACAGGAGGCTGTGGATGCCGCGCAGGTATTTCGAAGCTTTTCACTGCGCTATGTTCGCTTATATTATGGTGCAAAAGAGCTTCTTGCCCACCTGAAAAAGAAAGGAAAAAAGCTCTATGTGCTTAGCAATGCGCAGCAGGTATTTACTGCTAGCGAGCTGCGCTATCTTGGTATTTACGATTACTTTGATAAGGTGTGCCTGTCATCAGATTACCATTGCAAAAAGCCAGATGCTGCTTATTTTAAGGCATTATTAACGTCAGAAGGCTTAGATCCCACAAAGGTAATGATGATCGGAAATAGTGAATATGATGATATACGTACTGCAAAATCACTTGGTATGGGTGCATGCTACATTCATTCCAATTTGTCACCAGAAGGAGAGACGGCAAATTGTGATATTGTTATGAGAGCGATGGATCTGCCTTCTCTGGAGAAGATTTTGTGCCGCGAAGCGCACTTGGCGTAATTCCATATTTTTTCTTAAAGACGCGGTTAAAATGAGGAATGCTGTTAAAACCGCATCTTCTTGCAATGTCCATGATTGGTTCATCAGTGTCTGCAAGCAGAAGTCTAGCAGCTTGAGACAGGCGATAGCTGTTTAAGCATTCTGTGAATGTTATGCCAATCGTGGACTTAAAGAACTTAATAAAGTGAGACTCACTAAATTCACATACTTTTGCCATTTGCTCAGTAGACAGCGGTTCACTGTAATGATCTGTGATATAGCTAATGATTTGCTTTGTCTTTACTACTGATTTTTGTGGGCGGCTCTTTGGTTTTACAGACGGCTCATTGTAAAATAGCAGATAAAACAGGCGAAAGAGACAGCTCTTTATGCCAAGCGGGTAAGCTGCTGAATAAAACGTCTGCAGCTGAAACATTTCCTCAAAACATTGACG
>URPB01000053.1:0-14645 GCA_900549575.1 uncultured Collinsella sp.
GATCTACACTATCCTCTTCGTCGGCAGCGTCAGATGTGTATAAGAGACAGGCGCTCAAGGACGTGAATATCAAGATCCGCGACAAGCAGATCACCTCGTTCATCGGGCCTTCGGGCTGCGGAAAGTCCACGTTGCTGCGCTGCTTTAACCGCATGAACGACGGCATCAAGGATTGCCGCATCGAGGGCAAGATTGCGCTCGATGGTCAAGATATCCTGGGCGATTGCGACATCTGCCGTTTGCGCCAGCGCGTGGGCATGGTGTTCCAACGCCCCAACCCATTTCCCATGAGCATCTACGACAACGTCGCCTACGGTCCTCGCGGTATGGGTGTGCGCGACCGCGCCGTGCTCGATGAGCTGGTCGAGGACTCCCTGCGTCGCGCTGCCCTGTGGGACGAGGTCAAGGACAAGCTCAAAGAGTCGGGCCTGGGTCTTTCGGGTGGACAGCAGCAGCGCCTGTGCATCGCCCGCGCACTTGCCGTGCAGCCCGACATTCTGCTGATGGACGAGCCGACTTCGGCACTCGACCCTGTGTCGACGTTGGTGGTGGAGCAGCTGGCCTGCGAGCTCAAGGAGACCTGCACGCTGGTGGTCGTGACGCACAACATGCAGCAGGCCGCGCGTATTTCCGATTCGGTTGCGTTCTTTTTGCTGGGTGAGCTGGTGGAGCACGCGCCCACCGCGCAACTCTTTAAGAATCCGTCCGATCCGCGCACCGCGGATTATTTGACGGGGCGTTTTGGCTGACGCTGTCTTTTACAGGTGCCTTTAGGGTTAAGATGCGGTCATATCGGCCGCAAAGGGGTTCAACATGATCTATTACGTCGAGGACGATGACAACATCAGGGATTTGACAGTCTACGCGCTGCGCAAGCAGGGAATCGAGGCCGAGGGCTTTTCGTGTGATGGCGAGTTTAAAGCTGCCGTGGCGCGACGGGTGCCCGATGCTGTGCTGCTCGATATCATGCTGCCCGACACCGATGGCTTGGCGATTATGCGTCGCCTGCGTGCCGATCGCCTGACGGCGACGGTGCCCATCATGATGCTTACCGCCAAAGACACCGAACTCGACAAGGTGATGGCGCTCGATGGCGGTGCCGACGATTACCTGACTAAGCCGTTTTCGCTCATGGAGCTTGCGAGCCGCTGCCGCGCACTGCTGCGTCGCGGCGGCATGGTCAAGCAGGCGAGCGATGTGCTCAGCGTGGGCGACATCGTGCTTTCGCCTAGCCATCGCGAGGTGACCGTTGCCGGCGAGCCGCTTAAGCTCACCCTGCGCGAGTTCGACCTGCTCGAGTACCTCATGCGCAAGCCCGGCGTGGTCTTTACCCGCGAGTCGTTGCTGCAGAGCGTGTGGGGCTGGGACTTCGACGGCGGTTCGCGCACCGTTGACGTGCACGTGCAGACGCTTCGCCAAAAACTGGGCGAGCATGCCAGCGCCATCGAGACCGTGCGCGGCGTGGGTTATCGCCTGGCCGAGCCTTCTGCCGGTGATGGTGCCGAAGGCGACGACACCGCGGCCACCGCATCGGAGGAGTAACCCGTGGTCTTCGCCCCCCAGGGAAAACATACGCTGTCGCACCGCGTTTTTGTGACGATCTTTGTCTGCGCCATGGCGGTTATCGTGGCGTTTACGGTGCTGGGTGCGTTCTTTGTGCAAAACACTTTGGCGGATGCCACGAGTGCCAATCTGGCGCAGGAAACCGAGCTCATTGCTGCCGCCCTCGACGAGCAGCAGGAGCCCATTCCGTTCTTGCGAAGCCTCGATCGCGAGGATCTTCGTATCACGCTGATCAATAAGGACGGATCTGTTGCCTACGACAACGAGGCGTCGCCTTCCACACTGCCCAACCATGGCGATCGCCCCGAGGTCATCGAGGCCTTTGAGAGTGGTTCGGGTTCCGCGGAGCGCGCAAGCTCTACACTCGACGAGATTATGCTGTATCGCGCCGTCACCCTTGATAACGGCCAGGTCGTTCGCTTGGCGCAGGCCCAGCCTGGCGTTGCGGCGATTTTGCTGTCGATGCTGGCGCCGATGCTGCTTATCGCAGCAGCGGGTGCAGTACTCTCGTTTTTTATGGCGCGCCGTGAGTCCCGTGCCATCATCGCGCCGTTGCAAGAGGTGGATTTGGATCACCCACGCCGTAGCTATGAGCACGCCTATGCCGAGATGGTCCCCATGCTTGAGCGCATCGAGTCGCAGCGCCAGGAACTCAAGCGCCAAATGGCGGTGCTAGCGGACAACGACCGTATGCGCCGCGAGTTCACGGCGAATATCACCCATGAGCTCAAGACGCCGCTTACGGCGATTTCGGGCTATGCCGAGCTCATCGCAAATGGCATGGTCGAGGGCGAGGACGACCTGCGCAACTTTGGCGGTCGCATCTATCGTGAGGCGGGCCGCTTGGCAGCGCTTGTCAACGACATCCTTACGCTGTCTAACTTGGACGAGGCCGAACGTGCAACTGAAGGCGAGGCAGTGCCCATTGGGTCCACGGAGCCTATTGAGCTCTCGCGTGCGATCTACGCGGTTGAGCAGCGTCTTGAACAGGTCGCCCGTCAGGTGAATGTGACGATAAGTCATGAGACCAAGCCTGTGGTCATCGAAGGCGTGTCGCGCTTGGTCGACGAGCTCATCTATAATCTGGCAAGCAACGCCATCCGCTACAATCGGCCCGGCGGTACGGTTACGCTGCAGTGCGGCACCAACGACAAAGGCCATCCGTTCCTCGCTGTCGCCGACACGGGAATCGGTATCGCGCCTGAAGAACAGGGCAAGGTATTTGAGCGGTTCTATCGCGTGGACAAGAGTAGGTCCAAGGCACGCGGCGGAACCGGCCTGGGGCTTGCCATTGTCAAGCATGCGGCCCTGTATCATCACGCCACGCTCGATCTATCGAGCGAGTTGGGCGTGGGAACCACCATTACGGTGGCGTTTCCCACACAGCAGGACGAGCCATTCGCATAGCGATACAACATAGATAATGATGTAGACGCCGCATTTGACTTTCGGGTGCGGCGTTGTTGTGCAATTTTACGATTGCTTCCGACATTTTTACAGGAGAGCCTGTTTCTTATGTATAGAGTTTGGTCTCGGTAAAAAGATGCGATAACATACGGACAGTTTTGTCAATCCGAACTGGGGAAATGAAAGGCAAGCTGCATGACCCTTCTCGAACTGTTCCAGCTGCTGAAGAAGCACCTCAAGCTGGTCATCACCCTTCCGGTGGTCTGCGCGATCGCCATGGGCATCGTGTCCTTCGTTGCGATGGACAACACCTATACCGCGACGACGAGCATGTACATTCTCGCCAAGACCGACGATAGCGGTCAGATGAGCTACAACGATCTCTCGGCGAGCCAGATGCTTTCCAACGATATCGCCACGCTGCTGGATAGCGATAGCGTTAAGAGCGGCGCCGCCAAAGAACTGGGCCTCACCGATTTGGATGACTACAAGGTGTCTGTTTCCTCCGAGACCACCACGCGTGTCATTACGCTTTCGGTTACCGGCACCGATGCCAAGGAGACGGCTGAGGTCGCAAAGGCCATTGCCAGCTCGGTGAGTACGGTCGCTCAGAACGTCGGCGCTGCCCAGAGCATCAACGTTATCGACGAGGCTAAGACCCCCGAAGCCCCCAGCGGCCCCAAGCGCACGCTGTATATTGCCGTCGCGTTCCTCGCCGGTATCTTTATCGCAGTTGCCTATGTCGTTTTGGCAGACATGCTCAATACCCGCATCCGCGGTGCCGAAGAGGCAGAAGAGCTCCTGGGTATTCCCGTTGTTGGCCGAATTCCGGCTATGAAAGGTGGTAAATAGGCATGGCTAAGGCAAAGAACACCGATAAGCTCGTTGTGCAGAATGCCGCCAAGACCCTTCTGGCCAACATCCGCTTTGCGAGCGTGGACGACCCCATTCGCACCATCACCGTTACCTCCTCGATTCCCAACGAGGGCAAGTCTACGGTTTCCATTAATCTTGCTCAGGCAATCGCCACGAGCGGCAAGAGTGTCCTGCTGGTCGAGGCTGATATGCGTCGCAGGTCCCTTGCCGATATGCTCGGCGTCCGCTCCCGCGGCGGACTCTATGCAGTCCTGTCCGAGCAGGTTTCTATCGACCAGGCGATTGTCGAGACAGGTCAGAAGAATTTCTACTTCCTCGATGCCGAGCCGCATATTCCCAATCCTGCCGACATCATCGTCTCCCATCGCTTTGCCAAGCTGGTCAAGGCACTGTCTGCTAAGTTCCAGTACGTCATCTTCGATGCTCCTCCGGTCGGCACCTTCATCGATGCTGCCGAGATTGCCAGCCTGACCGACGGCGCGCTGTTCGTGGTGCGCGAGGACTTTACCAAGCGCGAAGAGGCGCTCAACGCTATCGCCCAGCTTAAGAAGTCCGAGAAGGTCAAGCTCATCGGTACCGTCATGAATTACTGTGAGACCGAGACCAGCGAGTACTACTATTCTTACTACACCAAGGACGGTAAGAAGGTTAAGAAGGGCTCCGACGATCAGGGCACTTCCAAAAAGGGCATCTTCACCAACCGAGCAAACGTTTAGTTGATTAAGGCTGACCTATGCGTGACATTCATTGCCATATCTTGCCGGGTGTAGACGACGGCGCCGCCGATCTCGAAGAGAGCTTGGCGATGCTCGAGGCTGCCAAGCGGGCCGGTGTAACCAGAATCGTTTGCACTCCTCACTGCCGTGATCCCTATTTTGATTACGACAAGATGTGGGATGCCTTTGAGCTGCTGCGCGATAACGCTGACGGTTTTCCGCTCCAGATGGGCTTCGAGGTCAACCATCGAAAGCTCGTTGAGCTTGGTATCGATGCCGCGGATCACTTGCATTTCGATGGGACCAACGAGTTTCTGCTCGAGCTTTCGACGCATGCCGATGCGTATGCGTTTAGAGAGTACGAGAACACGATTTACGATTTGCAGTGCCGTGGCTACCAGGTGATCATCGCTCATCCTGAGCGCTATCGTGCGGTTCAAAAGGATGTAAGCGTGGCGGAGCGCCTGGTCGATATGGGCTGCAAGCTGCAGGCTTCGGCGGACTTTATTGCCGGCGGTCGCTTTGGTCGCGAGAAAAAGCCGGCACAGCGCCTGTTCGATCAGAACCTGTACAGCTTCATCGCGAGCGATGCCCATAACGTGGGTCATTACGACTGCCTGGCGAAGGCTCGCGCGAAGTTTAGCGTGCGCGGAGCTCATTTTCGCTAAAATCTGTCCCTAACGTTCGCATTGAATGAAAGGGCAGCCATGGATATCCAACTTAAGACGGGATGCTTTGATGACGCGGCGTTGGTGCGCCGCGTCGTTTTTATGGACGAGCAGGGCTACGAGAACGAGTTTGACGCTATCGACGAGGATCCGAACTGCATTCATGTGACGCTCTATGTAGACGGCGAGCTTGCCGGTTGCTCGCGCGTGTTTCCCGAAGAGCTTGAGCGTGCGGCTGACGCGGAGGCTCCGGTGTCGCCGGCGTGCGACTTGGACGAAGGCGTCGCGGCGGGGGAGACCTACATTATGGGGCGCGTGGCTGTGCTGCCGAGCATGCGCCGTCGCGGTCTGGCGAGCAAGATTGTCGAGGCCAGTGATACGCGCGCGCGTGATGCCGGCGCCAAGCTCATTAAGCTGCATGCGCAGGAATACGTGCTGCCGCTCTATGCCAAGGCGGGCTACACGCAGATTGCCCCGGTGGACTACGAAGACGAGGGCCAGCCCCATGCTTGGATGGCCAAGCGCGTAGATGGCAGATAGGGACGTTCCTTTCCTGCCGGCAGTCGGGGACACTCCTTGGCAATTGGCGTATCAGAGCGTTTGGACATACAGTTTTTCGATTCCGTATGTATATATGCGCGCTAATGGGTTATAAAATCTAAGTCTGGACATAGCAGGTCTGCGATGCGGCTCGGGCAACCGGGCCGTTTTTGCGGACGGGGGTAGCGCGAAAGGACTGCACATGCGTCAATTTAAGACCGAGAGCAAAAAACTGCTCGACCTCATGATCAACTCCATCTACACCAATAAGGAAATCTTCCTGCGCGAGCTTATCTCTAATGCGAGCGACGCCGTCGACAAGCTCAACTTTAAGAGCCTGCAGGACCCGAGTGTCAAACTCGACCAGGGCGACCTGGCTATTCGCGTCTCTTTTGATAAAGACGCCCGCACCATTACCATCTCGGATAACGGCATTGGCATGACCGCCGAGGAGCTCGAGCGCAATCTGGGCACCATCGCCCATTCCGGCTCCGAGGAGTTTAAGACCGAGAACGCCGAGCAACAGGGCTCCGATGTCGACATCATCGGCCAGTTTGGCGTGGGCTTCTACTCCGCCTTTATGGTCGCCAGCCACGTAAAGGTCGTCAGCCACGCTTATGGCGAGGACACCGCTCACGTGTGGGAGTCTGATGGTCTTGAGGGTTACACCATCGAAGACGGCGAGCGCGCCGAGCACGGCACCGATGTCATCCTGACGCTGCGCGAGAACGAGAAGCTCGACGCCGACGGCGAGGCCGAGACCTACGATCGCTTCCTGACCGAGTGGGGCCTCAAGAGCCTGATTCAGCAGTACAGCAACTATGTGCGCTACCCGATTCAGATGATGGTGAGCAAGAGCCGCCAGAAACCCAAGCCCGAGGACGCCGGCGACGACTACAGGCCCGAGTACGAGGACTACCAGGAGCTCGAGACCATCAACTCCATGACGCCGATCTGGAAAAAGCGCAGCTCCGACGTTGAGCAGAAGGATTACAACGAGTTCTACAAGTCCACGTTCCACGACTTTGACGATCCCGCGCGCACTATCAGCTTCCATGCCGAGGGTACGCTTGAGTACGATGCGCTGCTGTTTGTGCCGGGTCGCGCCCCGTTCGATCTGTACAGCAAGGACTACGAGAAGGGCCTGGCGCTCTACAGTTCCAACGTGCTGATTATGGAGAAGTGCGACGACCTGCTGCCCGACTACTACAACTTTGTGCGCGGTGTCGTGGACTCTGCCGACGTGACGCTCAACATCTCGCGTGAGACGCTGCAACAGAACCGTCAGCTCAAGGCCATTGCCAAGCGTGTCGAGAAGAAGATCACTGCCGATCTTGAGGACATGCGCGACAACGACCGCGAGGCATACGAGAAGTTCTTTGAGAACTTTGGTCGCGGTCTGAAGTACGGCATCTACTCGAGTTACGGCATGAAGGCCGACGAGCTCGCCGACCTGCTGCTGTTCTGGTCTGCCAAGGAGCAGAAGATGATCACCCTGGCCGAGTATGCCAAGGGCATGCCCGAGGATCAGAAGGCCATCTACTACGCCGCCGGCGACTCGCGTGAGCGCTTGGCCAAGATGCCCGTGGTAAAGGGCGTGCTCGAGCGCGGCTATGACGTGCTGTTGCTGACGCAGGATGTGGATGAGTTCACGTTCCAGGCTATGCGTGAGTACGTGGCCGCCGATATGCCCAAGATCTACGAGGACGACGCCGCCCGCGAGGCTGCCGAAAAGGCCGTTGCCGACGGTGCCGAGCCCGAGGTCGAGGATCGTCACCTGGAGCTCAAGAACGTTGCGACTGGCGATCTTGATCTGGCGACCGAGGACGAGAAGAAGGAGGCCGAGGACGCCACCAAGGAAAACGAGGACCTCTTTAGCGCTATGAAGGAGGCGCTCGGTGACAAGGTCGAGAAAGTTGCCGTCTCCGCGCGCCTGACCGATGCCCCCGCTTGCATCACCACCGAGGGTCCGCTTTCGCTCGAGATGGAGAAGGTGCTCCAGAAGGGGCCCGAGGGCGCGCCCGACGGCATGCCCAAGAGCCAGCGCGTGCTCGAGCTCAACGCCAAGCACCCGGTCTTTGACAAGCTTGTCGCTGCCCAGAAGGCAGGTGACGCCGACAAGATCAAGCAGTACTCCGGCCTGCTCTACGATCAGGCCCTGCTGGTCGAGGGTATCCTCCCCGAGGACCCCGTTGCCTTCGCGGCGGCTGTTTGCAACTTGATGTAGTTAAGTAGTTACGCCTTTGGGTCCGCCGTTCTAACGAACCTATTGGTTCCGTCGTTCTAACGAACGACGGACCGGTCGACGCTGCAAACGCCCCTAAGCGGCAATCTGACGTTCAATCGTCGGTCGCGTACCAAAGTACGCTTCCCTCCTCTTTCACGTCACCTTGCTCGCTCAGGGGCGTTTTCGCTGACTTATGCTCAACCTGCGACGCTTTCGTGGCCCTAAGTAGTCATCGGGGACGTTCTTGTTTGACTAGTCGTTTAAGAACGTTCCCAATGACTATTCGGATTGCTAATTTGTGCGGGCTGTGGTTTTGTGACCTGCTGAAATTAAAGATACTGTACAACTGTACACTAACTCATCTTCGTAGTATATTGCTACCCGCAAAACTCAGCACCATTGTGCCGCGAGGCACTAAAGCGCCTACGTACAATGGTTGTCGATAGTACGATTCGATTCAACGACAGGATGGATGGTCCAAGCGTGAGTCTCGGCAGCAAACTATCCAACGCAAAGGTCTCCTTTGCGATATTCAAGCGCGACATTAAGCGACTGCTTGTGAACCCCGTCGCCTTGGTGGTTACCCTGGGCGTGTGCGTTATCCCCTCGCTGTATGCCTGGTACAACATCGTGGCAAACTGGGATCCGTACGGAAACACCCAAGGTATCAAGATTGCCATCGCCAACAACGATCAGGGCACTCAGAATGACTTGGTGGGCGAGCTCAACGCGGGCGACCAGGTCGTCGATCAGCTCAAGGAGAACGATCGGCTGGGCTGGACCTTCGTCGATTCGGCCGCCGATGCCAAAGAGGGCGTCGAGAGTGGTGAGTACTATGCGGCCATCGTAATCCCCAAGAACTTCTCCGACAATCTTGTTTCGATGCTCGATGGCAATTACCATCAGCCGAAGCTCACCTATTACGTCAACGAGAAGAAGAGCGCTATTGCGCCCAAGGTCACCGACACTGGTGCCAATACCATCGAGGAGCAGATCAACTCGGAGTTTGTCTCCACGGTGGGCGAGACCGTCGCGGGCATTGCCAAAGATGCTGGCATCGACCTTAAAGACAAGGCGAACCAGACCCGGGATTCGCTGGCGGGCTCGGTGTCCGAGGCGTCTGATACCCTGGGCGAAGTACGCGATTCCATCGGCGACATGAACACCGCCATCGACAAGACGAGCAGCTCGATTGCTTCGGCCGATGCTGCGCTGGCGGGCCTGCAGGGGCAGGCGCCCTCTCTAACGCAGGCGATCTCCCAGGGCAACGACCTGCTGGGCGAGGCTCGCGCCACGGCGGGCAACTCTATCACCTCGCTCTCCAAGGCACTCTCGGAAGGTAGCCTTGCACTCACCAAGACGTCAGCCTCCGCGAACGCTGCGATTGGCAAGCTAACGGGTACGGTCACATCTACGACCACCCGCATCGACAACTCGCTCGAGTCTCTCCAGGCGACGATCGATCACAATAAGGCCGTTATCGGGCACTTGGAGATTCTCGTTAATGACACGTCGACAGGTTCCGAGGAAATTGACGCGCGCATTGTATCGACCATCGATTCGCTTCGCGAGCAAAACCAGAAGCTGCAGAGCATCAAGGATGGCCTTTCTGCACAGTCGAGCGCCATGGCAAACGACGCTACGGCAATCTCGAACGCGAGCAACGCACTCAACGCGGCAATTCAGACCGGTACGGCTAACCTCGGTCAGGCTCAGACCGATCTGGGTCAGAACGCACTTCCGAAGGCTTCGAGCGCGCTTGACTCCTTTGCCGCCGTTTCGGGCGATTTGACCGGCATTGTGTCGGGTATGACCCCCACGATAGCGAGCGCGCGCGGCACGCTAGCGCAGCTCGACGCCACGCTCAAGCAGGCAAAGACCACGCTATCCCAAACCGACGCCTCCCTTGCCAAGGTTCAGGACAAGCTCGCGACCGCCGCCAATGACATTGCGGCGCTGCAGACCTCTGAGTCTATGGGCGAGTTAGCCGACCTCATGGACGTCGACGTCAATGACGTGGCAGATTTCATGGCATCTCCGGTTGAGCTGACGTCCAAGTCAATCTATCCGGTCAAGAGCTTTGGCTCGGGCATCGCGCCCTTCTACACCAATCTGGCGCTGTGGGTGGGCGGCTATGTGCTCATCGCTATCTATAAACTCGAGGTCGACCGCGAGGGCATCGGTAGCTTTACGGCGCGTCAGGGCTACTTTGGCCGCTGGCTGCTGCTGGTGATCCTGGGCGCGTTCCAGGCCATTATCGTTACGGTGGGAGATTTGGTCATTGGCGTACAGTGCGTTAACCCGCTGCTGTTCGTGCTGGGCGGCATCGCGATTTCATTCACCTACGTCAATATCATCTATGCGCTGTCCACCACGTTTAAGCATATCGGTAAAGCCATTGGCGTCATCCTCGTCATTGTGCAGATCCCCGGCTCGTCGGGCATGTATCCCATCGAGATGATGCCCGGCTTCTTCCAATGGCTGCATCCGCTGCTGCCCTTCACTTATGGCATCAACCTGCTGCGCGAGACCGTCGGTGGCATGTATTCGTTCAACTACCTGTTCAACCTGTGCGTCCTGGGCGTGTTCCTTGCCATCGCGCTCTTTATCGGTCTGCAGCTGCGCCCGTTGCTGCTCAACCTCAATCTGCTCTTTGATAAGCAGCTTTCCACGACGGGCCTAATGATCTGCGAGTCCAACGACCTACCGCGCCAGCGCTATTCGCTGCGCACGGCCATGCGCGTCATGCTCGATTCGGATTCGTACCGTCGCGAGCTGCTCGATCATGCCGTGGCGTTTGAGCATCGCTACCCGTACTACATCAAGGGCGGTTTTGCCGCCGTGGTAGGCGTGCAGGTTCTGCTCTTTGTGCTTTCGACGGTGCTCGATATCGACAATAACGGCAAGATCATCCTGCTCGTTATCTGGATCATTTCGGTTATCGCCATCTGCGGCTGGCTCATCAACATCGAATACATCCGTGCGAGCCTCAATACCCAGATGCGTATCTCGGCGCTTTCGGACGAGGACCTTCGCCGCGAGATGCGCGAGCACACGGCGGCGATCCCTGCCGCCCGTCGCATGTTTGGTCTCAACGCCAGCGAGCGTGGCGCCAAGGGAGGCGAACAGCCTACGAGCCGTCTGCCGCATATCGGTGCGCATCGTAAGGCTCAAGATGCCGACGGCGCTGACAACGTAAACGGAAACGACGGGGACACCACCCCGCTTGGCAAGCACTCTAAAGGAGGTGAGGCATAAATGAAAAACATCCTGCACCTGTTTAAGCGCGATGTCCAAAACGTGTCTCGCTCCGTGATCGGCATGGTCGTCGTGATGGGCCTGATCATCGTGCCATGTCTCTATGCATGGTTTAACATCGCCGGAAGCTGGGATCCCTACGGCAATACCGGCAACCTTAAGATTGCAGTGGTCAACACCGATGAGGGTTACGAGAGCGATCTGATTCCCGTCGAGGTCAACGTGGGCGAAAACGTAACCGCCACCCTGCGCGGCAACGAGAACTTCGACTGGGTCGTCCTCAACGACCGCGATAAGGCGATTGAGGGCGTTAAGTCGGGCGCGTACTACGCTGCCGTCGTTATCCCTAAAACGTTTAGCGCCGACATGATGACGCTTTTCTCGACCGAGGTGAAGCACGCCGATATCGAGTTCTATGAGAACCAGAAGGCCAACGCCATCGCACAGATCGTGACTGAAAAGGGTTCGAGCGCCGTCCAGAGTCAGGTCAACGAGACCTTTACCAAGACCATCACGACCATCGGTCTTAAAACCGTGTCCAGCCTGCTCGACTACATGAGCACCGACCAAGTGAGCAACTTTATCGCCAACCTGTCCTCGACGCTGGGCGATTCGGTCCAGGACCTGCAGGACGTTCAGGCCAGCGCGACGTCGCTGGCGGGCATTTTGAGTTCCACGTCCGATTCGCTGACGTCGGCGGGCGGTATGCTCAAGCAGACGGGCACGGTCGATGAGTCGACTAAGCAGCTGATGGAGCATGCCAAGAGCGGTATGAGCGATTCCAAGGAAGCGCTGAAGGACGCCAACGACGCCATCAACGCCGCGATTGACGGAAGCGCGGGCTCGTTTGACAATGTGTCCGCCGAGCTTGCGAAGGCATTCGATGCCGCGAATCAACATGTGGACCTTACGGTGTCCCAGCTCAACGATGCCGCGGCGGCGCTCAACACGCGTGCCGACGATATCGACGCCACTGCTGACCAGCTCCGCAGCTTTGCCGATCAGTTGACTGACGAAAAGCTCCAGGACAGCCTCAAGTCTGTGGCAACATCGCTGAGCAGAATCGCAGTGGAGTATCGCAATAACGCCAAGGACCTGACGGCAACCGCAAAGTCCCTTTCTGACGGCATGGCAGAAGTTAACAAGTCGCGTGCCGAGGTCGATCAGGCAATCGCGGATGCCAAGGCTGGTATCTCGGGCGCCAAGTCCGACTACGATTCCACGTTCTCGGTTAAGGCCAAGGAGCTCAAGAAGACCATTTCGGGCGTTTTGGATTCGCTGAACAGCATCTCGGGCGACCTGGATAGCGCCGTAGACGGCTTGACCGACGCATCTGGTTCGCTGGCAAAGGGTCTCTCTAAGGCCGCAAGGCTGGTCAACAAGGCTTCCGATCAGCTGGGCGAGGCGTCGGACAAGATCAGCGCCTTTAAGGACGACCTCGACGGTGCCCTTATGTCGGACGATCTGGCCACGATCAAGACAATGATCGGCAACGATCCCGAGGGTCTGGCCGTGTCGCTTTCCGGTCCCGTCGCGCTCGACCGCAAACCGGTCTATCCGATCCGCAACTACGGTTCGGCCATGGCACCGTTCTACACGATTCTGTCGCTTTGGGTCGGCTCGATTGTACTGGCGGCCATGATGAAGGTGTCGGTTGACGATGAGCTCATCAACGAGCTTATCCCCGTGCGCCTGCACGAGATCTACCTGGGCCGTTACCTGTTCTTTGGCGGTCTGGCGCTGCTGCAGGCAACGCTCGTGTGCGCGGGCGACATCCTGTTCTTTGGCATCCAGTGCGACAACCCGCTGCAATTTGTGCTGGCGGGCTGGATCGCGAGTCTCGTGTTCTCCAATATCGTCTACACGCTTACGGTGTCGTTTGGCGATATCGGTAAGGCACTCGCCGTCGTGTTGCTGGTCATGCAGGTCGGCGGTTCGGGCGGCACGTTCCCCATCGAGATGACCGGCCCCGTGTTCCAGGCGATCTACCCGTTCCTGCCGTTTACCCACGGCATCAACGCCATGCATGCCGCCATGGCCGGCGCCTACCATATGGAGTACTGGATTGAGTTGGGTATCTTGGCGAGTTACCTGATTCCGTCGCTGGCCCTTGGCGTCGTCTTCCGCCGCCCGGTCATCAAAGCCAACGACTGGATCATCGAAAAGCTTGAAAGCACGAAGCTTATTTAGTTACGCGGTTTTACCAAACCGCGTAACGGCTCGACGCTGCAAACGTCCCTAAGCGGCAATCTGACGTTCAATTTCAAGGGCGCGACCAGAAGGTCAGCGCCCTTCCATTTCACGTCACCTTGCTCGCTTAGGGGCGTTTTCGCTGACGTTGCCGGAACATCGAGGTTTTCTGTACCGACGCTTTAGCGTAGTGAATTGCGTGGGTTACTTGGTTGTTGCTACAGTAGCGGGGCGTACCGGGGGTCCGGTGCGCCCCGTTTTTATTTGACCATGAGGCGGCATGCGGTCACGCGCGTGCGGACACCACGCCCAGATTGAGCGCGAGGATGTTCCATGGCCCAATACGCTGCCAACGAAATCGAAAACATGCCCGATAGCCCTGTAGCCCGTGAGGATTTGGGCGCGGGTGGTATTCCCCGGGGTGCCGGCGCACGCTCGCCGTTGTTCTGGAAAGTTCTACTGCTTTCGGTGGCGATTATCTGGGGCTACTCCTTTACCACTATGAAGGACGCACTCGACACCATTCCGGTGTTCGAGCTGGTCTACGTTCGCTTTCTCCCGGCTTCGCTGGTTATGTTCGCCATCTTCCGCAAACGCATCATCGCACACTTTAATGTTCGCAACCTTATCGTCGGGCTTGGTATGGGCGCACTTATGTGGGGCGCGTACGGTTTGCAGACGATTGGCCTGGCACAGACCACGGCGGGCAAGAGCGCGTTTTTGACGGGTACCTATTGCATCCTCGTGCCGTTTGCGAGCTATGTCCTGAGCGGAGAAAGGCTTACCCGTTACAACTTGGGCGCTGCATTGCTGTGCCTGGCGGGCATTGGCCTGGTGGCACTCGATAGCGTCGAGTTCAATGCTGGAGATGCCATCACGCTGGGCGGCGCGGTCTTCTTTGCTATCCAGATGGCGGTGACCGCCAAGTATGGCCGCAAGATGGATATCAACGTCATCACGTTTTGGATGTTTGTGGGCAATGGCGTTTTGAGCTTAATCACGTCGCTACTATTCGAGACTCAGGCGCCTCTGTCCGTGTGGACGCCGAGTTTTATCGGCGTGATGGTCTTCCTCTCGGTGGGCTGCACGTGCGTGGCACTGCTCGTCCAAAACGTCGGTCTGGCGCACGTCCCGGCCTCGACGGGCTCGCTGCTTCTTTCGATGGAGTCGCCCTCGGGTGTGCTGTTCTCGGTGTTGTTG
>URPB01000054.1:0-14384 GCA_900549575.1 uncultured Collinsella sp.
GGCCGAGGCCAAGAAGAAGGCCGAGCAGGAGCGCCTTGCCCGCGAGAAGGAGGAGGCTGCCCGCGAGGCCCAGCGCCGCGCCGTTCCCGCTTCCGACTCCGGTTCGCGCTTCCGTTCGCTTCTCGACCAGATTGCCGCACAGGAGACCGTGCTCAAGGAGAAGAAGGACGCCGAGGACAAGGCCAAGGCCGAGCGCGCCGCCGAGCGCGGTAACCGTCGTGGCGGCAACAACGACCGCCGCGGTGGCCGTCGTAACGATCGCAACGCCTCCGACAACAATTCCGAGCGCAACGCCTCCGAGAGCCGTCCGCACAGCCATCGCACCAACGCCAGCAACAACGTCGCTGCCGGCATGGACTTCCCCAACCCCGATAAGCAGGGCAAGGGCAAGAAGCGCAAGGGCGGTCACAACAACGAAGAGGACCACTACAGCCGCATGGCTCGCGAGGCCGAGGAGTACAGCCGCGAGAAGGTGCTCGAGGAGGCTCGTGCTGCCGTCGAGGAGGCCTCTCGCGAGTCCACCGGTCGCCGCAAGAAGCGCAAGGAGAAGCGCGAGCGCGAGGCTGCCAAGGCTCAGGAGGAGCGCAAGATAGAGGAGGCGCTGGCCCAGGGCGTGAACCCCGAGGACCTCGACGCCATCAAGGTCTCCCAGGGCGTTACTGTCCAGGAGCTTGCCGAGGCGCTCGACGTTCCGGCCAACGACATCATCAAGCGCCTGTTCCTGCTGGGTACGCCGCTCACCATGACGCAGTCCATGTCCGACGACCTCGTTGAGCTCGTTGCCGACGACCTGGGCCGTCAGATCAAGATCATCACCCCCGAGGAGGAGAACACCTTCTCGTTCTATGACGATCCCGCCGACCTTAAGCCGCGCGCCCCGGTCGTCACCGTCATGGGCCACGTCGACCACGGCAAGACGTCGCTGCTCGATGCCATCCGTCACACCGGCGTTGCTGCCGGCGAGGCGGGCGGCATTACGCAGGCCATCGGCGCTTCGCAGGTCATGATCAACGACCGCAAGATCACCTTCATCGATACCCCGGGTCACGCTACCTTTACGGCCATGCGTGCCCGTGGCGCCAAGGTGACCGACATCGTCATCCTGATCGTCGCCGCCGACGACGGCGTCATGCCCCAGACGGTCGAGTCGATCAACCACGCCAAGGCCGCCGGCGTACCCATCGTCGTTGCCGTCAACAAGATCGATAAGCCGGGCGCCAACCCCGACCGCGTGCGCCAGGAGCTCACCGAGTACGGCGTCATCCCCGAGGAGTGGGGCGGACAGAACATGTTCGTCAACATCTCGGCCAAGCAGAAGATCGGTATCGATGACCTTCTGGAGACCGTGCTGCTCCAGGCCGACGTGCTCGAGCTTAAGGCCAACCCGGACACCTTTGCCTCCGGCAATGTCCTCGAGGCCAAGCTCGACAAGGGCCGCGGCTCGGTCGCTACCGTGCTCGTGACCCGCGGTACCCTGCACGTGGGCGATACGCTGGTCGCCGGCCTTACCTACGGCCGCGTCCGTGCTATGCTCGACCCCAAGGGTCGCGCCGTCACCGAGGCCGGTCCCTCCGACGCCGTCGAGATTTTGGGCCTGCAGTCTGTGCCCAACGCCGGCGACGAGTTCCGCGTGTTCGAGGACGAGCGCGAGGCTCGCGCCCTTGCCGACGAGCGTTCGCTCAAGGCCCGTATCGAGGAGCAGAGCCGCGTCAAGCACGTCACGCTCGAGAACCTCTTCGAGACCATTGCCGACGCCGAGGTCAAGGAGCTCAACCTGATCATCAAGGCCGACGTCCAGGGTTCCATCGAGGCCCTTCAGGACTCGCTTGACAAGATGGATCAGTCCGAGGTTCGCATCAACACGATCCACTCCGCCGTTGGCGCCATCAACGAGACCGACGTCGTCCTGGCCGACGCCTCTAACGCCATCATCATCGGCTTTGGCGTCCGTCCCGACGGTAAGGCCCGCTCCGCCGCCGAGCGCGAGGGCGTCGAGATCCGTTGCTACGACGTCATCTACAAGTGCCTCGAGGAGCTCGACGCCGCCCGTATCGGCATGCTCAAGCCCACCGAGGTCGAGGTCGCCACGGGTACCGCGACCGTCCTGGACACCTTCAAGGTGCCTAAAGTCGGTATCGCCGCCGGTGTCCGCGTCGAGGAGGGCGAGATCGCCGCGACCGATTCCGTGCGTCTGGTGCGCGACGGCATCGTGGTCTTCAACGGCAAGATCGCCTCGATGCGCCACTACAAGGACGAGGCCAAGAGCCTCAAGAGCGGTTCCGAGGGCGGTATTGGCCTGGAGAACTTCCAGGACATCAAGCCCGGTGACCAGATCGAGGGTTACCGTATCGACCAGGTTGCCCGTACCGAGTAGGGGGTAGCGCTATGAAGCAAACGCAGGCAACCCGCCGACTGGGCGAGCAGCTTCGCGAGAAGCTCGGTTATATCCTGCTCTTTGAGGTTTCCGATCCGCGTCTCGACCTGGTTACTTTGACCGCGGTCGAAGTCGCGGTGGACCGTTCGTTCGCGCGCGTGTACGTGTCGTGCGATGCGAGCCGCTACGACGAGGTCATGGAGGCGCTCGCTAGCGCTAAGGGCCGTATTCGCAGCCTGTTGGCTCGCTCGCTCGATTGGCGTGTTACGCCCGAGCTCGATTTTCGCATCGATCGCTCGACCGATGAGGCCGAGCGCATCACGCGTGCGCTGGAAAACGTTCCCGCCACGCTTGCGATCGAAAAGGACGAGGACGGCTATCCGATAGCGGATGCCGCCCAGGAGGCAGCTTTAGATGACTAATTCCGCCGACCTCGCCTCGTGCGAGTCTGCAGATATTCAGCGACGCATCCTCGAGCTCATCGAGGGTGCGTCCTCCATTGCGATTTCGGGACATACTTCTCCCGATGGCGACGCCTTGGGCTCCGTATTGGGTCTGGGCCTTTCGCTCATGAAGTTTTTCCCCAACAAGGACATTGCGCTGCTGCTGGCAGACGATGACCCGGTTCCGCGTATCTACCGCTTTATGGAAGGCTCCGATCGCCTGGTGCCGGCATCTGCGTACGCCGGCAATCCTGACCTGTTCATCTCGGTGGACGTACCGGTCGTCGAGCGCCTCAATAATTCTGCCGAGGTGCTTCGTCGCTCCAAGCATGTGGTGTGCTTCGATCATCATCCGGCGCGCGAGGAGTTTGCCGAGCTCAGTCTGAGGCGCGTCGATGCCGCGGCCTGCGCCATGATCATCGACCGTTTCTTGGACAATTGCGGCATTGTCGCACGTGACGGCGTCGCGACCTGCTTGCTGTGCGGCTTGGTGACCGACACCGGTCGTTTCCAGTACCAGAACGCCGATGCTGCCGCGTTCCATGCTGCTTCGCGCCTGGTGGCGCATGGCGCCAATCCGGCTCGTGTCGCACTCGAGGTCTATCAGAGCATGCGCGTCGAGTTTTTGCACCTCAAGTCCATTGTCATGGGCCGTATCAAGACGGTCGCGCACGGGCGCGTGGCGTATAGCTATGCCTTCCAGAGCGACCTTGAGGCCTGCGGCGTCACCTCGGATGAATGTGACGGCCTGGTTGACGTGGTGCGCTCGGTGATGGGTGTGGAGGTCTGCCTGTTCCTGAAGGGTATTGAGGGGGATACCAAGGTGCGCGGCAACCTGCGCTCCAAGGGTGACCTCGATGTGTCCGAGATCGCTGCCAACTTTGGCGGTGGCGGGCATCATGCCGCCGCCGGCTTTTCCAACAACGGAACAATTCGCGAGACGCTCGCCGTGGCACTTCCCATGCTGACCGAGCTGGTGGGGGAGGATCCCGCTTCGGTGACCGTCGAGCTTTAACTTTTTGGATGGTACATGGCTCGTCGTACGCCTTCTCAACTGAATATGCTGCTCGCCGTCGATAAGCCGGTGGGCTGCACGTCCCACGATGTGGTCTCGCAATGCCGACGCGCCCTCCATGAGCGGCGCGTCGGCCATGCCGGCACGCTCGACCCTATGGCATCGGGTGTCATGGTGGTGGGCGTGGGTCAGGCCACCCGTCTGCTGGGCATGCTCACGCTCGATACCAAAAGCTACGTCGCCGACATCTCGTTTGGCGCCGAGACCAATACCGATGATGCGGAGGGCGAGGCCGTCCGCACGGTGGCTGTTGCCAACGAGCTCCGCGATCCTGCCTATGCCCGCGAGCGCTTAGCCGCCATGCTGGGCCCGCAGATGCAGGTGCCGCCGGCTTTTTCGGCTATCTCGGTTAATGGCGTTCGCGCCTACAAGTCTGCTCGTGAGGGCAATGCGGTGGACCTACCTCCGCGCCCCGTCGAGGTCTATGCCGCCGACCTGATCGCCGTGGGCGGCGAGGGTGATACGTGCGTGTGGACCGTGGCGTTCTCGGTGAGCAAGGGCACCTATATCCGTGCGCTCGCTCGCGACCTGGGCCGCGCCTGCGAGAGCGCCGCGCACATTTCCGCGCTGCGCCGCACGGCCTCCGGTGTTGTTTCCATTGGCGCCTGTCATGCGGTGGAGGAGCTTTCTCCCGAGTCCGCGGCTAGCTTTGCTCTGGATCCCATTGCAGCCCTGGGCGCCACGCGTGTTGACTTGCCGGGTAATCTTGCCGACGACCTGCTCTGCGGCCGTCGCATTCCCGTTGAGCGTGCGCTTGCCGATTTCGATGCCTCGAAGGCGCCGTTTGCGCTGGTGCTCGATGGGGGACTCAAGGCGCTCGCCCGCATTGAGGGTGGTCGCTTTGTTATGGAGCACGTGTTTCCGCAGGCAATCGGCGGTGTTCGATGATGTTTTCCGCTCGCGAGCTCGCGCGTGTCTTTTTCGCGGGCGAGTCGGACGAGGCTCGCATCGTTACTGCCGATACGTTTGATAAGTGCGAGCACTTGGGTGCCGCATCGATTGCCATCGGCGTGTTCGATGGCGTTCACCTTGGACACCAGGAACTTATCGAAGCGCTTGTCCGTGATGCCCGTGCCCATGGCTGCAAGGCAGTCGTAGTTACCTTCGATCCCGACCCGGACGTTGTGGTGAGCCCTTCGCCCGCTCAAAAATTGATGACGACGGCCGACCGTCTGCATGCCTTGGCTCAGACCGGGGTCGATGTGGTGGTGGCCGTTCCCTTTACGCCAGAGGTTGCGGTACTCGACCATGTTGATTTTCTCTCGCTGGTGTCGCGTCTGGTCGACATTCGCTCGATTCGCGTTGGCAGCGACTTTAGGCTGGGCCGTGGCGGTGCATCTGGTGTTGCCGAAATGCGCGCCTGGGGTGCCGAGCGCGGCGTTGACGTGTATGGTCACGACCTGCTTTGTGAGGGCGGTGAGGCCATTTGCGCCACCCGCATTCGTCATGAGTTGGGACAGGGCCATGTGGAGCTTGCTGCTGAGTTGCTTGGCCGCCCGTATATGGTGCGTGGCGGTGTTATTCGCGGCCGTCACGAGGGTTCTGGCATGGGCTTTCCCACGGCAAATCTTCAGGTGTCCGATGGCATTCAGGTGCCTGCCGATGGCGTGTATGAGGGCATGGTGCTCGTCGATGACACCGTGTGGCCCGCTGCCGTGAACGTCGGGCTGCCGCCGACGTATGCCGACGATGCGGCATCCGCGCACCTCGAGGCTAACTTAATTGGTTATACGGGCGACCTGTACGGCGCTTCCGTTTCGCTGGCGTTTTCGCGCTGGCTGCGTCCGTCGCGTGTGTTCGATTCGCTGGATGAGTTGATCGCGACCGTCGAGGGTAATATCGAGGACATTCGTCACAACTTGGGTGAGCAGGGGGTGAGCATCCGTGATTAGCGATGAGGAAAAAGACCAGGTACGCGCTGCGTCCGACCTGGTCGCCATCGTGCAGGAAACGGTTGAGCTCAAGCCCCGCGGCCATGAGTTTTGGGGTTGCTGCCCCTTTCATGGCGAAAAGACTCCGTCCTTCCACATTATTCCCGCCACGCAGGTGTGGCATTGCTTTGGCTGCGGCGAGGGTGGCGACGTCTTCACGTATATCATGAAGCGCGAGAACCTGAGCTTTCCCGAGTCAATCCGTTATTTGGCCGATCGCGCGGGTATTGAGCTGCATGACACCGGAGATCGCCGCGAGCGCGGCACCAAGCGTGCCCGCATCTACGATTTGTGCGCCGAGACCGCCCAGTTCTACCACACCATGCTTATGCGCGGTAAGGACGGCCGTCCGCGCGAGTACTTTGCCAGCCGCGGCATGGGCGGCGACGTCTGCCGCCGCTACTGCCTGGGCTTTGCACCGGGCCGTAACGCGCTGGTGTCGCACCTGTCCCAGGCGGGTTTTACCCCGCAGGAGATGATCGACGCCAACGTTGCCGTGAGTCGCGGGCGCGGGCAGCTTGCCGACCGCTTTTTCGACCGCGTGATGTTCCCCATCTTTGACGAGCAGGGTCACAACATTGCCTTTGGCGGTCGCATTATGGGCGACGGCCAGCCTAAGTATCTCAACACCGCCGAGACGAGCGTGTTTCATAAAAAGCGAAACCTCTACGGCTTTAATTGGGCCAAGGAGTTTATCGTCGCGCAGGATACCGCCATCGTGGTAGAGGGCTATACCGATTGCATCGCCTGCTGGGAGGCGGGGATTAAAAACGTTGTCGCCACGCTGGGCACCGCCCTCACGGAGCATCACGTCAAGACGCTCACTCGCTTTGCCAAGCGCATCGTGTATATGTTCGACGGCGATGCAGCGGGCCAGAAGGCCGCCCGTCGCGCGATTCAGTTTATCGAGCAGGATTCCATGGACCTGCGCTGCGTGGTGCTCCCCGACGGCAACGACCCCATGGAGTTCATCACCGCACATGGTGGCGAGGCACTGCAGACGCGCATCGACGCTGCCGAGCCGCTTATGGACTTTGTCTACCGTTCGCTGCAGGAGTCGAGTGACATCACCACGCCGGGCGGTCGCGCCAAGGCGCTGGAAGATGCGCTGACGCTTATCTATCCGTTGCGCAACAGCTATATGATCGACACGTACTTTATCCAGATTGCCGATCTGCTGGGTTTGGATCTGGAGACGGTGCGCGCGAGCTCGGGTCGTGTGTTTCGCGATGTCGCCAAGCGCGAGGATGCGGAACGACGTCGTGAGCAGAACTATGAGCGCCAGCGGGCACAGACTGAGCGGTCCGGTAGCGCGGGCGGTCGGACGTCTGGTTCGCAGGGGGCATCTCGCGGTGCTTGGGCATCGGGCGCGACGCCGCCGGTGTCCGCGCCGGTCGAAGAAGAGCCGTATGACTACGTCCCGCTCGATGCCTACGGTGCCGCGCCCGTGGAGGTCGTCGACGACCTGCCGCCGATCGATGTGCCTGATGGTATGGGTGCTGTGCCTGTGACTGATGGTTCGGGCGCTCCGGCTGCGGCGGCGCCGATGGTTCTTACTGATCTTGAGCGCAAGTCCTTGGCAGGGGAGCGCGAGCTGTTGACGATGCTCACGAGCTACCCCGACCTGTTCCGCACGTATGCCGACCGCATCTGCTCTATCGAGTGGGTTGACCCACGTCACGAGTCCATCGCATGGGCCGTTCTGGCAACGCCGCCGGGAACCGATCCTGCAGCCTGCATGGATGCGGCGCGCTCGGTCTGTCCCGAGGCGGCAACGCTTGTGAGTGCCGGGCGCATCTCCGCGACGAGCAAGCACCCCACCGAGACGAACATCGTGTTCATGCTCGATACGCTCGAGCTCTACACCATCAAGCGCCGCATGCGCGCCGCACAGGCCAGGCTACGTCAGGATCGGTCGCTCGACGATGAGGCGCGCCGTGTGCTGACGATGCAAGCGATGCAAGATTCTCAGCGTCAACGTGAGCTCCAAAAGTCGATTGGCGGTGTGGCCGATCCGTTCCGTTTGATCGGTTTGGAGACGGCAGGCACCGAACAAGCCTAGATGTTGTGGTCAACCAGCGTATTCTCGCCTATATCCAGCCCTCTTTTTGGGTATAGACGTCAATGTGTGTGCTAAAGTATTGAGTCCTGTGGACTATGAAGGGAGAATCTGTGCCAAAAAAGACTGAGAGCACGGGTACTGGGCTGGAATCCTACGTTGCAAAGCTTATGGGCAACGGCTCAAACAGGACTTCGGTAACCGAGGACGAGATTCAGGTCGCCCTGAAGGATATCGATGTTTCTGACGAGCAGCTCACCGCGGTGTATTCCGCGCTGCGCAACAGCGGCATCCAGATTATCTCCGCGAGCGGTAACGACGACGCCCCCATGGACGTCGACGATGACGATAACGATACCGATACCGACGATTTCGATGACGACGACGAGCACGATTCCGGCTCGCTCGACGATCACGAGCTCAAGATGGCCCGTCAGGCCGACGCCGAGATGGGTTCTTCCAAGAGCAAGAAGAAGCGCACCGTGCGCACGTCCCGTTCACGCTCCCGCGTGCGCGGCATCGATGCCTCCACGGTGATGCTGACCGGCGACCCGGTCCGTATGTACCTCAAGGAGATCGGCAAGGTCGACCTGCTGACCGCCTCCGAAGAGGTCGATCTGGCCATGAAGATTGAGGCCGGTCTTGAGGCCACCGAGAAGCTCGAGGCTGCCGAGGCAGGCGAGCTCGAGCTCACGCGTACCGAAATGCGTCGTCTTACGCGCATTGAGAACGTGGGTCTCGAAGCCAAGCAGGCACTCATCAGCGCAAACCTGCGTCTGGTCGTCTCCATCGCCAAGCGCTATGTCGGTCGCGGCATGCTGTTCCTGGACCTTATTCAGGAGGGCAACCTCGGTCTGATCCGCGCCGTCGAGAAGTTCGACTACCAGAAGGGCTTTAAGTTCTCCACGTACGCCACGTGGTGGATCCGTCAGGCCATTACGCGCGCTATCGCCGACCAGGCCCGTACCATCCGTATTCCCGTGCACATGGTCGAGACCATCAACAAGCTCGTCCGTGTGCAGCGCCAGCTCCTTCAGGACCTGGGTCGCGACCCGACCCCCGAGGAGATCGGTGCCGAGATGGACATGAGCGCCGACCGCGTTCGCGAGATCCAGAAGATCTCGCAGGAGCCCGTGTCGCTCGAGACCCCCATCGGCGAGGAAGAGGATTCCCAGCTGGGCGACTTTATCGAGGACTCCCAGGCTATCGTTCCGCCCGATGCCGCCAGCTTCTCCATGCTGCAGGAGCAGCTCACTCAGGTGCTCGACTCGCTTGCCGATCGTGAGCGCAAGGTTATCGAGCTGCGCTTTGGCCTTGTCGACGGGCATCCCCGCACGCTCGAGGAAGTCGGCCGCGAGTTTGGCGTCACGCGCGAGCGTATCCGCCAGATCGAGTCCAAGACTTTGGCCAAGCTCCGCCACCCGAGCCGCAGCAGCAAGCTGAAGGACTACATCGAGTCATAACCTCGCAAGCAAGAAGCGCCCTCAAGCACATCCGCTTGGGGGCGCTTTCATGTGGTCATTGGGGACGTCCCCAATGACTAGGTCGGAAAAATTCTTAAAAAAGTTCTTGCCCTGAGCTGATTCGTCCGTATAATAAACTTCGTTGCTTGAGAGCACGCACCTATTCCTCGGTAGCTCAATGGTAGAGCACGCGGCTGTTAACCGCGCTGTTGTAGGTTCGAGTCCTACCCGGGGAGCCAGGTTGTAAAACCCGTCGCTTATGCGGCGGGTTTTTTCATGCCGCGACCACTTGACTCGAACGTTGCCATATCAACATTTCGTGTCGAGGATGTAATCCCGCGACCCACCACCTCAACATGGCGCGGTCGTTGTAGAATATTGCAATGATTGCTCCCACGACATGGTGCCGCGAGCACCAGATAAGGAGATTCTTGTGTCTGAGACCATTAACGGCAGCCTGAGCGTCTCGAACGACGTTATTGCCGATATTGCCGGTTATGCCGCGATGACGTGCTATGGCGTCGTCGGTATGGCTGAGCAGCTCCAAGGCGCCGAGAGCGTGCGCCTGCTTGCCGGTCAGCGCCTCCGCAAGGGCGTGCTTGTCTCCGCCGACGAGAACGGCCTTACGGTCGATCTTCACGTCGTGCTCGAGAACGGCGTCAACATGAAGTCCGTCTGCCACAACCTTTCGAGCTCCGTTGCCTTTACCCTGCAGGAGATTGCCCAAATCGATCCCGCCAGCCTTAAGATCGGCATCCATATCGACGCGCTCAAGAGCCGTCTGAACTAGCATCCGAAAACGGAGATTCAAATACCCATGATTGCAAAGACCATTCGCACCTGTTTTCCGATCGCTGCGGCTGCCGTTTCTGACAAGGCCGAGGAGATCAATAAGCTCAACGTCTTCCCCGTACCCGACGGCGACACCGGCACCAACATGTCGCTCACGCTCGCCTCGGTGACCAAGGAGCTCTCCGCCCTTCCCGCCGATGCCGACATGGAGGCCATTGCCGGCGCCATCACCCACGGCTCCCTGATGGGCGCCCGCGGTAACTCCGGCGTCATTACCTCGCAGATCCTGCGCGGTGTGGCCGAGGGCCTTGTCTCCGCCGACGAGCCCATTACGTCCGCCAACATCGCCTTCGCCTTCCGCCGCGCCGTCAAGGTCGCCTTCCAGGCCGTCCGTAAGCCCATCGAGGGCACGATTCTCACGGTGCTGCGCGATGTCTCGACCAAGGCCGACGAGTGCGAAAAGAAGAAGTTCTCGGCCGAGGACGCGCTCGATGCCATCGTCGTCGAGGCCTACCAGTCCGTCGCTCGCACGCCCGACCTGCTGCCCGTCCTCAAAGAGAACGGCGTGGTCGACTCCGGCGCCTTCGGCTTTGCCATCTTCTTGGAGAACTTTGTGGCTGCAGCACTTGGTCGCAGCACCGTTGTCGAGGATTTCTCCGCTACGTTCGATTCCGCTGGCTCTGCACGCGATGCCGCTCTTGGCCGCGTTGAGATCGAGGCCAACGACGATTGGGAGGGCTCGGAGTTCCGCTACTGCAACGAGTTCCTCTTTAAGGCCGACGCCCCGTTTGACGAGGACGAGTGCCTTAAGTTCCTGGGTTCCATGGGCGACTGTGAGCTGCTCGTGGGCGCATATCCCGACTACAAGATCCACGTGCACTCCAACACCCCGAACCTGGTGCTCGAGCACATGCTGCAGCTTGGCCAGATCTACGAGGTCTTTATCCACAACATGGAGATGGAGGCCCACGACCGTACCGCCAAGATCCACGAGGACCAGGAGAAGGCCGCCGAGCCCGCGAAGGCCCTGGGCTTTGTCGCCGTTGCCGCCGGTTCCGGCGAGGCAGACATCCTCAAGTCCCTCGGCGTTGACGTGATCGTGTCCGGTGGCCAGACCATGAATCCCTCGACTGCAGACCTGCTGGGCGCCGTCGACCAGGTCAACGCGACCTCGGTCATCATTCTGCCCAACAACGGCAACATCCGCATGGCCGCCGAGGCCGCTGCCTCTGCCTGCACCGACAAGAAGGTCGCCGTCGTTCCCACCAAGACCGTTCCGCAGGCCTTCTCCGCGCTGTTCGCGGTCCTGCCCGATTCCGAGCTAGAGGATGCCGTCGCCGCTATGGTCGACGCCATCAGCGAGGTCCGCGATGGCGAGGTCACCCGCGCCGTGCGCGACTCCAGTGCCTCCGACGGTTCGCCAATTCACTCCGGTGACGTCATGGGCATCATTGCCGGCTCCATCGACGTGGTCGGCTCCGACGTGAAGCAGGTCACGCTCGATTGCATCAACCGTATGCAGGAGGAAGAGGAGGGCGACGCGCTGACGATTCTGGCCGGCGAGGAACTGTCCGATGAGGCCTTCCAGGAGATCGTCGACGCTATCGAGGAGGCTCAGCCCGATCTGGAGATCGACGCCCATCGTGGCGAGCAGCCGCTCTATCCCGTGATCTTCTCGATCGAGTAGGCAACTGCCCATGTCCGAACTGTGCTCCGTGCCGCGCGTCTCGGAGCGCTTTGCCCAGAGCAATGCGCTCGACGAGGATATCGCGCGACTCAAATATGTTTCGGGTAAACGTGAGGAGGCCCTTCGCCGTCTGGGAATTCGGACGGTGGGGGACCTCCTTCTCCATATCCCTCATCGATACCTGGACTTTACGCGCTCCTGGTCCATCGAGATGGCGCCCATCGGTACCGTGTGTACCATCATCGCCACGGTCGATCGTATCGTCCAAAAGCAGCCGCGTCCGCGCATGCAGGTGACCGAGGTCTCACTCGTTGACGAGACGGGCGTGCTGCAGGTCGCCTTTTTCCGCCAGCCCTGGATTGCCCAGCAGCTTAAGCAGGGCGACCGCCTAGCCGTAATGGGTAAGGTCGAGTTTGCCTACGGCTTTAAGCAGATGGCCTCGCCGCACTTTGAAAAGCTTGAGGAAGGGCGCGCCGCGGGCACTATCCTGCCGGTCCATTACGTGAGTGACGGCGTGAGTCAGGCATGGATGCGCCGTATCGTAAGTGGCGCGCTCGAGGCCGTCGGCAATCCCTTTGATCCCATTCCGGCACGCTTACGCGTTAAACGTCGCCTGATGAGCCATGCCCGTGCCCTTCGATCGATCCACTTTCCCTCGAGCATGGCTGAGCGCGAAATCGCGCGCGCACGGCTTGCCTACGAGGAGTGCCTCTACCTGCAGCTGGCGCTGCGCCTGCGCAACGACGGTGTCTTGGTCGAAGTCGCTCCCTACGCCCACGCCGCGGGCGAGCACCTGGCCGCGCTCAAGCAGGCCCTGCCGTTTTCGCTGAGCGACGAGCAGGAGGCCGCGTTCCAAGACATCCTGCGCGATATGTGCGATGGCGGGCGCGTGATGAACCGCCTGCTGCTGGGCGATGTCGGTACCGGTAAGACCGCCGTTGCCGCCTGCGCGCTGGCTGTGGCTGCCGATAGCGGCACACAGGCCTGCGTTATGGCGCCCACGGGCGTGCTGGCGCGTCAATATGCCGATAAGACCGGCCCTCTGCTCTCGCAGGCCGGCATGTCTTGGGCGCTTCTGACGGGTGCCACGCCGGCCGCAGAGCGCGAGCGCATCCATGCACAGCTGGAATCGGGAGAGCTCGACGTCCTCTTTGGAACCCACGCGGTCCTTTCGGATAACGTGGCGTTTAAGTATTTGTCGCTCGTAGTCATCGATGAGCAGCACCGGTTTGGCGTCGGCCAACGCAATGCCTTGCGCGCGAAGGGCCCCGGTGCCGATCTGCTCGTTATGACGGCAACGCCCATCCCGCGTACGCTGGCGCTTTCGGTCTACGGCGATCTGGACACGAGTATCATCCGCCATCGGCCCGTCCCTGGCGCTGGCGTGACGACACGCGTGCTTACCGAGTCGAGTCGCGACCTTGCCTATGGCGCCATCCGCGAGGCGCATGAAAAGGGTCAGCAGGCCTACGTGATTTGCCCGCTCGTGGAGCCGAGTGACTCGGCCGATGATTTGGAGGACGTGCCCGGTATCGCCCGCGACGACGAGGGCCGCGTGACGGTCCCCGTGCCGCTGCACGATACGGCGACCGAGCTCGATCGCCTGCGTCTGGCGTTGCCGGGTCTTGCCATCGAGCGCCTTCACGGCCGCATGCCAGCGGGGGAGAAGGACCAGGTTATCGATGCCTTTAAGCGTGGTGAGATTGACGTGCTCGTCTCGACTACGGTGGTCGAGGTGGGCGTCGACGTGCCTAACGCCACCGTCATGGTCATCGAGAACGGGGAGCGCTTTGGTTTGGCTGCTCTGCACCAGCTGCGCGGTCGCGTGGGCCGTGGCAGCGTGTCGGGCACGTGTCTGGTCATGACGCACTCCAAGGGCAACGGCGGCGCTTCGGCAGCACAAGATCGCCTGCAATCGCTCGAGAAGACCTCGGATGGCTTTACGCTCGCCCAGATGGACCTGCGTCTGCGCCACGAGGGCGAAATCCTGGGGTACCGCCAGCATGGCGGAGTGACCCTGCGCTTTGTCGACCTGGATGCCGACGAGGAGCTGATCGAGTGGGCCCATTTGGACGCGGTCGAGCTCTTGCGGTATGCTTGCAACCTTGACTCCGTGGCGACGCGCCCCCTGCGCGATGCGGTCGCCATGCGATATCGACACATTTTTAAGGAGGTCAGCGGAGGATGAGAATCATCGGCGGCGAATGGCGCGGTCGTAAGATCGAGGAGCCCCGCGGTCGCGATGTCACCCGCCCCACGACCGATCGCGTGCGCGAGGCATGCGCATCTATGGTCATGTCGGCATTCGACTTCGATCTGGATGAGGTCCGCGTGCTGGACGCCTTTGGCGGCTCCGGTGCCTTAGGGTTAGAGATGCTCTCACGTGGTGCCCGCTCACTCACGACGTTCGAGATCGATCGGAATGCCGCGCGGCTCATTACCAAGAATATCGAGTCGCTCTGCCGTGACCGTGCGCGTTGGCGCGTGGTAACGGGCGACATGCTGGCGAGCGCCTCGCGCGCTGTCTCTTATACACATCTCCGAGCCCACGAGACAAGAG
>URPB01000055.1:0-13816 GCA_900549575.1 uncultured Collinsella sp.
TGCCCCCGTAGATATAGCAATCGCCAGCTCAGAAGTCTACTGACGCCCGATTCAGCTGACAAATAATTGACTATACGGCACTATTAAAGGATAACTAGCACTGTTCATCTACAGGAATATCCAGTTTATTCGCCGCGCAAATGCAAAGCTCTTTATCCTCTTGAGTCATCCTGCTCCCAAGAATAACTCGCAACGGCTTGCATGGGCGTTGTACATAATTCATCTCAAGCTCATCTGGCTCTGGTACAAGACGGGCACGATATTCGTTCTCCCGCTCAAACACACTGCCCTTTCTGTAAATTGCCCGTAGATCACTAAGCATGTCATCACTGCTCACATTAAGACCAAGCATCCTAGCAGCAGTCCAAGCAATTTGAGGGTCGCAATTAAATGGTTCGTCATCATATAAAATTGGTAATAATTCAGTGCGCATTCCGTTAGCTATGTTGCAATTGCGAATAGCTTCTCTGTCGTAAGCAAGAACGAAACCCGCTTGGCTTTCGGAATATACATTCCACATATTCGAATCGCTAGGATTGTCCGTTAGGCACAAAATGCGACAACAATTTCGGCAGCTATTCTGATGAACTGGGGCAACAAATCCTCCAACAAATAAGCGCAAGTTTTTAACAGCCGAGCGAAAAAGACTAACTTTTCCCTCATCGGATAGTATCTCGAACTCATCTATTCTTGCTGGATTAAAAGGAGCCCCCAGAACCCCTAAAACAAACGCAAGTCGTCTAAAATCAATTTGATTTATTATCTTTAACGCTTGTTCATCATCATTGAGATTACTTTCGATTTCATCTATACCATTCCAGTTATAGATCGGTACCGAGTCGCACTGATCGCTGAAAACCTTTGGATGAGAAAATGTAACAGTCGCGTTTTCTAGATCGGCAAAAGCGTATTCACTTGGAGGTCGATAGCGGTAAAGCATTCGCGGGACGAGAGAAGTCGATAGCGCTTCCAGCTCCTTCTTTGCGGAAACAATGGAGGCGCCATCGTTTTGCTTGGCAACGAGATTAGCCAGCGTCTCCCGATATGTTTCTTTCTGTGTCAAGCTTAGCGCCATGCAATATCGCTTCCCGATCTAGCTAAATTAGATGCAGTTGATTTTATCCAGTGCAATAATACTGAATGCACATACGAAGCAGAAGTCATGTCTATCAACTACCAAAAAATGATTCCGATTGGAACGTACCGGAAATCGTAAAAGCTGCCAACGGATATATTTATAATAGCCTGAGATGGCTAGAGATGAAAACATATAGTCATCAAGCAGTCTTGTCCTCCGATGAAGACGCCAGCTATGACATCGAATTCCACTCTCTGTCAGGTCGCTTTACCAATTACGGAGCGCCGCAGAGGCTGCAGAAGCAGTCGAGTATGCAGAAAAGATTTATATGGGCGCGTCAATTAAAAAAGCTCTGTTAGACCAGGATTGACACACATCTGTCCCCACGGCGCCATATCGTTAGCCTCGTAGACCGCGGGGCAGCATGAACGCCGAGGACCTGGTAATCGCCTTCAAACGGGACATGGCGAAGCTGAGCGGGACCGAGCGCCGCCGCGCGATTGAGTCCGTCAGGGACGTGATCCGCGCGGCGGCGTTCGACGACACGGCCGGCTCCGCCTACGAGGTCGAGCGCAGCCGCGTCTGCCTCAAGACCGCCTACGCCATGCGCCATAGGCTGATCGAGTGCCTCTCGGCCCACTGCCCCCATTCAGGGCCGGGCGGGGCTGCGGCGGCGAGCTCGACGAGATCTACTTCCCTGAGTCGCTCAAGGGCAAGGGCAACCGCGCGAAGGGGTTGTTCGCGATGCCGTATCGGCAGCATAGAGACGGTATGTCCATTTCGTCTCTTTTAGCGCTGAATACCATGTATCGGGTTCATTTTCTCATGCCTTATAAGGAATATATGAGACAGCTGAATTCGTAGATGCCTGTTGTAAATGAATGTATGTGAGAAAGCTAACAACTACATAATAAGAGTTGCGTTTGGCATCAGGCAACGAAAACCGTTGCATTTTGTCTCTTGCAACTAAAAGGGTTGCGTTTGGTATATAGCAACGAAAACAGTTGCATTATGTCTCATGCAACTAAAAGGGTTGCTTTTGGTGTCTAGCAACGAAAACAGTTGTGCACGGGCAAGATAACCCTCACGCTTTGCGAATGATATCTTTGTTCCTGCAAATTAAAACACGCAATGTTATAGATAGACGAAATCTGATTAGCGGGCGACGATGAATGCCACATCTCTATTATCACGGGGACTGCCGCCCCAGAAAAACCCGATATGGCAATCGACGCTGATAGCAGTCTTAAAGAACATGACGTCGCCCTCACTCGACCTAGAACCGTTCGAGAATCTCCTCGGCGTTCTCTCGCAGATAGATATCTAGGTCCGGCACGGCAAACTGCACGTAGCCCCTCTGTGGTGCCTGAATAACCTCTCTTTGTAGCAATTTGGCCCTAATAGAGCTGATCTCATTGGTCTTTTTACCCATGCGCTTAGCAATCTCGGATGATTTGGACTGTTGTTTATCCTCGCACATGGCCAAAAGGTATTTGATATCGTTGAGCCCCAGTCCAGAAATCGCGGGCTCGTGAACAACATCGTGAAAACGAGCCTCTGCCAGCGCAATGCCTTCAGTGACGTCGCGCTCGCTCACAATGGCACTTTTGGCACGATGCAAGTTGGCGCGCTGCCAAATGGAATAACCGACCGGTTGCACCAGATAGGCATAGCCCTTAGTGGCCTTAGCGGCTCTCGACAGGAGATTGTCCTCTATGGTCAAGCCAGTCGCGACAAAGCTATCGCCCATAGAGAGCGCTACCTCCACCTGGTTGATAGGCGCCAGATCTTCGGGGAGGGCACGACGCAAGAACGTAAGCGCCTTGCCGTTAATAAGATCCATAACACCGGCGGGTAACCCGGCAAAGGCAAGTGCGATATCTACTTTTTCCCCTATCAAAAGCTGAACCGTAGACGCAATGGCACGCATATCGTCAATCGGAGCGTCCTGAACTTCATCGATGGCAATAAAAAGACCCTCGGATGACTTCGCCGCCGAACTTAGCAACTTTCTAAGGCTCGACTCTTTGGGTGCAACATCGACTTTCGCAGAAACAAAGCCGGCGTTTACACCGACCGAAGCATTGGCCGCAAGGGAAGAATCAGCAACCTGATCCTTCAAGTCCAGCAATAGGTTAGGGCCAGCAGAAACAATAGCGGTCTTCCATCCAAGCTCTCGCGCACGATCCCTAAGATCGCAGAGCAAAACAGTTTTTCCGGAGCCCCTCGGTCCAGCAATACGCATGAGCCTCGCAGGTGCACCAATTCCCGCATTCAAACTCTCGGTAAACTCAAGGGCAATATCATCACGACCAATTATGCGCGGAGGCTCAGCGCCGGCAGTGGGACGAAACGGATTATGGAATGCTGTGGCGCTCACTTGTTTGCCTTTCTAGGGAATCGATTAACAGCCAATCATCGGTTAAATAATTATCGCAGACTATATCGAATAATATCGAGTTATATAAGGCTGTATAAACTTATCGCGGAAGTATCGAGCTTTCGTAATATGACTTAGTTAATAGTCCACCATTGCTTTCTTCCAAGCTCATAGCGAAAGAAAGTTCAGGACTTCCTAAACCCATTGCCTTAATACGAGAAATACTCGCTCTCGGCAGATAGGTTTGGCCCCAACCACGGATCGCCGCTGAGGAAGAACTCCGGCCAGCGCTGCATGAACAGTGCTTGCTCACGCTTCCAGCGGCGCAGCTTTTCCTCGTTGGCCTTTTCCCTGCCGCGCGAGGTGAACTCGTAGTGATACAGCTCGGCATAAGGCGTATAGATGGTGTGGTAGCCCGCCTCCCATACGCGCAGGCAAAAGTCTGCGTCGTTAAAGCCAACGGCGAATTCCTCGTTGTAGCCGCCGACGCGCTCAAATACGTCGCGTCGCACCATCTGGCAGGCACCCGTTACGGCGCTAAAGTTGCCCGGGCGCACAGCGCGGGCAAGATAGCCCTCGCGCTTTGCCGAGAAGTCCTGGTTGGCATGGGCAAGTGCCCCACGCATGCCAACCAAAATGCCGGCATGCTGCACCAGATGATCGGCAAAGTAGAGTTTGGCGCCCACCACGCCCGCATCGGGACGCTGCAGATAGCCCATCATCTCTTCGATAAAGTCCGGGCTTATGACCTCGGTATCGTTATTGAGCAGCAGCAGGTAGTCGCCCTTGGCGTGCTTCACACCAAAATTGATGATCTGAGAGTAATTGAACTCGCCCGGCCAGCACACAACACGCGCGATGCCCTTGCCTTCGGATGCTGCAGCCACGCGCTCTGGCAGGGTTTCGTAATACGCAAACGTCTCCGGGGCTTCGCTGTTGTTCTCCACCAAGACGATCTCGTAATTGGTATACGTTGCCTTCTGAGCGATCGACATCACGCAGGCATCGAGCGTCTCAACGTGATCCTTAGTGGGAATCACAATGCTCACCAGCGGCGCAGACTCCGGCAGCGCATAACGCATGTGATAGACAAACGGCGTCTCGGCCTCCTCGACCGTTCCGCAAATGCCCAGCGCGTTAAAGTGGCGCTGAAGCGCAAGGCGCCCAGCTTCAATAGCATACGGCTTGCTATCGGCAGAACCGTCGGCGGTTGAACCGGGATGCACGCGCCAGTGATACAGTACGTGCGCAACATGTTCAAACCGCGCGCCCGCCGCAAGGCAGCGGAGCGTCAGGTCGTAATCTTGGGCGCCCGCGACGTCTTCCGGCGACATGCCAATGCGATCAATAAGCGCCTTCTGCACCATCAGGAAATGCGTCACGCAGTTATGGCTATAGAGCAGGTCGACGTTGAGCTTGGTCTTAAAGACCGGCTGGCCCCACTCCCCCGTTTTCTGGAACATGTCCTCGTCGCAGAACAGGACCTGGGGACGCTCGTCCTCGGCAGCCTTGTTCAGCGCGGCAACATAGTGGAACAACGCGTCCGGTTCCAGGATGTCGTCATGGTCCAAGAACGCGATGTAGTCGCCCGTCGCTTGCTCGATACCTGCGTTGGTGTTGACCACAATGCCGCCGTTGCCGGGAAGCTCGATGCGACGGATGCGCTCGTCGTTGGCACCTGCCGCAAGGGCGGCCACCGCATCCCATTCAGGCGAGGCATCCATAAGGAGCAGTTCCCAGTTGTCATAACTCTGGACTAGCACCGAGTCCAGCAGCTCGCGCAGGTATTCCCGATCAGTCTTGTAGCACGGCACCACAATACTCACGAGTGGTCTATAGGCAAAAGCCACCGAAGCGACACGCTGGCACGCTAAATCGCCCGGCTTTGCGCGATGTTGCTCAAACCAACGTCGATAAGCTGCGTCGTCTGCACGCGCGTCCTTCATGCGGTTCCAGCTGTCGTCGACAATGCCGTTGTACAGGCGACCATCCATGGCGCAAAAACCGCTCTGGATTAGGCCCGTGGGATCAGCCGCAATCGCGACAAAATCACGTATATCCTGGGGCATCTCAACGCTCAAATACGTTTTATTGACGCGGCAACCGTTGCGCTGCGGCACATCGATCTGCGATTCAAACACATGCACGGTGACATCGATGGCATTCATATGCGCATCGAAAATCTGGAGCTCAGGGGTGCACTTGGAGTCTCCCACCCACGTAACCTCATAGCGCCACACCGCGCCGGCGTCTGCCGGCAAATAGCGAATGGCATCGATCTCGTAGCGACCGCAGCATTCGCCACGCTGCGCATCGCGGATAAGCGCACACAGCGCAGGCTTTGCTTTGTAGTTAATCTTGGATTCCAGCTTGGCCACGCGGCTATCGAGGCGAATAGAGCCCAACCTTTGGCCACCGAATGCAAAAACGGCATCCATCGACGAGCCATCCAAAAACGGAAGTACCAAGACGGCGAGCTCGCGTTCGTAATCGGAAACGGAAGGGCAAAGCGCCAGCACACGGCCATGATCGACCGGGAGTACCAGCGACGGCACACAAGAGCCGCTCGTCGTCGCATGGGCAAACGCTTGAGAACCCTCCCGCTCAATAAGCGCGGTGACATCCTGACCGGCAAAACGAAGCAGCACAAACAGACGGCCCTGACTGCGGCAAAGCGCCAAACGCTTGATACTCATCTACACTTCTCGCTTTCCCAGGGCGTTCGCTGCCATGCGTTTGCAGGCACCCAGGCGCCCAAACCTCAAGACGTCGTAATCGAACATGAGCTTTTTACATGCACGGGCATTGGGGGCCTTGCTGGTAAGCGCCGCACGCACCATAGCAGCAACAGAAGGAGCGCATTGTGCGAGCGCAGCATCGCTGCCCACGGCAGAACCGGCAAGCGCCGTGGCAACGGCAGCAAACACCTTGCCGCAGTCCGAACCCAGCAACCTGAGCGCATCGTACAGCACCAGATCGCATAGGAAGTACGCCAGGTCATCGGCATACTGGACATCGAGACCGTCGCGCTGCCAGTCAGCCAGCACAGCGGAGTAAATCTTCACATGCTCCAGCAGACGCGTCTCGTCGTCATAGCGCATGGTGTCCATGAGCGAGCCCTTGCGCGCCACGCGGTAGTCATACAGCTTGTTCGAAATAAGCGCGGTCTTGCGCGAGCGACCGTACACGGCAAAATCGAAGACCTGGTCCTCGCCATACTTAACGGTTTCGTCGAACACGATCCCGTTGCCCAGCAAAAACTCACGCTTGCAAGCGGTGCGCCATGCAAAGGGGCGAGACGCTTCCTTAAACAGCAGGTCGGAGCCATAGCCTTCAAACGACACATCGCGCGGGCTCAGTACATAGTTAAGCCACGGATACCCCGCCTCCAGCGGATACGGATTCGCGCCAAAGGTCAAAACATCACAGCGCTCGCGCTCAAAGGCATCGACGATTACACGGCATGCATCGGGCGTAAACCGGTCGTCGGAATCCAAAAACGCGACGATAGGCGCCGTGGACGCAGCGATGCCGGCATTACGCGCACTCGACAGGCCCCCGTTTGGCTTATCGACCAGCGTAAAGCGCGCGTCCTTTTCGCAATACGCAGCCGCAATATCGCGCGAGCCGTCCGGCGAGCCATCGTTGACCAGCACGCCTTCCCAATCGGGCATGTCCTGCGCAAGCAGGGAGTCCAGGCACCAGGCCAGGCACTCCTCCACGTTATAGATGGGAACGACAACGGAAATCTTGGGGGTAGCCATAGTCACTCGCTCCTACTGTGCGGCCGGAACGTCATCGGGGTGCGGGTTGTCGCCGTGGGTGCGCTGATACGTCAGCACGCGCCAGACCAGCGGCAGGCCGCCGATCTTAAAATAATGCTTAAACGTATTGATCTTGCCCGGCTTCTTAAAGTCAAAGCGCGAATCGATATAGGCGCGGGGAGACTTGACCATCAGGCGCAAGTCGGTCTCGCCACGCGGATCGAACAGCGACAGGTCAAAGCGACCGGCATCCCAATCGGCCTTGAGCTCGGGAGATGCCTTCTTCCAAAACTGCTCACGCAGTTCATCGACCAGACGTTCATCATTCCAACGGTACGTATCGACCTTCATGCACATTAAAATCCCCTGGAGCTGAGCCTTGAGCTCGGGGCGCTCTTCCAAAAAGCGCTGCATCTCGGCATATTCGTCGCAAACGCAAAACACCTTGTTGGGCGAATTAACGGAGCTCTTCTCGTTATCCTGACGATAGCACAAAATGGGGTCCGCAATAAACGCGGCACGTTCGGCACAAGCCCAAACCTTAAAGTTAAAGCCTGCGTCCTGATACGAGGCACCCGGCGTGGGAAGGAACCGAATCTGATTGTCGTTGAGGAACTCGCGCCGATAGATAGCCGACCAAATGGAAGGTTTGCGGTAGAAGATGCCCGGGCGGTCGACGGGGCGATACGCGGCGCCCGTCATATGCTCGTCGATAATCCCAAACAGTTCACGGCGCTCGCTGGGCGTGGACCAATACAGGTAAAAGTCGCCCTTTACCACATCGGCATGCTCAGCATCGGCCTTGGCGACCAACTTTTGGAGCGAATCCTCAAACATAAAGTCGTCGGACTCAAGGATGCCCACGTACTCGCCGCGCGCCATCTCCAGGCCGCGGTTCATCGAGTCGCCGTAGCCGCTGTTGGCCTTGTCGATCATCTTTACACGGGGGTCGCGCTCCATGTACTCGCGGATGATATCTGGCGAGCTATCGGTAGAACCGTCGTTGATACAGATGATCTCGATGTCTTTGAGCGTCTGCGCCACGGCGGAATCAAGGCACTCGCGCAGGTAGCGTTCGACATTGCAGATGGGGACAAGCAGCGAAACTTTAGGGGTATCAGAGTTCTGCAAGAGAACCTCCTGTTGAATAGCGTGTAACAGGGTTATTTTAGCAGCCGAGTTGCGGCGGGCGGCAGCGCTTGGAATTAGATAAAGCGCTCCAGGCAGGCTTTGAGACCGCGAGTCGAAAGATAGAACAGCGTGGCGTCTGCCATCGAAACGCCCGAGGTCGCCACAACGAGCTTGTGGGCAACACGGCGAACGGCGCCCTTAGCAGGCATATCCGTCCACTCCCTTCCCAAAAACGTCGTGAGATACATATTGACGCGAACGGCTACACGGCGGTAGTCATTAGCGTCCAAGCGTGCCAAATCAAACACGATAAGGTCCAAGAACCAGGTGATCAGCTCGCCGGGGCACAGGTCCAAAAGACCGTAGGCCACCCAGTCCTCCAAGACCTCCTCGAGCATCCTCATGTGGGAGTCAAGCTTTTTGGCGCGAGCCTCGGCACTGTTGAACTCGTGCGTCGCCGATTCGCTCTCCATCACGTAGTGGTAGAACTTGTCCGGCATGACAACGGTCTTGCGGGCAAGCGCATAGGCCGCAAATTGAAATACGACATCCTCGCCCAAGGCCAAGCCGGGAGCAAAGCGAATGCCTTCGCGATTGAGCAGCTCGCGCGAAAAAGCCGCACGACAGGCATAGGGCTGCGCATTCGAATGGAACAGCAGTTGGGGATCACGGGCGCCGAAGGTACCGGCTTTGGGGCTCATGAGTTGCTGGACGCGTTTGGGGGCAGCATCGGCAGGTTCACAGACGCCGCCAAAAACGGCGGCCTCGGCATCTGCAGACTCCATGGCATGCAGCACGCGCTCGACCGTCTGGGCATCGATGTAATCGTCGGCATCCACAAAAAAGACGGTCTCGCCCTCGGCGGCATCGATACCGGCATTTCGAGCACACGAGACGCCAGCGTTTTCCTGGTCAATCACCAGTACGCGATCGTCGGCCTGCGCGATCTGACGCAACACGTTCAACGAATCATCAGTCGAACCGTCGTTGACACACACAACCTGAATCGAGCGCTCGGACTGGGCCAGCAGCGAATCGAGGCATCGCTGAATGGAGCGCGCAGAGTTGTAAACGGGGACGACAATGGTAGCTTTAGGGCACGAGGCCTCTCCCATGCCGACCTACCCCCTTAGCGATTCGATGAGGAAGGCGGCGACCACGCCTGGGCCTCCAACCGAGGCGTAATACTTAGCACGCCCCAAGGCACCATCCGTCGCAAAACTCGGATGCTCGTCAACCCAACCCTCAGGATCTTTGAGGATGGCAGCGAGATTCGCGCGCTTCCACGGCTTGAGGTCGTCAAGCGAAAACTCCCCCGCGTCCAAGGCCGCCTGAAATTCCTTAGCCATCTGAACCAGGAACTCCTTATAGAACTTAGGCGCCAGGCGCACGTAGTTCCACATATACGAATCGTACTTAATGAGCTGATTGAACTTGAGCATGCGCGCGACGTCATCACTTGCGTGGTCGCGGGCATAATCCTCTCGAATCCAACGCTCAATCTCGGCATACTCGGTATTGACGCAAAAGACCTTAGCCGAAGAATTGACCGAGGAATTCTCGTTGTCCTGGCGATACGACAACACGGCATCATGCAGGTAAATAGCCTTTTCGGCACACGCGATCACCTTAAAGGCAA
This sequence comes from uncultured Collinsella sp., assembly GCA_900549575.1. Classification (GTDB taxonomy): domain Bacteria; phylum Actinomycetota; class Coriobacteriia; order Coriobacteriales; family Coriobacteriaceae; genus Collinsella. The sequence continues at coordinate 9,993 of URPB01000055.1, forward strand.
ATGACGTGTCCTGAAAGGATGCCCCCGGAGTCGGCAGGAACTTGATACCGTTGCGCTCAAGAAAATCACGACGGTACACGGCCGACCAAATCGACGGTTTTTGCTTAAAGAACTGCGTCGTATTGCTGGGATGCACCGGTTTGCCACAATCCCTTGCCTTAAACATCTCGTGCAGCGAACGGCGCTCCTCGGGCTTAGACCAGTAGAAATCAAAGTTCGCCTTCGCAAAGTCGGCATTATTGCTATCGGCGGCCGAGACAAGCTTTTCGAGTGCGTCGGGCGCCATAAAGTCATCGGACTCCAAGATGCCAACGTACTTGCCACGCGCCATCTCCAGACCGTGGTTCATCGAGTCGCCGTAGCCGCTGTTGGCCTTGTCGATCATCTTGACGCGCCCATCGCGCTCCATATACTCGCGGATAATCGCCGGCGAGTTGTCGGTCGACCCGTCGTTAATGCAGATGATCTCAATATCCTTGAGCGTCTGCGCCAGGGCGGAATCGAGACACTCGCGCAGGTAGCGCTGAACATTGTAAATGGGAATAAGCAGCGACAGAACAGGGCTGCCAGAGGCGTTAGTAGACAAATGTGCTCCTTAGGAAATACCTGTCGTTTCATGGTATCAAAGGGTCAGCGCGCCAGCGGGCGTTTATATAATCTATGGAGCCTCTTGCGGGCAAAGTAGCCGCACGTCATGCGGCGGGCCCGTGGCAGGTTCCTGCGTTTTATTCAAAGCTTGCCGCCAAGGTGCGCCGAGCCTTTACAATAGGACAGTCCCAAGGACGTATTCGATAGCTTCCGTGCAGCGCATGCGCGCCGCGCGTGAAAGGATATATTGCCCCATGCCTTCAACCCTTCCCGCTCCCATCGATAAGCTCGCCATCGTCGTCGTTACGTACAAGCGCCAGGAACTCCTGGCCAACTTGTTCGAATCTATGACCGAGCTCACGGCAACGCCCTGGCGCATCGTGATTGTCGATAACGAGAATTCGCGCGAGACCGAGGCCATGTGCACCGCATTCAACGAGCGCCTGGCCAACCTGTGGGGCATCGACACCGAGCAGCCCGACGCGCAGGGCGGCACCGACCGTGTCATCTACGCCCCGCAGCTCGAAAACGGCGGCGGTGCGGGCGGCTTCTCGGCCGGCACTAAATGCGCCTACGACCTAGGCGCCCAGTGGTTCTGGGTGATGGATGACGACGTGCTCGTCATCCCCGAAGGCATCGAGCGCTTGGCCAAGTGGACCGACCGCTACGATGTTATCCAGGGTTCGCGCTTGGACTTTGACGGCGGCGCCTTCTTTTGGCAGTACCAGCTCATCCTTTCGCTCGGCATTCCCAACCCCATCGCCAAGTGGGATCTGGGTCCCGAGGGCTACCGTTCCATGAACCAGCTGTGCTTTGAGGGCGGCATGTTCTCGCGACGCGTGGTCGACAAGATTGGCCTGCCCGATGCGCGCTTCTTTATCTACGGCGACGATGCCTGCTACGGTTACGTAGCCAGCCAGCACTTCCCCGCCGCCGTGGTCGCCGACGTGGTGCTCAAGCGCGCCCGCGCCGTCTCTAACTGGGACATCGCCGGTAAGCGCCAGCTCAACTCCACGAGCGACACCAACCGCTACTACATCATGCGCAACCGAGGCTTCCTCGCTCGCTATATGCAGATCTACGGTGACTACCACCCCATGCTGTTCCGTCTGGGCAATGCCGCGACCTTCTGCAAGGAGTTCATTCGTCTGGCAGCAGTCGACAAATGCTTTAAGACCGGCATTCCGGCGCTGCGCCGCGGCATGAAGGACGCCCGCAAGATCGTTAAGGATCCCAACTGGAAGCCCATGCCGCCCCTGAAGGACGCCGAGTAGTAAAGGGCTTTCGCCCGCCGCTACAGTCGTTGACACACCACGGACACACGCTGACCGTCAAAGCCAAAGCCCCAACGCATGCGCCCGACGGCGGGGCGCGGCACGCGGATATCATCGATGCCGTCGCGCTCTATGTCGAGCAGCGCCTGAACCGCCAACAGTTCCAGGCCCAGGGCATCGACGCCAGGGTCGTACAACATGTTGACCGTAATGAGCGGTCGCTCATCGAGCATGCCGAGCGTGTCGGCCACGTCAAACACCCGACCGGTGGGAATCACCTGGATATCCCAGCGATCCGAGACGCCACTTCGCTTGGAGCTGGGATTGCAATAGCCGGGCAGTCCAAAGCAGAGCCCCTGAAGCGCCAGATGATAGGCTGTCGGCATATCTGATTGGCCCACATCGATGCCCAGATCGCTGATAGCACAGCTCAAAGCTTGCTTTACAGTGTCCTCGTCTCCTCGACACAGCCCGTCATGGAACGAGTCGATAACTCCAACGTCCTCAACGGCGCACTCAAACCATTCCAGAATTACAAGACGGAGCGCCTGACGCACTTCGTTATTAGGCAGACGCAGGGAACGAAGGCACGCGCCGTTTTCCGAATGCCCCGTCATGTCCGTCGTAAGAAATCCAGACAGATACAGCGCTGTCCAGATATCTTCGGGCTTGGCGGCATCGGCCTCCTCGGCATGCACATGCACTGGCACCTCAATAAACCCATGCGCCTCAAGTAAATCGAACAATGCGGACAGGCGCATGAGATTCCAGTCGCCGACGCATGCGCTCAGACGGTCGGCGTAACCATACAGATCTGCCCGAACGGGCGCGACGCAACCGCGATGTGCGTAGTCCACCACGCGCTCCGGGCTCGAGCAATAAAAACCACCAAGCAGATAGCCCTCGAGCCACTCACGCGCGTCATCCAGACAGCCGTTGCGACCGATGCAATCCAACAGCACTTGGACTTCGTCGTCCGAAAAACCGAACCATCGATCACACCAACTCGACAACGCTGTCGCCGACCGATAGGAAACCCCACGTTGGGACAACGCAAACTCGGCATGACCGGGGCGTTCGCACATCAGACACGTCAATCGCAACGAGTCGCCGGCATCGGCAATGGTGTCGAACAACATTCGGCTGAGCGACTCTAGGGAATCCACGCTACCGTCGTCCTTAGCGTCCAAACGCTTTGGACATACCGCGTCGTAGTCGTCTATCAGAAGAACAACCTGCTCATCGAAAGCTGCCTGGAGCAGTTTAATAAGCACGCCAAGCGCCGCATCGATCTCCTTATCGCTGGCCACCCCACGCGCCGCCCTCTCGATAAGACGAACCTCACGTCTTGACAGATCAGGCGCGGCAAGCAGCGGCAGTAATCGGGCGCACTCGCGCACGACAGCCCCGCGAATTGCTGCCGCAGCACCAGCGCCATGCCTCGAAGCGGCAGCTGTAAAGTCGAGCATGATGACCGGATAACTCGCGTACTCATCACGATAGCGACCGCCGCCCGCCTGCCAAATCTGGGTACCAGCGAACAGGCTTCGATCCGGCAGCCGGCGATCAGGTCGTTCCAAATAGCACTTGAGCATCGATAAATTCATGCTCTTGCCAAAACCCTTGGGCCGACAGCAAAGCGCAACAGGTGCTTCACTGTCCAATATATCGGCAATAAACATAGTCTTATCGACGAGTAAACACCGATTGATTGCATCGGAAAAGTCGTGTGCATCAACCGGTAGAGCTGCGCTATCCGCATGATTGAGCAACCGTGCACCAAACGCATGAGTAAAACCACAATTCACCTGTTCAGACACCGTAAACTCTCCTTCTAACGCAGCACGATGCCCATTGTAGCGAGCGGGTAGAGCGCAACAATATCGACATGCAAACGTTTCGGGCAGCGGTAGCAACAGCCCCCCGAGGGGGCATAACAAATCGTTGCACAACAAAAAAAGG
>URPB01000056.1:0-13440 GCA_900549575.1 uncultured Collinsella sp.
CTGCACAGGTAGCGGCTCGTCACGCCAAAGCGCGCACTTGCCACCTGCTTGATCGCGGAGTTCTTGGAATCACCGTTAGCCAGCGGGGTCTCGCGACGCGGATCCTCACCGCCCTCGCCGGAGTTGGAACGGCCGTGCAGGCGGTTCATGGCGATGGCCATGCACTCGTGTGCTTCCTTGCTGATGGAGCCGTACGACATGGCGCCGGTGTTAAAGCGGCGGACGATGTTGAGCGTGGGCTCGACCTCGTCGAGCGAAACCGGCGTGCGGCCGCTGGCATCAAAGTCGAGCAAGTCGCGCAGACGCACGGCACGGCCGGTGCGGTGCAGGCGGGCGCTGTACTCCTTAAAGGTGTCGTAGCTGTCCTCACGGCAGGCGGTCTGCAGCAGGTAGACGGCCTGGGGGTCGATGAGGTGTTCCTCGCCGCCGAGCGGGCGCCACTTGGTCAGGCCCAGCGTGGGCAGCTGATCGGGAGCCGGGCTTTTAAGGATGGCGAGCGCAGCGTCATAGCGCTCGTTTTGCTCGCACTCAACGTCCTCGACACCCATACCGCCCACACGGCTCACCGTGCCGGCGAAGTACGCGTTGACGAACTCCGGAGTAAAGCCGACGGCCTCGAAAATCTGTGCGGAGTGATAGCTCTGCACCGTGGAGATACCCATCTTGGACATGATGGAGACGATACCCGCCGTCGCGGCCTTGTTGTAGTTGTCGATGCCCTGCTCGGCCGTCACGTCCAGGTCGCCGCGTGCTGCCAAGTCGCGGATGCACGCATGCGCATTGTACGGATAGATGCCGCTTGCGGAGTAGCCCACCAGCGCCGCAAAGTCGTGCGGGGACACGGCGTCGCCGCACTCCACCACGATGTCGGCAAAGGTACGCACGCCGGCGCGGATCAGGTGATTGTGCACGCAGCCCACGGCGAGCAGCGACGGCACGGGCACCTCGCCCGCAGCGGCACGATCGCTCAACACCACAATATTCACGCCGTCGCGGACCGCAGCCTCAACGTCCTCTGCAAGCTGCTTGAGCGCAGCCTGCAGCGCGCCCTCGCCGGCGTCGCGGCGGTAGACGGCACGGAAACGGCGGGTCTTAAAGCCCACGCGGTCGATGGCGCAGATGCGGTCGAACTCCTCCTCGCTCAACAGCGGACGCTCCAGGCGCACCAGCTGGCAGGCCGTACGGGAGTCCTCGAGCAGGTTGCCGTGGTTGCCCAGGTAGAGCGTGGTCGAAGTCACCATATGCTCGCGCAGGGCATCGATCGGAGGATTCGTGACCTGAGCGAACAGCTGATAGAAGTAGTCAAAGAACGAGCGCGTCTTCTTGGACAGGCAGGCCAGCGGTGCGTCGATGCCCATCGAGGCGAGCGGGGCCTTGCCCTGCTGGGCCATGGGACGCACGACCTCGTCGACGTCATCCCAGTGGTAGCCGAGCTTGGCCATACGCACGGCGGCGGGCACCTCGGCGTCCTCGGCGGGCGCGGGCGCGGCGGACTCATCGAGCGCGTCGACGGCCAGCGTCTCCTCGGCAATCCAGTCGTGGTAGGGCTTCTCCTTGGCATAGCGGGCGCGCAGCTCGTCGTTGTAGATCACGCGGCCGCGGGCAAAATCGACCTCGAGCATCTGGCCCGGTCCCAGGCAGCCGCTCGTCAGGATGTTCTCGGGGCGCACCTCGATGGTGCCCACTTCGCTTGCCAGCATAAAGCGGCCATCGCGCGTCACGTAGTAGCGGGCGGGGCGCAAGCCGTTGCGGTCGAGGGCGGCGCCCAGCGTGCGACCGTCGGTAAAGGCGATGGCCGCCGGGCCGTCCCAGGGCTCCATGAGCATGGACTGGTAGGCGTCGTAGGCGCGGCGCTCCTCGCTCAGACTGTCGTTGTGGTCCCACGGCTCAGGCAGCAGCATGGACGCAGCGCGCGTAAGCGGGCGACCGTTCATAACCAAAAACTCGAGCACGTTGTCCAAAATCGCCGAGTCGGAACCCTCGCGGTTGATGATGGGCATCACGCGCTCAAGATCGTGCTGCAGCACGGGGCTGTACAGGTTGGGCTCGCGGGCGCGAATCCAGTTGACGTTGCCCTTGAGGGTGTTGATCTCGCCGTTGTGGATGATAAAACGGTTGGGGTGCGCACGCTCCCAGCTGGGCGTGGTGTTGGTGGAGTAGCGCGAGTGGACGAGCGCAACGGCCGTCTTGACAGCGGCGTCGTTGAGATCGATGAAGAAGCGGCGCATCTGCGTGGCGACGAGCATGCCCTTGTACACGATAGTGCGCGAGCTCATGGAGCAGACGTAGAAGATCTTGTCGCGCAGGGCAAACTCGGCATCGGCCTTCTTCTCGATAGTGCGACGGCACACGTACAGGCGGCGCTCGAAGGCGTCACCCGCCGGCGTATCGTCGGGGCGGCCCAGAAAGGCTTGCAGAATGGTGGGCATGCAGGCGCGTGCCGTCTCGCCCAGGTCGTGCGGGTCGACGGGCACCTCGCGCCAAAAGAGCAGCGGCACGCCGGCCTCGGCGCAGCCCTCCTCAAACACGCGACGGGCATCCTCTACGCCCTTGTCGTCCTGCGGAAAGAACAGCATGGCCACGCCATAGTCGCCCTCTGCCGGCAGAATCTGGCCGCACTTTTGAGCCTCTTTGCGAAAAAAGTGATGCGGAACCTGGAACAGGATACCGGCACCGTCGCCGGTGTTCTTCTCGAGTCCCGTGCCGCCGCGGTGCTCCAAGTTGACCAGAATGGACAGCGCGTCGTCCAGAATCTGGTGATGGCGCTCACCGTTGATATCGGCAAGTGCGCCGATGCCACATGCATCGTGGTCGAATTCGGGGCGATAAAGGCCCTGCTGTTGAGCGGAATCTGCCTGCATCGCGATCCTCCCCTAGATATTTAGACAGTCAGTTGAATAGGCATAGTAGGAGCATCAGGGCATCGTTGTGTTTCCCGCCCGTTTCGAAACAATCGCGTAACGCACACCTTACGAGTGGGCACCGCCGACCTCAAGGGCGGCAACAAGGCGCCCAAGTTCGGCTTGTAAGCTCACCGCTTCAAACATCTCAATCTGTAACAGGAGGAACCGATTTTGGCGCCTAGATGTTACAGATTGAGATTTTCTGCGGGACGGTTTTGGTTTGTCTCGATCTGTAACACGAAGGGTCGGTTTTGGCGGCAAACTGTTACAGATCGAGACATTTCGGCAGCCCCCTTTCACCATCCCATTCAAATACAACAATTTTGTTAGTCTTGGTTAACTTTTAAGCTTAAAACGGGTATCCTTTGCGGCGTCAAGCAAACGGCACGCACACCGTGCCAGATCAAGGAGGCCCCTATGGCGCACCAAGCAGACCAGCAGACGATGCAACTCGTCCTCATCCGTCACGGAGAGTCCGAATGGAACAAGCTCAACCTGTTCACCGGCTGGACCGATGTTGAGCTCACCGACACGGGCCGCGAAGAAGCCGCAGCAGGCGGTCGAGCCCTCAAAGAAGCCGGTTTCGACTTTGACGTCTGCTACACTTCGCGCCTCAAGCGCGCGATCCACACCCTCAACATCGTGCTCGGCCAAATGGATCGCGAGTGGCTGCCCGTCATCAAATCCTGGAAGCTCAACGAGCGCCACTACGGAGCGTTGCAGGGTCTCAACAAGGCCGATGCCGCGGCGGAGCACGGCGACGAGCAGGTGCTCATCTGGCGCCGCTCCTTCGATATCTGCCCGCCGGCACTCGAGCCGAACGACGCGCGCGATCCCCACACCCAGGAGCAATACCGTGATGTCGCGCCCGACCAGCTGCCCTATACCGAATGCCTCAAGGACACGATCGCCCGCGCCTGGCCCTATTTCGAAGACGAGATTCGCCCCCAGATGCTCGCCGGCAAGCGCGTACTCATCGCCGCACACGGCAACTCCCTGCGCTCACTCGTCATGAAGCTCGAGCACCTCACGCCCGAGGAGATCCTCAAGGTCAACATCCCCACCGGCGTGCCGCTCGTCTACACCTTCGATACCGATTTCAATGTCCTCGACAAGCGCTACATCGGCGACCCGGCGACCATCGCCGCCAAGATCGACGCCGTGGCCAATCAGGGCAAAGCGCACAAGTAGCCCCAACCCAAATCCGACGCGTGGCGCCGCACGACCCAGATGCGACGTCACGCCGCCCATACGCAGGAGCGCACCATGCTCAACCATCTCAAACAACACTTTGGCTCCCGACGCACCGGTGGTCACGGAGGCCTAGACATTGCGCGGCATATCGGCCCCGGGCTGCTCGTGACCGTCGGCTTTATCGACCCGGGCAACTGGGCCTCCAATATGGCCGCGGGCTCGCAGTTTGGCTACGCGCTGCTGTGGATCGTCACGCTGTCCACGATTATGCTCATCGTGCTGCAGCACAACGCGGCGCACTTGGGCATCGCCACGGGCGCCTGCCTTGCCGAGGCCACGACCCGCTTTCTCCCCCGCATCGTGGGACGCGCGGTGCTCGGCAGCGCCTATCTCGCGACCATCGCCACCGCCATGGCCGAAGTCCTGGGCGGCGCGATTGCCCTTCAAATGCTCTTTGGGCTGCCCGTGCGTGCGGGCTGCGTCATCGTGGCGGCAGTATCGATGGCGATGCTCATGACGAACTCCTACAAGCGAGCCGAACGCTGGATCATCGCCTTCGTAGGCGTGGTAGGACTCTCGTTTTTGGCCGAGCTTGCACTAGTCAAGGTCGACTGGCCGCAAGCCGCCGCAAGCTGGATCACGCCCAGTATGCCCACTGGCTCTGCCGCGATTATCGTGAGTGTCCTGGGTGCGGTCGTTATGCCACACAACCTTTTTCTGCACTCCGAGGTCATCCAATCCATGCACTTCGAAGGCCAAGGCGAGCAGGTTATCGAAGAGCGTCTGCGCTACGAGCTCTTCGACACGCTCATTTCGATGGGCGTGGGCTGGGCAATCAACTCGGCCATGGTCATCCTGGCCGCAACGACCTTCTTTGCGCACGGCATGGTCGTAGACGACCTCGCCGTCGCAGCGGCCACGCTCTCCCCCATTCTGGGCCCGGCGAGCTCGACCATCTTTGCGGTAGCGCTGCTGTTCGCGGGACTATCGAGCAGCGTGACAGCGGGCATGGCGGCGGGGACCATCACTGCGGGCATGTTCGACGAGGAATACGATATCCACGACCGACATTCCTCGATCGGGGTGGCGGCCTGTTTCGTCGGCGCAGTGACGGCGTGCCTGGTCGTCCCAAATCCTTTTGAAGGTCTCATCTGGAGTCAGGCACTGCTGTCGCTTCAGCTACCGATTACGGTCTTTGTGCTCATACGGCTCACCAGTTCACCCCGCGTCATGGGCAAATACGCCAATTCGCGTCCACTCAACGCGCTGCTCGTAGGGATCGGTGCCATCGTGACGATTCTCGATGTCGTGTTGTTGACAGGGATGTAATGGGGCGGGGCACCTACTCAGGCAAACGTCTCGATCTGTAACATCTAGACCCGCTTTTGATGTCTAGATGTTACAGATCGAGATCATTCCGAGGGTCAGCTCCGTTTGTCTCAATCTGTAACAAGTGGGCCAAATTTCCACCGTTAGATGTTACAGATTGAGACAAAAGGTCGGCCGGACTCACAACAGACAGGATCGGCCAACAGCAACCGCGATCCCTTGGGGGCGGAGGAAAAGGGCCCCGGGCGAGAATTCGACCGAGGCCCTTGGACAGAGCTATGTTCGGCTTTCGCCGTGTGTCTGCGAGCTACTCCTCGACGAGCTCAAACTGATCGGGACCGACGCCGCAGACCGGGCACACGTAGTCCTCGGGCAGCTCGGGCGTGTCGACCTCAACCTCGTAGCCACAAACGATGCACACGAACTTATACGTCTTCTTCTCCTCAGCCATGATGTTCTCCTCTCGAACGCGACTGGTGATGTACTTCGCTTATTAGTATATGTTATCAATAATATAATGCAAGTATTTTTAGAACATTTCTAGCCTTGATACGAGGACGCCTTCGGAGGCGTCTTGCCCTTCAGGACCTTATGGTAGTAATCGTAGGTGAGCGGCGTCTCGTCGCTCAGGTGCTCGGCATCCTCGACCTCGCCGATAAACAGTAGATGCGTGCCCACATCCACAGTGTCGATCAAACGGCAGCTAAACAGGGCCGTCGCGTGCTCGGGCACATAGGGCATGCCCAGAGCCGTCTCGCGGGTCTCGTATTTGGCAAACTTGTCATAATCGCTGCTGGTGCGGAACCCAAAGTTACCGATGTAGAGCATGTCGGCGGTCTGATCGATCACGGTCAGCGCGAACGCTTTGGCCGATGCGATGACGCCCGAGGTGACGTTGTCCTTGTTCACGGCAACCGAAATGCGCGGCGGCATGGACGTCACCTGCACCGCAGTGTTGATGACGCAGCCGGCGCGCAGCCCGTCTGCCGCGGCGCTCACCACGTACAGACCGCTCGGCATGGTAAAGAACGCAGTTTTGTCCATAACGATCACTCCCCTAACCCGGGTTGGAACCTCATGGATGTATGTACCCACAAAAAAGGCGGCGCCCATAACGGATGCCGCCTTTGAGACATATGTGTCAGAACAGTAAGAAAGATGAGACGCCCGCAGTTGCGGTGAAATAGGGACTGAATAGCCCCTCAAACAGGCAAAACAGTCCGTATTCCACCGCAACTTATACAGAACGCCTAGCGATTGTGCTCCTTGAGGGCGCGGTCGATCTCGCGCTGGACATCGCGCTTGGCCATATCCTCGCGCTTGTCGTAAAGCTTCTTGCCGCGGCCTAGGCCCAGCAGCAGCTTTACGCGGCCGTCGGTATTAAAGTAGAGCTCCAGCGGCACCAGCGCATAGCCGCGGTTGCGCAGCTTACCGTCGAGAAAGTCAATCTCCTTGCGGTGCAGCAGCAGACGACGGCGGCGATCAGGGTCGCGGTTCCACACGCCACCATGGCTATAAGGGTGGATATGCAGGCCCACGAGCCAGCACTCGCCGCCACGAATCAGTGCAAAGGTATCGGTAATCTGGCACGCGCGCTCGCGAATCGACTTGACCTCGGTACCGCTCAGCTCAATACCGCACTCAAACGTCTCATCGATAAAGTACTCGTGATGAGCCGAGCGATTCTTGGAAATGAGCTTGCGCTCGCGCTTACTGGGCATCGCCGGCCTCCTTGGCGCCATCGGCGTTTGAGCCCGCAGCCTCGCGCTTTGCCTTGCGCTCGGCGTTAAGCTCGGCATCACTCTCGCGCACCAGCTTGATAATCGCCGCGCACGCCTCTTCGCCCACCAGGTCGCGGGCACGGACCGTCAGGCGCGTAGCCTCCTGCTTGTCGCCGTCGCTCGCAGCGTCGGTCGCACACATGATCAGGCAGATGGCAATCTCGGCCGAAGGCGAGGTCGGCACGCCCTGCAGGGCGAGCTCACCCATCACATGGTCGTCACTCTCGTCCGCGGCATCCGGATAGGTGGTATGGATCTTGTTGAGCAGGCGCGTCGTATGCGCATCGTTGGGCGCCAGGCGCAGCGCCAGACGCGCGCAGCCCACGGCAGCCGAAATGTTCTCGGTCTCGGGCTCCAAGAAGTACTGACCCAAGTTGGTGTAGGCGCGTGCGGCGCACTTACCGTCGCTCGCGCGCTCCAGCACCGAGAACGAGAGCGATGCCCACTCCTGCTTGTCCTCGAGCGCGCGGAACAGCTCGGCCAAGTCCAAGCGATAGTTGCAGTTCATGGGATCCCAACGCACGGCCTGCATCAGGGCATTCCGAGCACTCACATAATCCTGCTGGCGGATGTAGGCAAACGCCATGTCGGAGTACAGGCGGTCAAAGGGAACCTCGACCTGCACCAGCTCGCGCGGATCCTTCTCCACGCGGCGATAGGCCAGGCGCTCAAACTTGCTGTCGAAGCTAAAGTACTGGCGCTTCTCCTCCGTCTTGCACTCAGCGTCGATATACTCCTCGGCGAGCTCCACCAGACGCTCAAGCAGCGGCGTCGCCGTAGCCAGGTCGCCCTGCGCCAGATAGTTCTCGGCATACGTGATGTCTTCCAAGCTGATAGGCAGGTCCATGACAACTCCTCGGTCCGGGCGGCAGACTCAACGCGCGCCTTAAATATCGGTCAATACACAAAACCCGGGTCTCTTACGAGGCCCGGGCGTTCAATTTTGGTAGCCCGTACCAGATTCGAACTGGTGATCTCCGCCTTGAGAGGGCGGCGTCCTAAACCGCTAGACGAACGGGCCACATGACATCTGCACTGCCGTGCTGCGAGGAAATATATTACGGGACAAAAAACATCAGCGCAAGAAGAAATTCCAAATTGCCGAAAAATTGTCGGCAGGTTATGGAACACACAGGTAAACTGGGTAGCTAATTCAAGTTGAGATGGACCAAAAGAGCTTCGCGCTCGTTGGGGATGTTGTCTTCGATCACGGCGTCGAGGGCGGAGTTGAGTAGCTGCCCCAGTTCCGGCCCGGGCTTGACTCCGGCACGGATCAGGTCGCCGCCGTTGATGGCGAGCATCTTGAGCGTATAGGGCTCCCCCGCCTTCAGCAGCTCGTGCGCCATCGCGCGCATCTCCTCAATCGTCTCAACGTAATAGAAGCACGACGGGGCCTTGCCGAGCGTATCGGCACGCTTAAGATCCATGAGCTCGTCCATCAAACGCGGCGTGTCGACGCCCTCGCCCGAAAGCGCGCGCATCATATTGAGCAGGCAGGAGCGCTCGGGGCGCAGCGGCTTGTCGTGATATTTGATGAGCAGGCACACGTCGCGCACCAGGTCGTGCGAGAGCGCCAGGCGATCCATAATGACGCGCGCTTTCTTGGCGCCGAGCTCGGGATGACCGTAGAAGTGTCCGCTGCCGGCGTGATCGACCGTGAAACAATCGGGCTTGGACACATCGTGCAAAAACGCCGCCCACATAAGGCTCGACGAGGGCGCGACGCCGTCGCACAGCGCAAGCTCCCCTGCCACCGTCAGCACACGGGCGATATGCTCGTAAACGTTAAACGCATGATAGACACTTCGCTGATCAAAGCCGCGACCCGCTGCCAGCTCAGGCACAGAGGCACAGATGAGCTCGGGGTAGCGCAGCATCGCGTCTCCCCCATGACCGGTCGAAAGAATGCCCTCAAGCTCAATACCCACACGCTCGCGCGCCACGGCGTCGAGCAGCGGCGCGCACTCGGCAAGCGCGCGCTTAGTCTCGGGCTCAATCATAAAGTCCAGGCGGCAGGCAAAGCGCACCGCACGCAACATGCGCAGAGCGTCCTCGTTAAAGCGACGCTTGGGATCGCCGACAGCGCGAATCAGCTTGCACTCCAAGTCACCCTGGCCGTCGTAGCGGTCGACAAGCCCGCGCTCGGGATGCCAGGCCATAGCGTTGACGGTAAAGTCGCGGCGCGCCAGATCGTCCTCGAGCGAGGCGGCACGCTCCACACTCTGGGGATGGCGACCATCGGTGTAAAAGCCATCCAGACGGTACGTGGTGACCTCGATACGCTCGCCATCGGAAATAGCCGTGATTCCGCCAAATTTAATGCCCGACTCCACGACCGCGATACCAGCGGCCTCGAGCACCGCCTTGGACTCCTGCCACAGGCCGCTACAGCACATATCAACATCGTGGCTGGGGCAACCCATCAGGGCGTCGCGCACCCAACCGCCCACGTACCAAGCCTCAAGACCAGACGCCTCAAGCGCGCGCAGGACGCGCAGGGACGCATCGGACGGTTGAGTACCGTTGAGCGAAACATTGCACATGCCTATGGCCTCCTGCACTTGTGAGCGTTAATCGATGGTTCTCAAGAAGTCTAACAAGAAACGAGAAAGCGCGCACACGCAATCGCGTCGTCAATTCGATAAAACGAGACAGCAGACGCCACATACGTTCAGCGCGCAAAAAACACCCGCCCTGGTAATCCAAAGCGGGTGTTCGGCAACGATGTATCGATGCGGTTAGCAGACCTGGCGAACCTCGATGTGCTTCTTATATTCGTCCACCTTGGCAAAATCACCCAGACCGGGGCACTCGACCACGTTGGCGCCAGTGGCCATCGAAAGGCGCAGGGCGTCCTCGACGCGCTCGGGGGCGTCGTGCCACACGGACAGGAAGGCAGCGAGCGAGGAATCGCCGGCGCACACCGTCGACAGCAGCTTGACGTCGAAGGTGCGGTTGGCAAACCAGATATGCTCGCCGTTGGAGAAGTACGCACCGGCGCCACCAAGGGTCAGCAGCACGTTCTTGGCGCCCTTGGCGTGCAGCTCGGCCATAGCGCCCTTGACGGACTCGTCGTCGCCACCGCTCACCTTGATGCCAAAGATGTCAAGCAGCTCGTCGTCATTGGGCTTGATCAGCAGTGGCTCCAGAGCAATGAGGTCTGCCAGCTGATGGCTCGAGATGTCGAGGACGAACTCGGCCCCCTTGGCCTTGACACGGCGCAGGACCTCAGCCAAGAAGCCCTCGGAAGTGTTGGGAGGCAGCGAGCCGCTGATGACCAGGCAGGTCATGTCATCGAGCGAATCGATAAGTTCAAACATCTCCTGCTCGTTGGCCTCGTTAATGGCGGCACCGGCATTGACCATGTTGTACTCGGTGTCGGGACCGGCGTTGAGGAACACATTGACGCGCGTAATACCGTCGGTCCACACGGGCTTGACGGGCACGCCCAGGGCCTCGGCGCCCTTAACGATAAACTCACCCGAGAAGCCGGCGAAGAAACCCAGGATCGTGGTGTCGACACCATAGTGGTCAAGCGTAAACGAGACGTTGAGGCCCTTGCCGTTGGGCGTGTAGACGGCATTGCGGGTACGCGTGACGGTATTGGCAGCAAGGCCGTCGCAGGCGATGTTGTAGTCAATGGCGGGATTTGCAGTGAGCGTGTAAATCATGAATGTTCCTTTCACGAAGCAACGTGTTAATGAAAGTATATTCCACACATCGGTAAAAGGCTAGGACAACTCGGTGAACGGTGTGGAAGCGATGAAGTACGGCGGGACACCTCTCCCCCGTGGCGGAACAAAAAAGGCGCCCTGGCCGAAACCGGGGCGCCACATGCGCACGAATATGTCGCGTTTCGATTACTGACGATCGAGCTTGCGGACAGCAACGCGCTTGCTGTACTCGTCGACGTGACCGAAGTCGCCGATGCCGACGGACTCGGCAACGTTGGCGCCGGTGGCCATAGCGAGCTTCATGGCCTCCTCGACGTTGTCGCGATCCCTGTACCACTTGTGCAGGAACGCAGCGAGGGTGCAGTCGCCGGCGCAGACGGAAGAAACCAGCTTGATGTTGAACTCACGCTTGGCGTACCAGATGTCCTCGCCGTTGGAGAAGTAAGCGTCGCCGCGGCTACCACGGGTGAGCAGCACGTTCTGAACGCCAGCGTCGTGAGCCATCTTCATGGCAACGCGGACCTCGTCGTCGGTGTCGACCGGCACGCCGAAGATGGCCTTCATCTCGTGATGGTTCGGCTTGATGAGCAGAGGCTTCTTGTGAGCGAGCTCCTTGAGCTTGTCGGAGGACAGGTCCAGGACGACATCAGCGCCACGAGCCTGAGCGTGCTCCATGACCTGAGCCAGGAAGTCAGGCGTAGCTTTGGGAGGCACGGAGCCGGAAACGATCAGGCACTCGAGATCGCCCGCGGTGTCCAGGATGTTGTAGAGCTCCTCCTGGTGCTGCGGCGTGATCGGAGCACCCGGGTTCAGGATGCCGTACTCGTGCTGGCCATCGTTGACGTAGGTGTTAATGCGCGTGATACCGTCGGTCCAGACCGGGCGGCAGAGGCAACCCAGGTTCATGACCTCCTCGACGATGAACTTGCCCGTGAAGCCGGCGAAGAAGCCGAGCGCGACGGTGTCGACGCCCATCTTCTTAAAGGCGAAGGACACGTCGAGGCCCTTGCCGTTAGCCGTGTAGCTGGCCGAGCCGGTGCGGACGTTCTCGTCGGGCTCGAGCGGAGAGCTCGAAACCGTCATGTCGACAGCCGGGTTAGCGGTTAGCGTGTAGAACATTTACAGTACCCCCTGTATATGTGAGGGCCGCGTGGCCGGCCCATTCCAACCACGCGGTTACCTCTGATACCAAATTAGCGAGCTGCGGACTCGAGCAGAGCCTTGACCTCGGCGGCGGTGTTGCAGGCGAGCGCCTTCTCGGCGAGCTCGTCGCACTCGGCCTTGGTCCACTGACTGATGGTCTTGCGGGCGCGCAGGATCGACGGAGCGCTCATCGAGAACTCCTCCAGGCCCCAGCTGATCAGCAGCGGCTCGAGCAGCGGATCGGCAGCGGCCTCGCCGCACATACCGACCATGATGCCGGCCTTCACGCCGCTCTCGATGATGTTCTTGAGCGAGCGGAGCACGGCGGGATAGTACACCTGGTACAGGTTGGAGATGGTGTCGTTGCCACGGTCGGCGCACATGGTGTAGCCGATCAGGTCGTTGGTGCCGATGGAGAAGAAGTCGGCAACCTCGGCAAGACGGTCTGCGAGCAGCGAAGCGGCGGGCGTCTCGACCATGATGCCGACCTCGATGTTCTCGTTGAACTTGCGGCCCTCTTCGGTCAGCTCGGCCTTGCACTGCTCGACGAGCTCCTTGACAGCCACGACCTCCTCGACGCAAGTGACGAGCGGGATCATGATCTTGACGTCACCGAAGGCGCTGGCGCGCAGCAGGGCGCGGAGCTGGACCTTGTACTGGTCGGGATTGGCCAGGCAGTAACGCACGGCGCGGAAGCCCATGAAGGGGTTATCTTCCTTGACCATGTGCAGGTACGGGATGTCCTTGTCGCCGCCCACATCGAGCGTACGGATGATGACCGGAGCGCCCTTGAGCGCGCTGGCGACCTTGCGGTAGGCGTTGAACTGCTCCTCCTCGGAAGGAAGCTCGGCAGAGTCCATGAACAGGAACTCGGAGCGGAACAGACCGATGGCCTCGGCATCGTGATCGAGCGCGTTGGGCACGTCATCGGGGTTACCGATGTTGCAGGCGATGATCTTCTTGATGCCATCGGCAGTCACGGACGGCTTGCCACGGAAGGCCTCGAGGGCTGCCTTCTCGGCAGCGAAGGCCTCGGCCTTGGCGGTGTAGGCAGCGAGCGTCTCCTCGTCGGGATCGGCCTCGACAACACCCTTGCCACCGTCGACGACGACGGTCATACCGTTGCGAAGCGCGGTGCAGCTGTTAGAGACCGAAAGGACGGCCGGAATCTCGAGGGCGCGCGCGATAATCGCGGAGTGCGACGTGCGGCCACCGGTCTCGGTGACGATACCGGCAACGTGGGCCTTATCGATCGTGGCGGTCATGGACGGCGTAAGGTCGTGCACGACAACGACGGTGTTCTCGGGCAGGACGGAGAGGTCGACAACCTCCTTGCCCAGCAGCTCGGCCAGAATACCGGTGCGGATGTCGGCGATGTCGGCCGCGCGCAGACGGAACATCTCGTCGTCCATGGAC
>URPB01000057.1:0-13214 GCA_900549575.1 uncultured Collinsella sp.
GGCAGCGTCAGATGTGTATAAGAGACAGGACCAGAGCGGCGGCAGTACGCCAAAGGCGTCGCAGGTCAGAAAAAGCACGACGCTTGGAGTGGTGCCCATGCCCTTGGTCCACGCGTTGGGAATGTGCTCCACAGGGTATGCCACGCGCGTGTTGTGCGTGATCGAGATGTCATCGTAGTTGGGCTTGCGGTTCTCGTCGAGCACCACGTTTTCGCAAATGGCGCCAAAACGGACGGCGTTGAAGATCTCGGGCTCGTGGAAGGCGTCCAGGCCCTCGCATTTTGCGTAGCAGCCACCCTCGATGTTGAAGATGCCCATGTCGGACCAACCGTGCTCGTCGTCGCCGATCAGCAGGCGCGTGGGGTTGGCAGAAAGCGTGGTCTTGCCGGTGCCGGACAGACCAAAGAACACGGCGGTCTCGTGCGTGACGGGATCCATGCTAGCCGAGCAGTGCATGGGCAGCACGTCGTCCTCGACGGGCAGCAGGTAGTTCATGACGCTAAAGATCGACTTTTTAATCTCGCCGGAGTAGCCGGTGCCGGCGACCAGAATCACGCGTTCCTGGAAGTTGATGACCACGGCGGCGCTGGAGTTGAGGCCCTTAATGGCGGGATCGCACTGGTAGCCGGGAGCGGCGAGCACGCAGAAGTCCGGCTCGCCGGTGCGTGCGATTTCACGGGCAAGCGGGCGGGCGAGCATCTGCTTAATAAAGAGCGCCTGGCTGGCACGCTCGCAGGCGACAAGCAGGCGACGCGTATGGTTGCGATCGGCACCGGCCATACCGCGCGTGACGAACACATCGCACTCGTTGAGGTAGTTGACGATACCGGCCTTGATGGCCTCGTAGCTCTCGGCAGAAAGCGGGCGGTTGACGGCACCCCAGGCAATCTTGTCGTGAACATCGGGGGTGTCAACGATAAAGCGGTCATTGGGGGACCGACCAGTGCGCTCCCCCGTCTCGATCACCAGCGCGCCGTTGGATGCCATGCGGCCTTCTTCGCGGCGGATGGCGTGCTCGACGAGCTCCGCGGCGGGTAGATCGACCAGCAGACGGGGCTGATTCTCGGCGGGATCTTCGACCAGCGTAAGACCAAAGTTGGACAAAACTTCTGCAGGGGTAACACCAGGCATGGGGCCTCCTTTAAAAGCGCGACACGTGGACGCAGCGCGCACTTTACTCACGTAAAGCCCGTTGTACCCGATATGCAAAAACGTTTTTGCGGCAAGGGCGGCAAGCCCGCCCAACGGTCAAAAATCGCACGCAAGCGGCCTAGTCATTGGGGACGTTTTTAAACGACTAGTCGTTGGGGACACTCTTGAACAGGCAACAACCAAGGAGCGTCCCCGGATGCCGGCACATAAGGAACGTCCCTAAGTGCCGACTACTGAATGGCGCCGCCGAAATTATCGAACAACCTGTTCAAAAACACGAGCGTACACCGTCGCGTCTATACTAGAGCGCAGCAATAGAAAGGACTCCGCTTTGAGCATCACGCCCATCGATAGCATTCGCCGCGCCATCGCCCGCCGCAATGGCGTCGCCGACCCCACCGTATCGGACGGGGCGCACGGACAGGGCGGACGCATCGAGAACGGCCTGTTCCCCGCCTCGCACACCGCCGAGGAGCTCGCTCGAATCCAAGAGCTAAGCCAGCGTAACGCCGGCGGTCCCGACAGCAGCCAGGCCACGCGCCGTCGCCGCGAGCGCGATCGCGAGCCCGGCCCCATCCGCCGCATGGTCAATGCCTGGTGGAACCGCCTGCTCGGAGCCGTCTACGGCGGCGGCTTCTCCACACAAGAAGCCGAGTACGAAGATCACGCCACCCGTCGCGACTACCTTTGGAATACGCTGGGCAGCGCCGTATGGGGCATGGCATTTCCGCTGCTCACCATTGTGTCGACGCAGCTCGTAGGCGCCGAGGAGGCCGGCAAGTTCTCCATCGCCTTTGTCACCGGCACGCTCATCATGATCGCGTGCAACTACGGCGTGCGCAACTTTCAGGTCTCGGACATCGACGAAAAAACCTCCTTTGCCTCCTACCAGCTCAACCGCTGGATCTGCGGAGCGCTCGCACTGGCATGCGGCCTGGTATACAGCAGCGCCCGCGGCTATGACGCGCAGATGGCGACGATCGGCCTTGGGGTCTACCTCTACAAGGTCATCGACGGCGTCGCCGACGTGTACGAGGGCCGTCTGCAGCAGGCCGACAAGCTCTATTTGGCCGGCATGAGCCAAACGCTGCGTTCCGCCGGCGTCATCGCGGTCTTTAGCGTGGCACTGTTCCTCACGCGCAGCATGCCCATCGCCGCCATGGCCATGGGCGTCGCCGCGATCGCCTCGCTCGTGCTGGTCACCGCGCCGCTCGCCCTGCTCGAAACCGAAAAATCACGCCGTATGAGTCTGCGCGAGGTCGGTCACCTGTTTATCCAGTGCGCCCCGCTTTTTGGCGCGCTGTTCCTGTTCAACCTTATCGAGAGCATGCCCAAGTTCGTGATGGAAGGCACGCTGGCCTACAAGTATCAGCTGTACTTTAATGCCCTGTTCTTTCCGGCACAGGCTATTTTGTTGAGCATTGGATTTATCTATAAACCGCAGCTCCTGCGTCTGTCGAGCATTTGGGCGAATCCGCGCAAGCGTCGCCGTTTTGACTTGATTATTGTTGCCGTTATGGCGCTGATCGTGGTCATTACCGGCGTGTGCGCCGCATTTATGGCAGGCCCCGGCATCCCCCTCATGAGCTTCATGTACGGCCTCAATTTTGAGCGCTACCGCACGCTGGCACTGCTGATGGTTGTCGCCGGCGGCGTCACCGCGGCCATCGACTTTATCTACGCCATCATCACGGTGCTGCGCCATGCCGGCGACGTCACCAAGATCTACCTGATCTGCTTCGCCGTAAGCGTAGTTCTACCGGTGATCCTGATCAACCTGCTGGGTCTGATGGGCGCCGTGGTGAGCTACCTAGCCATCATGGCCCTACTCCTGGTGTTGCTGATAATCGAGTACGCCCACATCCGCCAGCGCATCGAGCGCGACCGCAACCCCTACGGCGCCTAATTAGCTGCCCCGGTCACCGGAATTTGCGATGGAATCGCCCCGGCTGGGGTCTCGTTGAAGACAATATGCATTACGTAAAACTAAGTGAGTAGATTTTTACCGAATCCCTGACCACACCGACAGAGCACAAGTCTGTGACCTGCGGTTTTATTGAGGCAAATATGTTGGGTGCTCGGCATTTCCAAAAAAGTCTACTCACTTAGCCAGCGGGCAGCCAAATGATTATTTAATCCCCGTCCCAGAGAAATCAATTAGCGGGCAGAAGGGCAAGAGTAGTCAAAAAAGCCCCGTCCCAAATTAGCTACCACTTGCACCGATTATTCGCCCGGGTTGATGTTCGCGTAGAACTCCGCCCCATCATCGAGCCGCAGGATGCCCACGCGACCGAACTCGGAGCCGGTGGCGGCGGCGCAGTCGATGTCGATGCGATCGGGCACGCCGGCGGTATCCTCGCCACCCAGGCGCACAATCTGCCCGCGGCCCGACTCCTCATCGAGCCCCGCCAGGCCGCCAACCTCGCAATAGCGCCCAAGCGACACCGTGGGCGTGTGGCCGCTCACCACGACCGGGCCCTCGCCCTCGGCAGAAAGCAGTCCCGTCGGCGCATCCCAATAGCCGTGACGAATCCACAGCAGGTCATCGGACGACTGCACGGCGAGCATTTGCCGCAGCAGCTCGCTATCGGCATCGACCGCTCCCCTGCCGTCACCGCAATCGACACCATGCTCAAGCAAAAACGCGCGCGCCGCCTCGGTCTGGATGCCGGCATGCACCAGCAGGTACGGGCGCTCCTCGGTCTCGGCCACCGCGTAGAGCGGCAGCGCGGCCATCCATCGCACGAGCTCCTCGTATGCCTCAAATTCCATGTCGTTGAGCTGCTCGCTCGTCGTCCAGCCACCGTTGATATCCCAGGTCTCGGCATCGAGCGGGTCCTGGCCAATGATGGCATCGAGCATGATCTGCTCGTGATTGCCCTTGAGCACGTGGGCGTTGGGCAGCGAGCGCACGAGCTTAATAACGCCGACCGGATCGGGCCCGCGATCGATCATGTCGCCCAGCACGTACAGCGTGTCGTCGGACGTCAACGAGATCTTAGACAGGGCCTCGTCAAGCGCACGCACGTGCCCGTGAGCATCAGATGTCACATAGATCGCCATGGTACGCCTCTCCTTGCATTGCGGTCTAAGCCCGGCGCCGCAACTAAAACTTCAAGTTGAACTTAAACGTTACCCATTGTACTCCGTTGCAATAAAGCTGGAAAGGGTTTCCGAGCAGAGGCAAAGACGGCAGCCGTCTATGACGATATCGCGCACGCCCGTAATCCGCCCCCATAAACCCACCACCTTTGGGTACAAATAACCGCAGACAACTGACCGTGCCACGCCAACCACCCAGGAGCGGACACTATCCATGAACCAGATACTTCTCTTTATCGGCCTCGTCATCATTTTGTGCCTGACCATCAAACCCGTCGGCAAAAAACTCCCCTTCCCCACCCTCCTCATCTTTATTGCGCTCGGCATGCTGCTCGGCGTCAACGGTCCGGCGCACATCGACTTTAGCGACTACGCGCTCACCGAAACCGTCTGCAGCACGGCGCTGCTGTTCATCATGTTCTACGGCGGCTTTAACACCAACATCGACCGTGCCAAACCCGTCGCCGCGCCCGCTGTGCTGCTGAGCACGCTCGGCGTTATCGCCACCGCCGGCATCACTGGCGTGTTCGCACACTTCGCACTGGGCTTCGACTGGATCGGCGGCCTGCTGCTGGGCTCGGTCGTGGCGTCGACCGACGCGGCGAGCGTCTTTAGCGTGCTGCGCGAGCACAACCTGTCGCTAAAGGGCGGCACCGACTCGCTGCTCGAGGTCGAATCGGGCTCCAACGACCCCGTCGCCTACATGCTCACCGCGGTACTCGCCACCCTCGCGGCGGGTGGCAACATCGACATTCCCGTGCTGCTGGCCAAGCAGATCATCCTGGGCGTGGGGCTGGGCCTTGCCATCGGCTGGATATCCAGCCGCCTGATTGAGCGCGCACACGCAACGGCCGAGGGCGCGCAGACTATCTTTTTGTTCGCCGTGGCGATCGTCGCCTACGCACTGCCGAGCTACCTGGGCGGCAACGGCTTTTTGGCCGTATACCTGGCAGGCATTGTGCTGGGCGCGAGCGACATCACCGGCAAGGTCGAGATGGCGCACTTCTTTGACACCCTTACCGAGATGGCCGAGATGACGATCTTCTTCTTGCTCGGCCTGCTCGTCACGCCCGCGCGCCTGCCGCAAATGCTGCTACCCGGCCTGGCGCTCATGGCGTTTATGCTCTTTGCGAGCCGCCCCATCGCCGTCGGTCTGCTGCTGGCGCCCTTTAAGACGAGCCCTCGCCAGGTTGCGCTCGTAAGCTGGGCGGGCTTGCGCGGCGCGGCTTCGGTCGTCTTTAGCCTCTTTGCTGTGGTGGCCGGCGTTCCCGGCGGACACGACCTATTTGACCTGGTGTTTGTGATTGCCGTATCGAGCATTGTGGTGCAGGGTTCGCTACTGCCGGCGGTGGCGAAGAAACTCGATATGATCGATGCGGCCGGCGACGTGCGCCGCACCTTTAACGACTACCACGACGAGGACGGCATGTCGTTTGTAAAGCTCAAGGTGGGCGCTGGCCATCCGTTTGCCGGGCGCTCGCTCGCCGATATTGGCAGCGCGACGGACATGCTCGTGGTCTTGGTGCTGCGCGACGGGGCACACCCGGTACTGCCCAACGGCGATACCGTCATCGAGGAAGGCGACCTTCTGGTGATGGCAGCCCCAACGTTCGAAGAGCGTGCCGAGGTTACGCTGCGCGAGGTCACCGTGACGCCCCACGGTCGCCTGGCCGGTCAGCGCCTGCGCGACGTGCCGCAGGGCAAGCACCCGTTTATCGTGGTGATGCTCAAGCGCGACGGCCAAACCATCATCCCCGATGGCAACACCCTAATATACGCCGGCGACGAAGCCGTCATCGCCACGCTAGCTTCCTAGCAGCCCGTCCCTCTTCAGCTACTAGCTGTCACCCACAGCAAAGTCGCGGAGGTCGAGGCCTTCGCGTTCGGCTCGGGCTAGGAGCTCTTGGGGCGACTCGTCCTCGATATCCATCACGTCGAGCATGGCAGCGGGAAAGCCCACGCCAGCCGCGCTCCCCGCGTAGTCGAGCAAGCCCTCGCGCAGCTGGTCTACATCAACTTCAATCTTCACGGTGAATCCTCCTACCGGGCAATCGCGGCCGGACAAACCGCACGTCCCAACTGATGTGCAATAAACTCCAGATACGGCCATAATAAAATAATGAACATCAGGGAGGTTACGGATGATGGACAAGCTCACTGCCATGACAGAACAAGTCAGAGATTTTTGTGATGCGCGCGATTGGCGCAAATATCACACTCCAAAGGAACTTGCCATCGGCATAGCGACAGAGTCCTCCGAACTCCTTCAGCTTTTCCGCTTTATGAGCGACAAGCGCATTGCAGAAATGTTCGATAGCCCTGATCAGCGCCAAGCCATCGAAGACGAAGTTGCCGACACGCTCCTCTTTCTCCTACGTTTCGCCGATCTAAACGGAATCGACCTCCCAAAGGCGCTCTCGTCCAAACTCAAACGCAACGGCGAGCGCTATCCCGTCGACACCAGCTCCAGCGAATACAGAAAGGCGGCCCACCATGAGTAATGAGTTCGCCCTTCGACAATACACGCTTCCCCTCCCCCAACCCTTCGAGGCAAGCGAATCGCTGCAGGACTTTGGCACGCCAAAGCCCGGATTCCACCATGACGAGAGTTGGCCCGTTCTCTATATTCTGACCAACAGTAAAAACAAAACGGCGTACATCGGTCAAACGACCAATTATCGACGCCGCATGAAGCAACACGCCGCAAACGTGGACAAAGACTTCGACCGGACCCTCCTGATTGACAATCCAACCTTCAATCAGTCAGCAACATTTGAGTTTGAGAATCGACTTATCGAGCTGTTCTGCGCTGACGAAAAATACCAGGTAACCAACGCCAACAATGGCTATGCCCAGTTCGATTATTTTGAGCGACCTCAGTATCGCCAGAAGTTCAGAGACCTCTGGACAAAGCTTCGCGAAGAGAACTATGCGATCCACCCCATCGAAGAGCTCGAGAATACCGACCTGTTCAAATTCTCGCCCTTCAAAACGCTCACGCCCGATCAATACGAAACGATTGAGGCGATTTACAGGCGGCTCGAGCAAGAGCATGAAGACATTAAACACGGCGGTCCCAAGAAAGAGCGCGTAACCGTCGTGAACGGCGCGCCGGGAACAGGCAAAACAATCCTCGCCATCAGTCTCATGTTCAAAATCAAAAATGAGCCGAACCTTTCCGGTCTGCGGGTCGGCTTCGTGACGCCCATGGAGTCTCTGAGCAAGACGCTCAAAAAACTCACGCACTTCCTCCCCGGGTTAAAGCCCGGCGATATCCTGAGCCCCAACGACGTCACAAAAAACGATCGGTATGACGTCTTGCTTGTCGACGAGGCGCACCGACTGGGAAACTACTTATCCGCCGGCGCCGGCATCGGAGCTTTCTACAACACATGTGAACGACTCAGCTTGCCGCGCACGAGCAGCCAGGTGGATTGGATTTTCAAATGCTGCGACAAGGCGTACCTGTTCTTTGACCCCAAACAGCAAGTCCGCGCATCGGGACTCAACCGAGATGGCCTTGAGCAGCGACTCAACCAACTCGAAGAAGCCGGCATCGAGACCGAAGAATTCAACTTGAGTACCCAAATGCGCGTGCGTGGCGGCGATGAGTACCTCGATTTTGTCTACGACCTGCTTGATAACAAAGCGTACATGCATGCCGGCATGAAGTTCAAAGCACTCTTTTCATAGGAGCCTTACGATTCGCGAGCCGGGGATCCGGACAGCGATATCCCCAGATACCAGTTTGGAATCGTCGACCGATTTGAGGACTTCTGCTCTCTGCAGCAAACCAAGGAAGAAGAAGTTGGTCTATCCCGCATGATGGCAGGCTTTGCGTGGAAGTGGGAAACGAAGAATAACAAAGATGCGTTCGATATCGTCATCGAGGGCATTCCCAAACGCTGGAACTCAACCCAGAAGGATTGGGTTAACTCCGCCAACGCCGTCAACGAAGTCGGATGCATTCATACGGTACAAGGCTACGACCTCAACTACGGATTCGTAATTCTGGGTCCCGACATTTACTACGATTCGAACAAAGATGCAGTCAACGTTAACAGGGCAAACTTCAAAGATGCCGTTGCCAAGAAAAAGGCAAGCGACGATGATCTGCAAAAGATCATCGTCAACGCCTACTACGTCCTCATGACGCGCGGCATGTTAGGAACGTATCTCTATGTGTGCGACCCCGCGCTCAAAGAGTACCTGTCACGGTATATCCCGGCGATATAGACCTTGCGACCGCCCTCCCCCATGTAACCATCCTGTAAATCATAGCGGCGCACTCGAGTTTTACCGTGATGCGGTCGCGCCTAGCGCTCCACTGTGCTAAAGTATCCCGAACGTTCAAACGACTACGAGGGGGAACTAGAAGATGGCACGTGTGCACAACTTCTCAGCTGGCCCGGCCGCACTGCCCACAAGCGTGCTCGCCGAGATCGCCGACGAGATGATGGACTACCGCGGTTGCGGCATGTCCGTGCTCGAGATGAGCCATCGATCTAGCATGTACCAGCAGATCATCGACGACGCCGAGGCAACCCTACGCCGCCTGCTGAGCATCCCCGACAATTACCGTGTCCTGTTTTTGCAGGGCGGCGCCACGCTGCAGTTTGCGGGCATCCCCATGAACCTCATGCGCCGCGGGCGCGCCGGCTACATCGTGACCGGCAACTTTGCCAACAAGGCGTACAAGGAGGCCGCCAAGTACGGCGAGGCCGTGCTGCTCGCGAGCTCCGAAGACACCAACTTCGACCGCATCCCCGACATGGCCGACATCAACGCGCGTATTGCCGCCGAGGCTGCGGGCGACGGGCTCGACTACGTCTACATCTGCCAGAACAACACCATCTTTGGCACCATGTACCGCGAGCTGCCTAACTGCGGCGATGTGCCGCTGGTCGCCGATGTTTCGAGCTGCTTTTTGTCGCAGCCACTCGACGTCGAGCGCTACGGACTCATCTACGCCGGCGCTCAGAAAAACGCCGGCGCCGCTGGCGTGACCGTGGTCATCGTGCGCGACGACCTGATCGCCGACGGCCCGGCCTTTGCGCAGACGCCGCAGTACATGAACCTTAAGACCCAGGCCGCCAAGGGCTCCATGCTCAACACGCCCAACACCTTTGGCATCTACGTGTGCGGCAAGGTGTTCCGTTGGGTTGAGCAGACCGGCGGACTTGCCGCCATGGCCGAGCGCAACTGGGCCAAGGCCAACCTGCTCTACGACCTGCTCGAGCACAGCGAGCTGTTCCATGGCACCGCGCAGGCCAACAGCCGCTCCATCGCCAACGTCACGTTCCGTACCGGCGACGCCGAACTCGACGCGGCCTTTGTTGCGGGCGCGGCAGAGCACCAGATCCAAAACGTCAAGGGCCATCGCCTCGTCGGCGGAATGCGCGCCAGCGTGTACAACGCCGTCACCATGGAGGACGTGCAGGCGCTGGCCACGTACGTGAAGGACTTCGAAGCGCAGCATAGTTTGAGCCCGCGATCTAACTAGCCCGCAACACGCGGGCCGACCAGCCACTTCAAACCACTTGTTATAAACAAATCCGCTAAGGAGTTTTTCATGCGCAAGATTAAAACCATCGACGACATTACCAAGGACGGCAAAGTCGAATTTGGCGAGGGCTACGAGTTTGTGGGCACCGCCGAGGAGGCCGACGCCATTCTGATGCGCTCCACCGACCTGCACGGCTACGAGCTGCCCGAGGGCATCCGCGCCATCGCCCGCTGCGGCGCCGGCGTCAACAACATCCCCGTCGAGGAGTACGCCAAGAAGGGCGTCGTCGTCTTTAACTCCCCCGGCGCCAACAGCAACGCCGTCAAGGAGCTCGTCCTGGGCATGTTGGTGCTCTCGAGCCGCGGCGTGGTGCAATCGATGAACTGGGTGCGTGACAACGCCGACGACCCCGAGATTCAGGTCGATGCCGAAAAGGCCAAGAAGGCCTTTGTGGGCCGCGAGCTCAAGGGCAAGCGCATCGGCGTCATCGGCCTGGGCAACGTGGGCTCCAAGGTCGCCAACGCCTGTGTCGATCTGGGCATGGACGTCTACGGCTACGACCCGTTCATTTCCGTCGAGCACGCATGGGTGCTGAGTCGCGAGGTGCAGCGCGTGGGCACGCTCGAGGACCTCTGCCGCGGCTGCGACTACCTCACCGTGCACGTGCCCAGCAAGGCCGATACCATCGGCATGATCAGCACCGAGCAGATCGACCTGCTGGCGCCCGACGCCGTGCTCATCAACTACGCGCGCGAAACCATCATTGACGAGGACGCCGTCGACGCTGCCCTGCGCGAGGGCAAGCTCAGCTGGTTTAGCTGCGACTTTGCCACGCCCAAGACCGTCAAGATGCCCAACACGTTTATCACCACGCATTCGGGCGCCGGCACCGGCGAGGCCGAGGCCAACTGCGCCGACATGGCCATCAGCGAGCTCAAGGATTACCTGGAAAACGGCAACATCGCGCACAGCGTCAACTACCCCGCCTGCAGCATGGGCAAGGCGCGCGCCGCAAGCCGCATTGCCTGCCTGCATGCCAACGTGCCCAACATGATCGGCCAGATCACGGCCATTCTCGCCAAGGACAACGCCAACGTGCAGCGCATGACCAACGAGTCCGCTGGCGAGAACGCCTACACCATGTTCGACACCGATGAGCACCTGGACGGCAGCACGATCGAGGCACTCAAGCATATTCCGTCGATGTATCGTGTGCGCGTGATTAAATAGCGCCGGCGCCAATCCTGCCAGACAGACCACGAAGCCCATTCGGCCCCCGTTTTCACGAAACGGGGGCCGATTTTGTTGCTCCGGACGACTTTAAAATGATACCCATAACAAGTTTTTTCAGATAATCGATAGTGAGGCTCAAGTCGCTAAGCACACCCGCTTTGATAAACAGCTTTATCAGGGACTTTAGTAGGTAAAAATCGATCTCTATGTGCCGAATGTAAGTTGACTGTCCATTTTCCGAAACAACTTATTCTAGATAGCATTTTTAAGGCCCCTCCAAGGCGAAATATAAGTCTTTTTGTGACCAAAACTCTAGTCCGCGCGACCGTTTTCCACCCGCGCGGCTACATTCCTGCCCAATCGATAAAAATCTCCTCACGAAGCCGCCGTTCGAGCTCCTGCTGTCGCGGCGTCTTGTCTTTCAGCGGCACATCGAGATAGGACATGATGAGCTCCATCACCACGCGGAAGGCATCGGAGTCGGCCAGCTGACCATAGGTCATCAGAATGACGGGATATCCCATCGCTTGCAGCGCCGTCGTTCGATCGGAGTCCGAAATCTTGGATTCAATGGATCCGTGAATGGCTTTACCCTGGCATTCAACCAGACACTCTCGGCTGCCGTCCTTATTTGCCAGCAGGATATCGGCATAGCGCCTATCAAGCCCCGAAATCAGGCGGGCGCTGCGCGTCATACGAATCTCAACGTTATTGGTAAGGCTCAGCCCTTCGCCGCCGCGCAACCTCGTAAGGCCAAACAGCATCGAAGCCTGGACCTCGAGCGGCGATGCTGCCACCCCCGTAATGCATTTCGCGGCTCGTATGAACGATTTAGCGCCGCGGAGCCCCCGGACCTTATCGACGAACTCTGTAAGCTCAGAGAGCTCGATCAAGGGAGGTCGTTTCCACAAGTCCGTTGGATTCCCCGAGACATCCTTTACGTTTTCCCAGCCCGACCGTGCGTCACCCCACCGGCCCCCGTATGCCTGCTCAAGTGCCGACTTTACCTGAGGCGCAATCTTGCACACGGCAAAGGTGCCGCACATCTCATACATGCACATGATTAGACGCTCGTTTGAGACCGAGGAAGCCAGGGTCAGCAGGGTAAAGAGTGGGGACGCAACATCGAGGCCAAACTCCGTCTGCCGCACGGAATCAAACGGCCTCTCCCCGTTCCAAACATGCCTGACAATGCGATCGCCCTTACGTCCGCAGCTGCCCTGCGCCAACACGTGTAACGGGGTGCCCAGGAAATGCGTGACGAGCGGATGCTCACATAGGTGCTCCCTGCGCGGATCGTCCGCAGAATCGGGCAGGTCCGGCATTATTGCCAAGACCTGTGGAGGTATCCGGTGATACCGAAAGGCAGATATGTCGCACAGCATGTCGTCCATGAAGGGTACGTACCCGCTGCGTCGCTTGTGAACCCGCCCGGACGGCAAACGCGCTGGCTCGGCCTGCGAACGGTAAATACTGCCACGCCCACGTCGCGGATCTCTCAGGAGGCTTACAATCGGTTTGGAAAGCAAACTGATTGTGAGGTTGCATATGGTTGATGAGGATTTTGCCTGGCGGCTTGCGCAGGAGCTTGTGCGGATCGACAGCTCAGACCCGGGCGCGTATGAGGATGAAATTGAGCGCTTCATTAAGAGGCTCATTGAGCAGCAGCTGGCACAACTTGATAGTTCTGCGCTCGATGCCGTGCAGATTGAGGAGCTCGAAGTGCTGCCCGGGCGCCGCAACCTTAAAGTCACCGTGCCGGGCCAAAGCGACGAGCCGCGGCTGATCTATATCTGCCACATGGATACCGTCACCTTGGGCGATGGCTGGGACGCAGACATCGAACCGCTTGGGGCGGTTGTGCGCGACGATAAACTCTATGGCCGCGGTGCCTGCGATATGAAGGGTGGCCTGGCCTGCGCCATTGCCGCACTGGTCCATACGCTCGAGCGCGTGGCGGCGGATGGCGCGCTGCCACGCCGCGGCTTTTCGCTCATCTGCTCGGTCGACGAGGAAGACTTCATGCGCGGCTCAGAGGCCGCGATCGATGCTGGCTGGGTCAGCTCGCGCGAATGGGTGCTGGACACCGAGCCCACCGACGGACAGATCCAGGTGGCGCACAAGGGGCGTACGTGGTTCGAGATTGAAATGGCTGGCGTGACGGCGCATGCGCTGTCTCTTATACACATCTCCGAGCCCACGAGACAAGAGGCAATCTCGT
>URPB01000058.1:0-13170 GCA_900549575.1 uncultured Collinsella sp.
GGGAGACGGCGAGTTAGCCGGCAGGCCGGCATGTCAATCCTGGTCTAACAGAGCCTTAAAAAATCATTTTGGTCCCCGCCATCGCTGCGAGTGCGAGGCGGACAAAACGCCCCCGCTCGCGAACAGTTCTGTCACTTTGGTGCCGCGTGAGGCGCGTATCTGCGGATCCGCGGTCATAATGGGGCAAGACAACCAAGAGGGGGGCGGAATCCATGGCGCTAATCTATATCGTTGAGGACGACGAGCCCATTCGTCGTGAACTTATCGACATCCTTGCCCGCGCCGGGTTTGAAATCGAGGCCTGCGAATCGTTTGAGCATGTCTCGCGCGATATTCTCGCCGCCGCGCCCGACCTGGTGCTGCTCGACCTCACGCTTCCCGTCGAGGACGGCCAGCATATCTGCCACGAGGTTCGCCGCGAATCCGAGGTTCCCATCATCGTCCTCACGTCGCGCACGACCGAGATCGACGAGGTCATGGCCATGACGCTCGGCGCGGACGACTTTGTTCCCAAGCCCTACAGCGCCCGTGTGCTCGTGGCGCGCATCAATGCCTTGCTGCGTCGCACCGCGGCGGCGGGCGAGCGCAGCACGCTCGTCCACAAGGGACTGGAGCTCGACCTCGCACGCTCCATGGTCACCAACACGCAAACGGGCACCAGCACCGAGCTCACAAAAAACGAACTGCGTATTCTCTCGCTGCTTCTGAGCCGCGCGGGCAAGATCGTTTCGCGCTCGGCCATCATGCAGGACCTGTGGGACTCTGACGCCTTCGTGGACGACAACACGCTTACCGTCAACATCAACCGCCTGCGCACCACGCTCGAAAAAATCGGCATCAAGGGGTATTTGACGACGCACCGCGGCCAGGGCTATTCGGTCTAGGGGCCGGCTATGTCGTTTGGCAAGTTCTTTAAAGATGCGCTGCTTCCCGTCGCCGTGTGGACGTGCGGCGTGCTGCTGAGCTGCTTTGTGCTGACGGTCGCCGGCGCACCCGTTTCTATCGTGGTCGTGGCGGTCGGCGTGTCCTTTATCTTTGGCATGCTGGGCATCGTGATCGAGTACGCGCGCCGCCGCCGTTTTCTGCGCCAGCTGGAGCGCGCGGCCGAGGAGCTCGAGAGTCCCGCATGGGTGCAGGAGATGGTGCAATGCCCGACCTATGCCGAGGGCGAGCTAGAATACGAGGTCTTGCGCCGGGTGGGCAAAGCCGCCTGCGACGAGGTTGCCGAAGGCCGCCGTCAGACCGATGACTATCGCGACTATATCGAGAGCTGGGTCCACGAGGCCAAGCTGCCCTTGGCGGCGGCCCATCTAATTTTGGAAAACCTGGATGGCAGTGAAGACGACCTGTCGCGCGTGGACGACCTGGCACGCGAGCTTGCCCGCGTGGAGCGCTATATCGACCAGGCGCTCTACTATGCGCGCTCGGAAGTCGTGGAGCGCGACTACCTGATTCGTCGCTGGGATCTCAAGACCTTGGTGACGGGTGCGATTAAAGCCAACGCGCGCGAGCTCATCGCGGCGCATGTGGCGCCGGTGTGCGAGAACCTCGACTTTGAGGTCTTTACCGACGAGAAGTGGCTCGAGTTTATTCTGGGCCAGCTCATTCAGAACAGCATTAAATATGCGCGCAAGGACGGCGCAAAGATCGTGTTTTCGGGCGCGTTGCTGGACGAGGGCCTGGCAAGCGAGCGCATCGAGCTTACCGTCGCGGACAACGGCTGCGGCGTGTGTGCGGCAGATCTGCCCCGCGTGTTCGAGAAGGGCTTTACCGGCGACAACGGCCGCACCACCAAGCGCGCAACAGGCATCGGCCTCTACCTGGTGGCGCGCCTGTGCTCCAAGATGGGCATCGACGTCACCGCGGCATCGGAGCCGGGCGAAGGCTTCGTCGTAACATTCGCTTTTTCAACGAATAAGTTCCAATACTTTGAGTAACGCACACGGCAAACGGCCGCCCAAACAAAACGTGCCGCCCCAAACGGGGCGGCACGCCATCTTTTATCAGCCAACTCGTTGAAGTACGGTGACGAAGGCGCAAGGCCGGGAGGGGTTATCTAAGCCGACATCCCGCAGCCGCGAAGCGGCGAGGACGTCGGCGTGATAACCCCGCAGGCCCTGCGCCGGCGGGAAGGAACCTACTTCACGACCAAGATGTCGCAGTCGGTGTTGCGCAGCAGGAACGTCGAAATCGAACCCAGCAGCGCATACTTGATCGAGGACAGGCCGCGTGCGCCGCAGAGCACCAGGTCGGGCTTAACCACGTCGAGCATCTCGTCCTTGAGCGTCTCGCGAATACGGCCGGCGTGAATCATAACCTCGACCTCGGGAATATCGGGATTGGCCTTGGCCTCTTCGAGCTGCTTGGCGATGGAGTTCTTAAATGCCTCCTCTAGGCCGTTGACCAGATCGACCGGATAGGAACCGGCGCTCTCGAGCGCCGTGGAATCGATAACGTGGCCGATGATTAGCTTGGCGCCGTTGTTCGCGGCGACCTTGATGGCGCGTGCGAGCACAAAATCCTGCTGCTCAGTACCATCGAGTGAAACAAATACCTTGGTGTAGCCCTCGTTCATGGTTTCCTCCTTGGTCTATCGCACGGGCGCGGGGCTCGTGCATCGGGCGGGCGCGGGCGCGTTGGCCGCCGAACACTTTATCTTGTTGCAGTTATACCCAAGGATTTCGGTTTGACCGCTCGCAATTCTGTGAACGGACGAGTTTTTTGGTAAGGGTAGGCGCAGACGCGCCCGAACGGTTGATAATGGGACATCGCCCGCACCGTCCGCAGAACAATATCGGCGGGTGTCTAACGAGGGGGTCCCTTTGGATATCATCGAGCTTCTAAAATCTGCCTTCATGGGCCTGGTCGAGGGCATCACCGAATGGCTGCCTGTTTCGTCGACCGGTCACATGATCTTGGTGGACGAGTTCGTCAAGATGAACGTGAGCGAGACGTTCTGGAACATGTTCCTGGTCGTGATTCAGCTCGGCGCCATTCTGGCCGTCTGCGTGCTGTTCTTCCATGAGCTCAATCCGTTCTCGCCCAGCAAGGGCAAGGAGGGCCGCCGCGACACCTGGGTGCTGTGGGGCAAGATTGTGCTTGGCTGCATTCCCGCCGCGGCAATCGGCCTGCCGCTCAACGACTGGATGGAGGAGCATTTCTACAATGCTCCCGTCGTGGCGCTGGCGCTCATTGTGTACGGTGTGCTGTTTATCGTGATCGAGAACTGGCGCGCGAGCAAGCGCGAGGAAATGGCTGTTGCCGGTTCGTTTGGTTCGCGTGCTGTGGTGTCGGGTGGACGTCCCGCCGGTGCGCACTTTGCGGCGCCCGCCGCGGCTACCGCTGAGGATGAGGACGATGACGAGAATCTGGACTTTGGTTCCATCACCACGCTCGAGGACCTGAGCTGGAAGACCGCCCTGGGTATCGGCTGCTTCCAGGTGCTTTCGCTGGTGCCTGGAACGTCTCGCTCCGGTTCTACTATCATCGGCGGCCTGCTTTTGGGCTGCACGCGTTCGGTGGCCTCCAAGTTTACGTTCTTCCTAGCCATCCCTGTCATGTTTGGCGCGAGTGCGCTCAAGCTGGTCAAGTATTTCATCAAGGGCGGTACGTTCGGCGCCAACGAGGTCGCTATCTTGGGCGTGGGCTGCGTTGTGGCCTTTGTGGTTTCGCTCATCGCCATCAAGTGGCTCATGGGCTTCGTCCGCCGTCACGACTTCAAGTGCTTCGGTGTTTACCGCATCATCCTGGGCATCGTAGTGCTCGCATATTTCTTCGTTCTGGAGCCGATACTCGGCCTCTAACTTAGTCGACGCTGCGCGGCGGCCGGGGCGACAACTTGTCATTCAAAGGGGGTGGCATGACCAAAAGGTCTATGCTGCCCCCCTTTTTCATGCCAATTTGTTCGCCCTGGCCGCCGCTCGCTGCTGCTGCCATGACATCGGCGGTTTCGTGATTGTCAATAGATTGGTGCAGACTAACCTGACCCCATTGCGCCAAATCCGCTGGGGCGGGCCTGACGGTGGCGCACGGAGTCGTGGTGTGATTTGCGTCGGTGTCCGCGCGGCTCGGTATACTGGTACGGCTCAAACTATGGCGCTGCCCGCAGGCGCGCCGTCCGTCAGATGAGGAGTCGCCCATGACCCAGCCCTTGCCCTGGGAAAAGAACACCGCGGTACCCGTGCCGCCCGCGCCGGAACCCGTGCCGCTCGATGCGTACACCGCCCCCGCCGCGCCGGAGCCCGAGCTCGTTCCGCTTGACATCTACGACGCTCCCGCGCCGGCACCCAAGCCTGCCAAGCCGCTCGTCGACATCGACAGCCTTAATCCCGCTCAGCGCGAGGCGGTCCTGACCACCGAGGGCCCGCTGCTGGTGCTCGCCGGCGCCGGCTCGGGCAAGACCCGCGTCTTGACCTTCCGCATCGCCCATATGCTCGGCGACCTGGGCGTTAAGCCCTGGCAGATTCTTGCCATCACGTTTACCAACAAGGCCGCGGCCGAGATGCGTGAGCGTCTGGCGGCACTCATCCCCAGCGGTACCCGCGGCATGTGGGTGTGCACCTTCCATGCCATGTGCGTTCGCATGCTGCGCGAGGACGCCGACCTGCTGGGCTACACCGGTCAGTTCACCATCTACGATGACGATGACTCAAAGCGCATGGTGCGTGACATTATGCAGGCGCTCGGTATCGAGCAAAAGCAGTTCCCCATCAACATGATCCGCAGCAAGATCAGCTCGGCCAAAAACGCCATGATCGGCCCCGAGGACATGCTCAAATCCGCCGATAGCCCCAACGACAAAAAGGCCGCGCAGGTCTACCTGGAGCTGGAACGCCGCCTGCGCGCCGCCAACGCGATGGACTTCGACGACCTGCTCGTGCGCACGCTCGAGCTGCTGCGCACCCGCCCTGAGGTGCTCGATAAGTACCAAGAGCGTTTCCGCTACATTAGCGTCGACGAGTATCAGGACACCAACCACGTCCAGTACGAGATCGCCAATCTATTGGCCGCCAAGTACCAAAATCTCATGGTCGTAGGCGACGATGATCAGTCCATTTATAGCTGGCGCGGCGCCGACATCACCAACATCCTGGACTTTGAGAAGGACTTTAAAAACTGCAAGACCGTCAAGCTGGAGCAGAACTACCGCTCCACGGGCCATATCCTGAGCGCCGCCAACGCCGTGGTTCGCCACAACTCGCAGCGCAAGGATAAGCGCCTGTTTACGGCCGAGGGCGATGGCGAGAAGATCCAGGCCTTCCAGGCGAGCGACGAGCGCGACGAGGGCCGCTGGATTGCCGGCGAGATCGAGAAACTGCATGCCAAAGGCACGAGCTACGACGACATCGCCGTGTTCTATCGCACCAACGCCCAGTCGCGTATTCTCGAAGATATGTTCCTGCGTGCGGGCGTGCCCTACAAAATCGTGGGTGGCACGCGATTCTTCGACCGTGCCGAGATCCGCGATGTCATGGCCTACCTCAAGATGATCGTGAACCCGGCCGACGAGATGAGCGTCAAGCGCGTCATCAACACGCCGCGCCGCGGCATCGGCTCCACCTCGATTCAAAAGATTGAGCAGCTGGCACGCGACAACCGCTGCTCGTTCTTTCAGGCCTGCGAGATCGCAACAGCCGAGACAGGCATGTTTAGCGCCAAGGTGCGTAACGGCCTGTCGAGCTTTGTGTCGCTGGTGCGCGAGGGCCGTCGCATGGACGGCGAGCTCAAGGACGTCGTCGAGATGATTGTCGACAAGACGGGCCTGCTGCAGGCCTTCCGCGCCGAGGGCACCATGGAGTCCGAGAGCCGCGCCGAGAACATCCAGGAATTCCTGGGCGTCGCCGCCGAATTTGAGGAGACGCACGAGGATATCGAGGGTACGCTCGAGAGCCTAGAAGAGCTGCGCGCTGCCGGTGTTGCCGATGTGCCTGTCAGCGCCGAGCCCGAGCCCGTCGTGGTGAGTGCGCCCGCGCCCGAGCCGGGACCGTCCGCCCCGGCATCCTCGTTTGAGGCGCTGGTCGGCGCTCGCGACGCCGCTGGTTCCAACCCGCTCGATAGCCTAGCCGCTCCGGCGCTGTCTCCGCAGGATGCCCTGGCCGCCGCCATCGCGGGTAACGCCTATGCCGCGCCGACGGAGATGCCGGCGGGTGCCGTGCATGCCGACGAGATCGAGCGCACCTACGGTCCGCTTACCTGTAAGGCACTGCCGGCTCTCATGGAGTGGCTTGCCCTGCGCTCCGACTTGGATTCTTTGGCAGGCGAGACGCATGCCATCACCATGATGACCATCCACTCCGCCAAGGGCCTGGAGTTCCCGGCGGTGTTCGTGGCCGGCATGGAGGAGGGCATCTTCCCGCACGTGCACGACTTTGGCGGTAGTGACGATCCGGGCAAGCTCGAGGAGGAGCGTCGCTTGGCCTATGTCGCCATCACGCGTGCTCGCAAGCGCCTGTTCTTGACGTATGCCGCCACGCGTCGCACCTACGGCTCGACCTCTGCCAATCCGCGCTCGCGCTTTCTCAACGAGATTCCGTTTGAGGACATCGAGTTTAGCGGTATCGGTTCTGCCGGTTTTGAGGGGACGGGCTGGGAGAAGCGCGGCGACCGTCACGGCACCTTTGGCTCGGGCATGGGCTCGGATATGTATGGCGGCAAGGTGTTCGGTTCGCATACGCGCTCGACCGGCGGTTCCGGTTCGCGTGGCGGATCGAGCTTTGACGACTTCTTTGGCGGCAGCAGTTACGGGACCGAACGCCATCGTGGGGTCTCGCCAGACGCCGGCCGTGTTGCCTCGACCTTTGGCTCGGGCGCGCCGCGAGCCAAAAAGCCGTCGTCTAAGGTGTCCCCGACGGTGGAGCGCAAGGTCGATCGCGCCAGTGCATCACAGGACTTTGCCGCGGGCGATACCGTGAGCCATAAGACCTTTGGCACGGGTACCGTGATCTCGGTCGCCGGAGACATGATCGAGGTTCAATTCGAAAAGACCGGCCAGACCAAAAAGCTGATGAAGGGCTTTGCACCGATCGTCAAGCTGTCATAATCCCGGCGGACCTGGACGGGCGTATGGGGCAACATCGCCTGCTCGGGCAGTCCTGCTCGCACGGAGAGCACATTAAGTGCTCTCCGGCTCGTGCGGAACTCGCGATCGATGTTGCCCCATACGCCCGCCCAGGTTCTTAGATAACGTTGTTGCGCAATCGTCGCTTTGCTCGTCCGCTTTTTGATCTGGAGAGCCGGGTGGGCTGATAGATAAATAGATGTGAGTAGGGGCTCCCCCGTACATGGACGGGGGAGCCCCTTGTTGCGTTTTGGTTGTTGGTGCGACCTAGAGGTGTGAGACGATCAGTTCCATCTTGCCTTCGAGTTCGATCTGGTTCACGGTGCTGGGTGCCAGCAGGTGGCTTCCCTTGTGGACGGGGTCGCCGCAGACGGTGCCTTCGCCGTCGATGACCGACAGGCACATGAAGGGCCAGCGCTGGTCGAGGGTTTTGCTGCCGTCGACGCGCACACGATCGACGGTGTAGCAGGAGTTAGACTCGAGCTCGGTCACGCCGTTTACCTCGGGCGCGGTCACCGTGCCGTCGGTCGGAGCCTGGGCATCAAAGTCGATGCAGTCGAGGCTCTGCTCAATGTGCAGTGGGCGCAGCTTGCCGTCGGTGCCGGGACGGTCGTAGTCGTACAGGCGATACGTCACGTCGCTCGACTGCTGCGTCTCCAAAATGAGCGTGCCGGTCTTGATGGCGTGCACGGTACCGGAATCAATCTGGAAAAAGTCGCCCTTGTGGATCGGCAGCACGTTGAGCATGTCTTCCCAGCGGCCGTCCTCGATCATCTGTGCGGCCTCGGCGCGGTCATGCGCGCGCTGGCCGACGATAATCGTGGAGCCGGGCTCGCAGTCCAGCACATACCAGCACTCGGTTTTGCCCAGGCTACCGTTCTCGTGCTCGGCAGCGTACTCGTCGTTGGGATGAATCTGGATCGAAAGGTCGTCCTTGGCGTCCAGAATCTTAATGAGCAGCGGGAACTCCTTGCCCTCGCAGTTGCCAAAGAGCTCGCGATGCTCGGCCCACAGCCACGACAGCGTGTGGCCGGCATACGGGCCCTCCGCAATCTGGCAGTCGCCGTTGGGGTGGGCCGAGATGGCCCAGCACTCACCGATGGGGCCATCGGGAATGTCGTAGCCAAATACGGTTTCGAGCTGGCGACCGCCCCAGATCTTCTCGTGGAAGATCGGCGTCAGCTTAATCAAATCGGACATGTTCATACCCCCATTGTGTTGCGCGGGCGCTGCACAAAACAGCTCAAAGCGAGCGCCCGGATGACTACAAAAACCTATGCCAACGTTACGTTGTGCAACTCAAAGCGGTCGCCAACGTTGCGCGAGACCGAATACTCAAAGGCGGCGCCGCTGTCCAAAAAGCCAATCTGGGTGAGCTCGAGCAGGGGAGAGCCAGGCTTGGTGTCCAAGCGCTCGGCTTCTTCCTCGGTTGCTGCCACGGCGCGAATGGTACGGTGGAAGCTCGAAATCTTCAGCCCACATTGCTCGCGGATGAAGTGGTAGACCGATCCGTACAGGTCCTTCTTTTTAAGGCCTGGAATCAGCTCGAGGGGCATGTAGGTGTACTCGATAACGATGGGCTTCTCATCGGCCTGACGCACGCGCACGATGTGATAGGCAAAGTCATCCTCGGCAATTCCCAGCTGGGCTGCGATGTCCGCTGGTGGATTAACAATCGAGAAATCGTAGACCACCGAGGTCACCTTCTCCTCGCGGTGCTCATACGAAAAGCCCTGGGCACGGTCGTTTTTGCCCTGGAAAAACGCCTGACCGGGAAGTCCCGCCGTGTCCTTAACGTAGGTACCCGATCCGCGTCGGCTGGTAATAAGACCTTCCTCGGTGATTTGCTCGATAGCTCGTTTGACGGTGATTTTGGAAACGCTATAGAGCTCGCAGAACTCAACGACGGTGGGAAGCTTGTCGCCCGGTTTAAGAGTGCCATCCTCGATGCTTCGACGAATATCTGCAGCTATCGCCTCGTATTTGGGAATCATTGAACCTCCTTTCCGACATATATCAATACGCAAGTAAGTATAACCCTTAACAAGGCACCCATATAACCTTTATCTAAGAAGCTCGAGAAAGAAAAAAGAAAAAGACGCTTTACTTTTAGAATTAGAGCGCTATAGTTTAAGCAACGAACGGAATCTTTCCGCAGAACAGGATCGACCGTTTGGGGACGGTTTTGTTTTGGCGGGTTGGATATCGGTATGACCGGTGCGCGCCCGCGCCGGATAGCCTGCCAAAGCAAACCCGTCTCCAACCGGAAGCTCTAGAACACGAAAGCGAGGACTTTGATGGCACAGTATCAGCTGCCCAACGACTTCTTCTTTGGCGCTGCTATGTCCGGCCCGCAGACTGAGGGTCAGTGGAACCAGGGCGGCAAGCTCGAGAACCTGTGGGACACCTGGTCCATCCAGGATCTGGGCTCGTTCTACAACTGCGTTGGCTCTTACGCCGGCAATGACTTTATGGCCAAGTACCAGGAAGACCTTCGCATTTTGAAGGACTTGGGCCTGGATACCTATCGCACTTCCATCCAGTGGAGCCGTCTGCTCGATGCCGACGGCAACCTCAACGAGGAAGGCGCCGCGTGGTATCACGAGTTGTTCCGCGCCTCTCGCGAAGCCGGCCTGGAGCCGTTTGTCAACTTGTACCACTTTGACATGCCCACCTACCTTTTTAACCGTGGCGGCTGGGAGAGCCGTGAGGTTGTCGAGGCTTACGCACATTACGCCGACGTCGCCTTCCACGAGTTTGGCCAGGAGATCAAGTACTGGTTCACCTTTAACGAGCCCATCGTCGAGCCCGAGCAGCGCTATCAGGAGGGCGTGTGGTTCCCGCAGCTCCACGACTTTAGCCGCGCTCGCACCGTGCAGTATCACATCTCGCTGGCACATGCGCTGGCCGTGGCCAACTACCGTCGCGCCTATGACGAGGGCGCCGTTCGCAGCGATGCCAAGATCGGCATGATCAACTGCTTTACCCCGGTCTACACCAAGGAGAACCCCAGCGAGGCGGACCTCGAGGCCGTGCGTATGACCAGCGGCATCAACAACCGCTGGTGGCTCGACCTCATTACCAAGGGCGAGCTTCCCGCCGACGTGCTCGACAGCCTGGCCGAGGGCGGCGTTAAGCTTCCGTTCCGTGCCGGCGACCAAGAGATTCTTAAGCAGGGTGTTGTCGACTGGCTCGGTTGCAACTACTACCACCCCACGCGCGTTCAGGCGCCGGCGAGCAAGATCGACCAGTACGGTCTGCCGCACTTTGCCGACGAGTACGTGTGGCCCGACGCCGTTATGAACGAGAGCCGCGGCTGGGAGATCTACCCGCAGGGCCTCTACGACTTTGGCATGGACTGCGCTAAGAACTACCCCGATCTTGAGTGGTTCGTTTCCGAGAACGGCATCGGCATCATGGACGAATACAAGAACCGAGACGCCGAAGGAACCATCCAGGATGACTACCGCGTCGACTTTGTACGCCAGCACCTGGAGTGGGTTGCCAAGGCAATTGCCGAGGGCGCCAAGTGCCGTGGATACCATTATTGGGCCGTCATCGATAACTGGTCTTGGGCGAATGCCTTTAAGAACCGTTACGGTTTTGTCGAGGTCGACCTTATGGACGGCTACAAGCGCCGCCTTAAGAAGTCGGCAGCTTGGCTCAAACAGGTCGCCACGACCCACGTGGTTGATTAGCGACCGGGCGAACGCCCAGACCGCGCGCCGCCGCGCGCAACACATGGCACATCTGGTGGCAGAGGGCGACAGACCACCGTGCGCATAGGAAAAGGCCGGATTTGAAAGTTAGGAGCAATCATGGCCAGTGACAACGGAAAGAGCTTCCTCGACAAGTTTGCCGAGGTCTCTGCGAAGGTGGGAAACCAGGTTCACCTGCGTTCCCTGCGTGACGCCTTCGCGACCATCACGCCGCTCTATATCCTTGCGGGTATCGCGGTTCTTATTAACAACGTCGTGTTCCCTCTGTTCCCGCTCGATGCGGCGGGCCTTGCCAACCTTCAGACGTGGGGCTCGGCAATTACGCTGGGCACCCTCAACGTCTCTGCCATCATCTTGGCCGGATTGATTGGCTACAGCCTCGCCAAGAACAAGCGTTTCGATAACCCGCTCGCTTGCGTGGTCGTCGCCATCTCTGCCTTCGTCATCATGATGCCGCAGCAGATCACCGCCTCGCTTGCCGCCACGAGCCCACTGCTCACCGACAAGATCACCTCCGCCGAGGTCACGGGCGCCCTTTCGACTGCCAACACCGGCACCAACGGTCTGTTCTCGGCTATTATCATCGCCCTGCTTTCCGTCTCGCTCTTCATCAAGATTTCTGGCGTCGAGAAGCTCAAGGTTAAGCTGGGCGAGGGCGTGCCTCCCGCGGTCTCCAACTCCTTCAACGTCATGATTCCGATGCTGCTTAACCTCGCGGTCTTCGCTCTTGCCGCAGCCCTGCTCGCCGTGTGCGCCGGCACCGATCTGTGCACCATCATCTCCACGTGCATCTCCAATCCGCTCAAGAGCATCATGAACGCCGGTCCGTGGGCTGTTATCCTCATCTACACCCTTGCTAACCTGCTGTTCTGCGTCGGTATTCACCAGTCCACCATCTCTGGCGCTACCGTCGAGCCGATCCTGACCATGCTCATCGTCGACAACATGGCTACCTTTGCCGCCGGTGGCACCATCCAGCCCGATCACTACATGAACATGCAGATCGTTAACAGCTTCGCCCTCATCGGCGGCTCGGGCTGCACCCTCATGCTCCTGCTCGACACGCTCCTGTTCTCCAAGAACAAGGCTTCCGAGACCGTTTCCAAGATGGCTATCCTGCCTGGTCTGTTCAACATCAACGAGCCGGTTATCTACGGTTACCCCATCGTGTACAACCTGCCGCTCATGATCCCGTTTGTCCTCCTTCCCGACCTGTTCATCGGCGTCACCTATGGCCTTACCTGCGCAGGCATCATCAGCCCCTGCATCGCCCAGGTGCCCTGGACTATGCCTCCCGTCATCAATGCCCTGCTCGCTACGGGCTTTGACTGGCGCGCCGGCGTGTGGCAGGCTCTCGAGATTGTCATTGGCATGGCCGTCTACCTGCCCTTTATGAGGATTTCCGAGAAGGCAATCGCCAAGCAGGAGGCTCTTGCCGAGTAGAACGCCTAACGTTCGTCCCTTTCACCTTTGCGGGCACCGGTACGTGGTGCCAGTGCCCGCGGCTCTCTCCCTTGTGTAAAGATGCAGGGGGGTGGGCACAATAGCCGCAAGGAATAAAACCAGTTGTCGTCTGCGCGCCGCGCAGTTATAAGGAGGAAACCATGAAGAAGATCATGCTCTGCTGCAATGCCGGTATGTCCACGAGCCTGCTGGTCCAGAAGATGCAGGCCGAGGTTTCAAACCGTGGTCTGGATATTGAGGTCGAGGCTCGTCCCATGAACGAGGCCCACGATCACCTGGACGAGTGCGACATGTTGCTGCTTGGCCCACAGATCGGCTACACCAAGGGCGATTTTGAGAAGGAGGCCGGCGGCCGCTTCCCGGTCGAGGTCATTAACATGGTCGACTACGGCCGCATGAACGCTGCCGGCATCATCGACCACTGCGTCAGCGTGATGGGCTAGGTGCTCCGCATGGAGGATATGAACGAACTGCAGATGACCTGCTTCGAGATCATCAGCTACGTCGGTACCGCCAAGAGCATGTACATCAATGCCGTGCAAAAGGCCAAGGAGGGCGATTTTGACGCCGCCGAGGAGCTTATCAAGCAGGGCGACGAGGCCTATAACGGTGGCCACGATGTTCACATGGGGCTTCTGAAGAAAGAGGCCAACGGCGAGCGTAACGGCGAGGCCCCGTTGATTCTGCTGCATGCCGAGGACCAGATGGCCGGCACCGAGACCATGCGCGTCATGGCGACGGAGCTCATCGAGGTTCACAAGCAGCTGCAGGCACTTAAGGCCTAGTCAGCGTTATCGCCGCGAAGGACCGTGCGGTCCGACAGACAACATAGTCCCTTTGACGGGCGCCGGGAGTCTCCGCCTCCCGGCGCCTTTATTAGAGGCTTTAGCCTGTGCGGGGCGCGCAGCGCGCCGCATCAGAAACCACCCG
>URPB01000059.1:0-12863 GCA_900549575.1 uncultured Collinsella sp.
GATCTACACTATCCTCTTCGTCGGCAGCGTCAGATGTGTATAAGAGACAGGTGCTCGTCTTGCAGCCAGGTGGCAAAGGTCTGCACAAACTCTGGGACATCCTCGCGGGGGAAGCCGTAGTGGAGTGCCAGGCCTTCGGCACCAGCCTGATCGATGACGAGATCGATAGCCCGGGAGGCCAAGCGTGACGTGAAGGGACCATATCCAGAGCGTTGCTCGAGCAGGTCGTCTAGCTTGTCATCGGCAATATCTGCCGGCTGGTCGAACTTGACATAGCGCCAGGTTTTCTCGTTGAAGACCAGGTTGCGCTTGGGCTCGATTAAGCCGGGCATCATCTGCATGAACTCTATATTAGTAAGCGATGCGCCGTGCGCCAGTGCGATGGCCTGGGATGAGCTGAGCACGTCGGCGGAAGTGAGGCTTCGCTCGAACAGGCCACCCGTGCCACCGGCTGCGATGATCGTGGCTTTGGTAGCAAAGGGCACGATTCGATCTTCGGTGAGGTTGTAGAGCACGGTTCCGGTGATTCTGCCGTTCGTGTCCTCAACAAGGTCGATAAGCTCATGGCGGGGGAGCAGGCGAATGCCGAGCGACTCGATCCGGGCTGTCAGAGCGTCCTCAAGGGGATTGCGGGTGAGGCCGCGCCACATGCGCGTTTTGTGGTC
Source organism: uncultured Collinsella sp. (assembly GCA_900549575.1). GTDB lineage: Bacteria > Actinomycetota > Coriobacteriia > Coriobacteriales > Coriobacteriaceae > Collinsella. Next base: position 666 of record URPB01000059.1, read on the forward strand.
AAAGCAGGGGATAAACTGCTTTTGCTGAGCGCTCTCAGCGTTTTGCGGACGCTTGAGCTCAACGCGCAGGTCTTGCTCGAGCCATTCAATTGCCTGGGGAATGCCGTGGACAAACGTCTGGACAAGCTCGGGGTCGGCGACACCGCCGCCGACGGTCTGGATGGTGTCGATGAGGTCTTGTTCGTCGTCTTCGTTAGCGGGTCCGATAAGCCCTAGGCCCCAGGTTCCGGGGAAGAAGCTCGATCCACTCATAGTCTTGCCGGCGCTTGCCACAGCGACGGTTGCGCCCGTGCGTGCCGCTTCGATGGCGGCACAAAGGCCCGCAATGCCAGATCCAATTACCAGTACATCAGTCGATTCCATCGGATTCCTTTCTCGTCCGGCGCATTGTCGCATGGGTGATCGGCAATGGGGCCGCAAAGACTCGGCAAATCGGTAAAGGGCAAATATGGCAGGTGGGCGTCATGGACGCTCTGACGCTCCATCTCATCACATCTCGTATTTCGACCCAACTGATATATTGGCATTAGCTACCCCGCGACAGCACAAACAAAAAGAGCCGCTACCTCGAAAGATAGCGGCTCCAAAGCTCAACTATATGAGCATCGCGCGGGCGCGATTAGGCCTTGAGGGCCTCCTCGACGGCGACAGCGCAGGCGACGGTGGCACCGACCATGGGGTTGTTGCCCATGCCGATGAGACCCATCATGTCAACGTGCGCAGGCACGGAGGAAGAACCGGCGAACTGGGCGTCGGAGTGCATGCGGCCCATGGTGTCGGTCATGCCGTAAGAGGCAGGGCCGGCGCCCATGTTGTCCGGGTGCAGGGTACGGCCAGTGCCGCCACCAGAAGCGACGGAGAAGTACTTCTTGCCAGCCTCGAGGCGCTCCTTCTTGTAGGTGCCAGCGACGGGGTGCTGGAAGCGCGTGGGGTTGGTGGAGTTACCGGTGATCGAGATGTCGACGTTCTCGTGCCACATGATGGCAACGCCCTCGCGGACGTCGTCGGCGCCGTAGCAGTTGACGGCGGCGCGGGGACCATCGGAGTAGGGGATGGTCTCGACGACCTTGAGCTCGCCCGTGAAGTAGTCGAACTGGGTCTTCACGTAGGTGAAGCCGTTGATGCGGGCGATGATCTGAGCAGCGTCCTTGCCCAGACCGTTGAGGATGACGCGCAGCGGCTTCTTGCGAGCCTTGTTGGCGTTCAGAGCCAGGCCGATAGCGCCCTCGGCGGCAGCGAAGGACTCGTGGCCGGCCAGGAAGGCGAAGCACTCGGTGTCGTCGGAGAGCAGCATAGCGCCCAGGTTGCCGTGGCCCAGACCGACCTTGCGGTCCTCGGCGACGGAGCCGGGAACGGTGAAGGCCTGGATGCCCTCGCCGATGATGGCGGCAGCCTCAGAAGCGGACTTGGCGCCACGCTTGACAGCGAGAGCGCAACCGAGGGTGTAGGCCCACTCGGCGTTCTGGAAGGCGATGGACTGGGTGTTGTTGACGATCTCACGCGGGTTGAAGCCCTTGTCGGTGCAGATCTGCAGAGCTTCCTCGAGGGAGGCGATGCCGTTGTCGGCGAGGCACTTGTTGATCTTGTCAGCGCGGCGCTCGTAACCTTCGAACGTAACAGTCATAGTTATTTCCCTCCCTTTCTACTCGTGAACCGGGAACACGCTGGCGACGGAGTGAGTCTCCTCGTCCGTGCGCGGGTCGATGTACTTGGCAGCGTTCTCCCACTGACCATAGTGGCCCATAGCGCCAGCGATGGCCTCCTCGGGGGTCTTGCCGGCCTTGACGGCGTCGGTGAACTTGCCGAGGTTCAGGAACTCGAATGCGATGATCTCGTTCTTGTCGTTGAGAGCCATGCGGGTGACGTAGCCCTGAGCGAGCTCGAGGTAACGAGCGCCCTTGGCCTTGGTGCCGAACATGGTGCCGACCTGAGAGCGAAGGCCCTTGCCGAGGTCGTCGAGGGAGGCGCCCACGGGCAGGCCGCCCTCGGAGAACGCGGTCTGGCTGCGGCCGTAAACGATCTGCAGGAAGATCTCGCGCATAGCAACGTTGATGGCGTCGCAGACGAGGTCGGTGTTGAGGGCCTCGAGGATGGTCTTACCGGGAAGGATCTCGGAAGCCATGGCGGCAGAGTGGGTCATACCCGAGCAGCCGATGGTCTCAACGAGGGCCTCCTCGATGATGCCGTCCTTGACGTTCAGCGTGAGCTTGCAGGCGCCCTGCTGAGGTGCGCACCAACCCACACCGTGCGTAAGACCGGAGATGTCGGAAATCTCCTTAGCCTGGACCCACTTGCCCTCCTCGGGGATGGGTGCGGGGCCGTGGTATGCACCCTTGGCAACGGGGCACATGTTCTCCACTTCCTGTGAGTACTGCATGCCTCTCCTCTCTATCGTGTTGGCGTCCCGTCTGGGGGTCGTGGCTGGCGATTGCCGGGCGACCCTTCGAAAGGGACATGACATGCAGCCCCTATAATACCGCGAAATGCACGGAATATTCGGCGAACGGCTCAGTTTTCGTAGCGAGAAGTCTGGAAGTTTTAATTGAAACGGTTTAACTCTATGTTCTGTGGTCGCGAACTTCCATAGAAGGGGTCCGTCTTGGGCAAGCTTTTGGTCGGCTCTTGTAAGCGTTGCGGGGGTTGACCTGTTGCAACGGTGCCGTTCGCCGCCTGTTTACTGCCTTTTGCCGCGCGAGTGTATTGTTTTGCGTGAATGTTTTGATGGCACGCTTCAATCGTGCTGTATTGGATGGCAAGCAGATCCCGGCGAAGGGAGCGCCATGCAGCGCGTTTGGAGAACGGTTACGGGCTTTTACCATGTCTGTGCTCGCGGTGCGGGCAAACAGCTCATCTTTGAGGGCGATGAAGACCGGCGGGAGTTTTTGGAGCTGATGCGCGAGTGCTGCCGCGAGGCGGGCGTGACGGTTATCGCCTGGTGCCTTATGGGCAATCACGTGCATTTGGTGCTTGCAGATTACGAGGACAGGATGAGCGCGGCGATGCACCGACTGCTTTTGACGTACGCGCGGCGGTTCAATAAACGCACGAGGCGCACAGGCCATCTGTTCCAGAACCGTTTTGACCGGCGCTCGCTCGATACCGACTGGCAGGTGATGGAGGCTATTCGCTCCGTACACGCCGATCCGCAGGAGGCGGGCATCAGCTTAATCGAGCGTTATCCCTGGAGCAGCTTTGCCGAGCATTTGCGCGCTTACGACGGTGACGCGGCTGATGTCGCGAGGGGATTTTCTGATCCTTCTTGCGTGCTTGAGCTTTTTGGTTCCGCCAAGGCCTTTATTGCCTATTCGCTTTCGACGCCCGACGGCTGCGAGCCGGCGATGCCCGATCTAGAAGAGACGGAGTGGGAGCGGCGAGCCTTTGCCGACAAGTTGTCGAAGGGGCTCGGGGTTAAGCTCAACGGGGTTAAAGCCACACCGTCGGCGCAGCGCAACATCGTTATTCTTGGATTGCACGATGCCGGTTTTACGGTGCGTCAGATTGAGCGGTATACGGGGATTGGCAAAAGTACCGTTTCTCGCATTGTGCGTGCCTGTGCACGAACAGCGGTGCGGACTGGCGGAAACGTGGTGTAGGGCCGCCTGTGCACCGCAGCTGGGGTCGCCCATATGCCACAACTATTGTTCTAAAAGCTTGGTACGGTCACTGCGCTTCTTTATTTGCATAGAACGATTGCCGTCATGCATAAAATTACGGCTCCGCTCGGTTTTGCCCGTTCCTACCCCCGTCCGCGCCGTGCAAAAAGCGGAGTTTTCTGCATCGTGGTGCTGTCGGCGCCGCCGCTATTTTGCAACATACGGGCTCTGAAACTATTTATGCCTGCCGATACGCTCCCGAAACTCATGTTTGCGCCTCCTGAGACCACGATTCTTGTTCTAAAACGCAATATAAAGGCGACTGGAGATGTTGATTAACGCTTCCAATGCGTATACATACGGCTTGTCGTGCTGAATACTCGCAAAAATGCACGCCGCACCCTAGGGGACCCGTCTGCGGCAGGCGCGAGGCGAGCCGGAGCCCGGTAGGACGGGGCTTGGCACATTGCTTGGCGGGTCCGTGGCCCTGCGGCAGGCATTTGATGCTGTGGAAAACGCCCGTGTTCGCAGCTGACAGCGCAGTAAATGACAGACCGGGCGCCGGACGCGCGGACTGTGTATCCGCGCTCGTTATGAAAAAGCCGAGTCGTCCGTATCGGACGGCTCGACAATCAAAATCCTTGGATTTAGGGCATCCGCTATTCGTTAACTTGTCCCTCGAGCATGCCGTCGAGGGTGCGCCAGGCGAGCTCGGCGCATTTGACGCGGGCGGGCATGTGCGAGATGTCCTGGAGCTGGGCGGCTTCGTCCAGGTCTTCCAGGTCGTCCTCGGAGAGCTTCTCGCCGCGGATCATGGCGAGGAAGAGCTCTGCCAAGCGGTGAGCTTCCTCGACGGTCTCGCCGGTGATGAGGTCGGCCATGATGTCGGCGCTGGCCTGGCTGATGGCGCAGCCGTGCCCGGTAAACGAGGCCTCCTCGATCACGCCCTTCTCGACACGCAGCTGCAAGGTGAGCTCGTCGCCACAGCTGGGGTTGATGCCGTCGTGCTCATGCGTGGGGGCATCCATCTCGTACTTATAGTCGGGGTGCGAGTTGTGCTCCATAAACGTGGTGGAGGTGTACAGATTACCCATTGAACGTGCTCCAAACGTGATGCAGGCCGGCGATGAACTTGTCGATGTCGGCCTTGTCGTTGTAGAAGGCCACGCTGGCGCGGCAGCAGGCAAGGTTCTCGACGCCCAGCCAGGTGAGCAGCGGCTGAGCGCAGTGGTGGCCGGCGCGGATGCAGACGCCGTCCATGTCCATGATGCTCGCGACGTCGTGCGGGTGAATTCCCTTGACGTTAAAGCTCACAACGCCGTGGTGGTTGTCCCAGTAGATGGAACCGATGATTTGGACAAAGTCGAGCTGCATGAGTTCGCCCATCAGATAGTGGACGAGTGCCTGCTCGCGGGCCTGGATGTTCTCGTAACCCACCGTGTTGACCAGGTAATCAAGGGCGGCGCCCGTGGCGAAGATGCCGGCGGCGTCCTGCGTGCCGGCCTCGAACTTCTCGGGGACGGGCGCCCAGACGGCGTCCTGCTCGGTGACCGAATCGATCATCTCGCCACCGGTGAGCATGGGTGGCATGGCGTTGAGCAGGTCCATTTTGCCCCACAGCACGCCAATGCCCATGGGACCCATGGCCTTGTGTGCGCTAAAGGCAAAGAAGTCGGCGCCCAGGTCGGCCACATCGACCGGCATGTGCGGCAGCGACTGCGCGCCGTCGACGACCAGATAGCCGCCGTACTTGTGCACGAGCTTGCCGAGGTTCTTGACCGGGTTCTCAACGCCCAGGACGTTAGAGACCTGACCCACGGCCAAGATCTTGGTCTTGGGGCTCACCTTGGACAGAACCTCCTCGGTCGTGAGCTGGCCGGTCTTGGTGGGGTAGAGGTAGACGAGCTTGGCGCCGGTCTCGCGGCAGACCTGCTGCCACGGAATCAGGTTGGAGTGGTGCTCCATGATGGTGATGACGACCTCGTCGCCCGGCTCGAGGACTGTGGGCGCAAAGCTCTTGGCGACCAGGTTGAGCGACTCGCTCGTGTTGCGGGTGAAGACGACCTCGTTGGCCTGGGAAGCGCCGATGAGGTCGGCGATCTGCTGGCGCACCTTCGCGATGGCCTCGGTGGCCTCGACGGACAGCGAGTAAAGGCCGCGCAGGGGGTTGGCGTTCATGCGCTGGTAGAAGTCGCGCTCGGCGTCGAGCACGCAGGCGGGGCGCTGCGCGGTGGCGGCGCTATCGAGGAAGGCGATCTCGGGGTGCTGCTGGAACAGTGGGAACTGCGCCTTGTAGGGGTTGGTCTCGATGTCGACGGTAGGCCAGCCGCGCGAGGCCTCGTCACTGGCGTCGAGCTCCATAGGCTCCGGTGCGGTACAGGTATCGCATTTAACGTGCTCGGTGTCGATCATGCGAGCTCCTCTTCAAAGTTGTTGATCAGGTTGTTGCCCAAGCGGACGACGGCTGCGCGGGTGCGCTCGTCGGTGGCGGAAAGCGCGGCGTCCTCCAGCTTGGCGCGGATGAACAGGTCCTCGGCGGCGTTTTGGTCAAGGCCGCGGCAGGCGAGATAGAACAGTTGCTCGTCGCGGACGTGGCCGATCGTGGCGCCGTGGTTGCCGGCGACGTCGTCCTCGTCGCAGAGAATGACGGGAACGGTCTTGTTGTCGACGCCCTTGTTGGCCAAAAGCACCGTCTCGCGCTCGGTGCCGGTTGCACCCTTGCAGCCGTGCACGAGGTCGATGGTGCCGCGGTAGACCTTCTTGGACGTGCCGGTCAGTACGCCGTTGGCGTCGATCTCGCACTCGGTCTTGCGACCGCGGTGGCGCAGCTCGTAGTTAAAGTCGCGCACCTGCTTGCGGGCGCCCAGGTAGTCAGTATCGATGGTGACCTTGGCGGTATCGCCCAGCAGGTCGCCGGCAAGTCCGGTGACGCTGGCGCCGGCACCCAGGACGGTGTGCTGCACGTTGACGCGCGCGCCCTCGTCCAGGAACAGGCCGGTGTCGTCGAGCGCGATCCAGCTATCGTCGAGCGTCTGCGTGCAGGTCACGTTGACGGTGGCGTACTCGTGGGCGCACACGCGTAGCACGGAGCCCACGACACCCTCGCCGGTAACGGGGGAGTCAAGGGCGATCTGCAGATCGAGCGTCGACTGGGGATGGGCGACGACATCGATGGCGGCGATGGTCACGGCGGCGTCGACGCCACTCACGCGCGCGGTAACCGTGGCGTGCTTGTATGCGGGTACATCGATGACGACGCGCTTGGTGGCGTGGTCGGCCAGGTAGGTGTAGGCAGCCTCGCCCATGCCAGTCTCGAAGGCCTCGGCAGGAGAGAGCTCCTCCTCGAGCTTGATGGCGCCGGCCTGGTAGACGGAGGTGGCGGGCACGTCGAGCTCGGTCTCGGGCGTGATGCGGGCGCGGTCGGCAGCATCGCCGGGGGCGGAGGCGCGGCGCTCGGGGAAGCGCTCGGCGATGGCGTCCATGGCGGCTTCGAACGCGTCTGCCATGCCAGTAAACTGCTCGTCCAAGCCCTCGACCTCAACGGCCTCGGTGGGAGCGGCGGCAAGCTCGTCAGAGAGCTCGAGCTTGGTCTGGTTCATCTTGAGCCAACTCCAAGTGGCCGCCGGCATCGCGTTGACCTGCTCAAGGGTGGTAGCAGCGGTGTTCGTGGTCTGTTTCATTATCCGATCGCTCCTTCCATCTCGAGCTTGATCAGGTTGTTCATCTCGACGGCGTACTCCAGCGGCAGCTCCTTGGAGACCGGGTTGGCAAAGCCGTTGACGATCATGGTACGGGCCTCTTCCTCCGAGATACCGCGGCTCATCAGGTAGAACACCTTATCGTCGCCGATGCGGCCGATGGTGGCCTCGTGGCCGATGTCAACGTTCTTGGCGCGGATGTCCATGGCGGGGATGGTGTCGGAGCGGCTCTGGTCGTCGAGCATCAGCGACTGGCAGCTCACAGTTGCCTTGGAGCCCTCGGCCTTGGGCGTCGCCACAATAGAGCTGCGGAAGGTCTGAATGCCGCCGCTCTTGGAGATGCCCTTGGTCTCGACGGTTGCCGAGGTCTCAGGCGCGTTGAGCACGACCTTGCAGCCGGTGTCGAGGTTCTGCCCGGCGCCGGCAAAGGTGATGCCGGTAAAGCTCGAGCAGGCGCGGCGGCCGTTGAGCACGCTCATGGGGTAGAGGTAGCCCACGTGGCTGCCGAAGGAGCCGCTGATCCATTCGATGTCTCCGTCCTCGTCCACGCGCGCACGCTTGGTGTTGAGGTTGTACATGTTCTTGGACCAGTTCTCGATGGTCGAGTAGCGCAGGTGCGCACGCTTGCCCACAAAGAGCTCGACGGCGCCGGCGTGGAGGTTGGCCACGTTGTACTTGGGCGCGGAACAACCCTCGATAAAGTGCAGGTCGGCATCGTCCTCGACGATGATGAGCGTGTGTTCAAACTGGCCGGCACCCTTGGCGTTGAGGCGGAAGTAGCTCTGCAGCGGGAAGTCGAGCTTGGTGCCCTTGGGCACGTAGACAAACGAGCCACCCGACCACACAGCACCGTGCAGGGCCGCAAACTTGTGGTCGGTGGGCGGGATGAGCGTCATGAACTTCTCGTGGATGAGCGGCTCCCACTGCGGGTCGTGCAGGGCCTCCTCGATGCCGGAGTAGACGATGCCCATCTTGGACGCGGTGTCCTGCATGTTGTGGTAGACGAGCTCGGAGTCGTACTGCGCGCCGACGCCCGCCAGGTAGCTGCGCTCGGCCTCGGGGATACCTAGGCGCTCAAAGGTGTTCTTGATGTCGTCGGGCACCGACTCCCAGTCGTGCTTTTGGTCGGTGTTGGGCTTGACGTAGGTGACGATGTTGTCCATGTCCAGGCCCTCGATGGAGGGGCCCCACGTCGGATCCGGGAAGCGGTTGAAGATCTCGAGGGACTTGAGGCGCAGGTCGAGCATCCACTGCGGCTCGTCCTTCTTGGCGCTGATCTCGCGCACGATGTCGGGCGTGATGCCGGCGTCGAGGCGCTCGAATCCCTCCTCGCCATAGGTGAAGTCGTAGAGGCTGCGGTCGATGTCCGCGACCTCGGTGCGGTTCTTGGTCATTGCGTCGCCCCTTTACGCCTGCTGCTCGGCAGCGGCGGCCTCGGCCTGGGCGCGCTGCTCGGCGGCCTCGCGCTCGAAGGTCTCAAAGCCGTTCTTGTCGATCCAGGGGATGAGCGAGGCGTCGTCCTCGCGCACGATGTGACCCTTGACCATAACGTGGACGCGGTCGACATCCAAGTGCTCCAGGATGCGCGTGTTGTGCGTGATAATGAGCATGGAGCCGTCGCAGCTCTTGCGGTAGGCGTCCATGCCGTGGCTGACGGTGGACAGGGCGTCGACGTCTAGGCCCGAGTCGGTCTCGTCGAGGATGGCGAGCTTGGGCTGCAGCAACAGGAGCTGGAGCATCTCGACCTTCTTCTTCTCGCCGCCCGAGAAGCCCACGCCCAGCTCGCGGTTGAGGTAGGCGGTATCCATGTTGAGCTCTGCCGCGAGCTCCTTGACGCGACGGCGGAACTCCTTGCCCTTCATCTCCAGGCCGGGGCGGCCGGCGATGCTGGCGCGCAAAAAGCTCGACAGCGGCACGCCCGGAATCTCGACCGGGGCCTGGAAGCTCAGGAACAGGCCGGCGCGCGAGCGCTTGTCGGTGGTGAGCTCAGTGATGTCCTGGCCGTCAAAGACGATGCGGCCGTCGTTGACCGTGTAAACGGGGTCGCCCATGACCAGGTGGCCGAGGGTGGACTTGCCGGCGCCGTTGGGTCCCATCAGAACGTGGGTCTCGCCGGCGGCGACGTTGAGGTTGACGTTGTGGAGGATGGTCTTCTCGTCCACGGAGGCGGTCAGACCTTCGATGGAAAGCAGCGGATTTGCGCTCATGCTGTCCCTCTCTGTATATGGTGTACTCATAGGTGTACTAAACCCTAGGAATCTTCTCGGAATAAAGTTACTATGGGTTCGGCGTTAGTCAAGGGAAAACCCGACTAATCCACTCGACTTTTTAGATGTGGGACATAATAATCAGGCTTGTTTGCCCCGCGTGCATAAGATTTGGGACAAACAAGCCTGGTATTTTGTCTCGGCAACGATGAGAGGGTAGGTATGCTCATTTCTTCTAAGGGCCGCTATGCCCTCCGTCTGATGATCTATATCGCAGCGCTTGGTGACGCCGAGGGCAAGATTGCCCTGCGCGAGGTTGCCGACCGCGAGCATATCTCACAAAAGTATTTGGAGCAGCTGGTTCGTCCGCTTATGAAGGCGGGCCTGCTTAAGAGCGTGCGCGGCAAGGGCGGCGGCTACATGATGGCCAAGGATCCAGCCGAGGTGCGTGCCGGCGACATCCTGCGCGCCGTCGAGGGCAGCACGGCTCCAGTGGCGTGCGATGGCATCGACAACAGCTGCACTCGCAGCGATCTTTGCTCGACCGTCAAGTTCTGGCGCGGTTTGGACGACGTGATCGAAAAGTACGTCGACGGCGTGACGTTGGCCGACTTGGCCGCCGTTCCCGAGATCAACTTTGACATTAAGCTGTAGGTTGAGCGCAATTCCTTAAGATTTCGCGGAGGGTTGTTGCCGTTTACCGAGGGGTTGTTGTGTAACAACGGGCGAGCTGCAATACTGATTTTTATCTTTGCAAACTGAACTTTAATTACACCAATGCAGGGAGGATCTTATGCAGCCCAAGCATTCTGCTATTGTCGCGGGCCTGACGTTGGCGCTTTCGTTTGGCGCCGTTTCCGCGCCGGCACCCGCCGCTGCCGAGGAGCCCACGCCGGGCGTTGCCTCGGATGCCACCGATATCGATAAGGGTCTCTACACCCAGCAGTCCTTCTCGGGCGTGCTGAGGTCGGTCCAGGGCGTTTCGTTTGTCAACGTGACTCCCGAGATGAAGTACTTTACCAAGTACGAGAGCCATGGCAACTACAACCAGGGCTTTTCGTACGGTGACGGCTATAACGCACTGGGCTACTATCAGTTTGATCGCCGCTGGTCGCTCATTCCGTTTATGAAGCAGGTCTACAACTACAGCCCTGAAAAATACAGCATGCTCAAGGATGCGATTGATCGCGGCAGCGAGATTTCCAACACGAGCAATGCCATGTACGAGAACGGTCAGCTCACCGAGTTGGGCCGTATTGCGCAGGAGGCTTTCCAAGGTGCTTATAACACCGACCCTGTTGAGTTCTCGGCTCTGCAGGATGCGTATGCGTACAACTCGTACTATGCGGTGACCGAGGCGTGGCTCAAGAGCGGCCTGGGCATTGATATTTCGGGCCGTGCCGATTGCGTTAAGGGCATGGTGTGGAGCATCACCAACATGTGCGGCACCGGTGGTTGCAGGGACTTCTTCCGTTGGGCAAACCTTTCTAACAGTATGACTGATCGCGAGTTTGTGACGGCGCTTTCCAACAGTGTGGTCAATAACGTGGCGACCAAGTATTCGAGCCAGCCCCAGTATCATGAGGGCTGGAAGAACCGCTACCGCAACGAGCTGAAGGACTGTTTGGTTTATATCGCCGAGGACGAGGCCGCTGCCGCTGCGACGCCCGTGCAGCCCGAACCTACGCCGGCGCCCTCGCCGACGCCTGATTCGAATGACGACTCGAGCGACGATGCCAACGATGACAGGATGGATGCGCCCTCGACCGGTGCTGACGGTGATGGCTCTGCTGATGGCACTACCAACAACGGCTCCACCTCGAACGGCTCCGATTCAAACGGCTCTGCTGCGGGCGATTCGTCTTCAAGCTCTGCCGGCAATACGGACAGCGACGCTTCTGGTTCGACCGGCGCTGGCACCTCTAACCCATCCACCGGCTCGATCGATTCGTCCGTTGGCACCGGCTCTAACAACGGCTCCGGCTCTGACGCAAACCCTGGTTCCGATGCTTCCAAGGATGACTCGAATAAGGCGCCGGACGTTCCCGTTGCTTCGCCGGACAAGAAGCCTTCTTTCTCCGAGCAGCTTGGTTCTACGCTGGGCTCTTCGCTGATGGCTGGCGTCAATAACGGCTCGACCCAGAACAAGGGCAACTCTGATCAGGTTTCCACGGAAAAGATCGAAGCCGCAAAGGGCGACTCCAAGGACAAGGCTTCCGAGAAGACCGAATCCGATAAGGGTTCTAGCTCTGAGGAGAAGAGCGACAAGTCCGAACAGAAGAAGGACGAGGATAAGAAGTCTGAATCTGAGGAGAAGGACAAGAGCAAGGCCGAGGGCGAAAAGAAACAGTCCGAAGACGACGACAAGAGCGGTGCTGACAACCAGGTCCAAGAGCAAAATGACTCCAAAACGGTGACCACCACGACCACGACGACTACAACTACCAAGTCCTCGGGCGGCAACATGCCCAAGACGGGCGATCTGATTGTGATGGCGAGCCTTGCCAGTGCAAGCTTGGCCACACTGGGCGCTACGTCTATCGTAAGTGGTAAGCATAAGCTCGATCAGCAGAAGAAGGCTTCTGGGGAGGACGGCTTGGAGGAGTAATCTTCCAGATCGTTTTCTATAAGAGTTTGGGACGGGGTCCGGTCTGTCTCTTATACACATCTCCGAGCCCACGAGACAAGAGGCAATCTCGT
>URPB01000060.1:0-12838 GCA_900549575.1 uncultured Collinsella sp.
AGTTTATCCGCATTTCTGAACAGGGTATGGCCATTGGCGTTTTTCAACAGACCAGTCACATCAGGCTTTGCCAGGACAACGGCATTCAGATAATATAGAGGTATAATGGGCATCTCATCCATCAGAATGGACTCCGCCTCCTTAAATATCTCCATACGCTTACTGTTATCCGCCAGGTTGCGGCATTCTTCTATCATGCTGTCATACTTCATGGCATTCTCACCGCTCCAACGGTTCTGGTTGTAGGCGCGGGCCTGGGTAAAGCAGTTCAGATTGGTGTCCGGATCCAGGTAGTCACCGGTCCATCCGTCAAAGCAGACGTCAAAGTTTCCGGCCTTCTGATAAGCGCGCATCTCCTGGAGCAGGGCCTTGCACTTCTTGTAGGTGTTCTCGGTGGCAGCCTTGCCTGCCTTGTTGGCCAGAGCGGTGCGACCCTCGGTGGTCGTCTCGGCCAGCATAGCGGCGTCAACTTCCTTGTTCTGCTCGATGAGCTCGTTCTGGAGCGCGTCGAGGTAGGTGCGGACACTGGTACCAAGGGTGTCAGGGTTCTCAAAGCAGAGCGAGCTGATGTCCATGAGGACGTAGTTAATGGAGTTCTCGGGCTCCTCGTTGTACACGACGTCTTTCGCATTGCAGTGGTCGAAGGAGACGGTCTGATCGCTGAAGTAGGGGCTAACTTCAGTTATCAGAGCGGAGTACAGCGGGATGGCGACAGAGTACGCGGCACGGGAGAGCATTTCCCACTGGATGGTAGCGACTTCGGGATCATACCCGCGATGAATCTGGAAGAGATTGATCTCGGTGTTGCGCTCGCTGCCGATGCAATAAACGCCATCAGTGTTCGCGTTGAGACCAGGGACGTTCTCTCCGCGGTTGCCGAAGGCACGAATCAGCTCAAAGGTGCTCCAACCAGACTTGCCAGGCTTGAAGAACAGAGGCTGGATTTCGCTGACCATAGCTCCCTTTTGGACGGGTTTTCCATCCTTATCGGTGATAGTTTTAATTTCGTAATCCGTGCCTTCGGTCAGCTGACTAGCAAAATAATGGCGGCCTTGCACATAGCGGGACCATTGGTTAACGCCAGAATCGGCGAGGCTTTCGCCATACGTTTGGGCGACATCGAATTTACCGTCAGCGGAGTATTTGGCGAAACCCTTCTCCACGGGCATGGACTCGATGTCCTTGGAGTGCAGGCAGTTCTCAGTATCGTTCAGGTCGACATCGTAGTTGAGGCTGCCGATGTTGGGGTTGAGTGAGGCGACGTCGTCGGCCAGCTTCATGGCAATCCATTGATGGGCAGAAAGCGTGGCGAACAGCCAGGTCTCGTTGTTGTCGGCGATAATGATCTGGTCGTTAGTGCAAGTGCCCTGCTCGTCGATCAGGCTGCCGAGGAGCTCGACGCCCTCGCGGGCATTGGCGCTCTGGCCCAGGATGACGCTGCCGTAGCTGTACTCGCCGATGCCGGTAGCCTCATCGATTGGGTCTGCTGCTTTGGCATCCTCGTTATAGGAGGTGCTCAGCGTAGCGGAGCAAGAGACACCCTTCTCGTTGATACCGGCTTCGGAGTAGGCGTCGGTGTGGCCCTCCCAATTGGAGGGATGGTCACGTACGTAGCTGTAGCGATATGTAGGCTTATTCGAAGTGTATTCGAAAGCAGACTCATTCGAGCTGTACGTAAAGCCGGCTTCGTGGGCGGGTTCGATGCCATAGTGCTTGAGATAGCGCTTGCCAAAGTCCTCGGCACGGCCATAGTACGTGTTGCCGTCGGCCGTTAGATCTTTGCCCATGTACATCTGCGTGCAGGCGAGCGCAGAGGTCGGCATGGACATGATGGTTGCAGCTCCAAAGGCGAGGCCTATGCCCAGCTTTTTGAGCGCGTTGACGGGGTGAGTTTTCCTCATAATCCCTCCCAGCGTGCGAAAGCCCTCTGTCGCCAGAGGGCTTCAGCCAATAAAGACACTCCCTTAGCGTAACGAATCGGAAACAATATTCATCTATGAAAAATACTTACTCGATAAGCGTAATGAAATATACGATGAGCGGTTAATTATACTCAGTCTGTAGCTTTAGCCAAATAAAGACGCCCTGCAATTACTGTATCTGGATAAAGCGTCTGGAAATACCGAAATGAAAAATCCCCCGCTGTTTGGCAAATGCATAAACAGCAGGGGAGACGATAATTGGATGAATATCATACCAATGTGGAATTACTTCTTCCGGCGGTGGATCACGTTGATCGCATAGCCGACGAGCATGGCCAAAACGATGATGATAAAGCCGATCAGGGGATTGTCGTTCATGGGGTCCTCCTATTTACCAAGCGGTGAGAATTCGTCGACGATGAGGTCGAGACATTGCGGAAGCGCGCGGGCTCCAAAGACGCCCGAATTGCTGGAGATAATCTCGCCATCGAACTGCATGCCCAGCGACGGGGTGCAGGTAATCTTGGCTTCCTTGGTCTGGATGATCTTGAACTGCGGGCGCCCGAGTACCTTACCGGCGGGGTCAAGCGCAGCGGTGATCACAGTAGGCAACAGCTGCACGGTGCGCACGGGTTCGATGACCGCAATGTCGACCATGCCATCGTTCATGCGGCAGTCGGGGAACAGGTTGATGTCGTTTTGGATGACCGAGGTATTGCCGGCCATGCAGCAGATGCCGTCGAGCTCCTCGACAATGCCGTCGTGCTCAATCGTAAAGTGCGCCACCGTGGGGTTGGGCGTGGCGAGCGCAGAGAGGAAGTAGGCGATCTCGCCGATGTCGTTTTTGGTGGGAGCGGCCTTCATCATGATCTCGGCGTCGAAGCCTGAGCCAGCGATGATGATAAAGCCATGGCGCTTCTCGTTGCCGTTCTCGTCGAGCCAAAAGAGCTCGCCCATGTCGACTTTGACCGTGCGGCCGGCGCGGCATGCCTTGGCGAGCGCCGCCGCCTCGGGGGCATTGCCGATGTTGTTGAAGAACAGGCAAGCCGTGCCGGAGGGGAAGACGAGCGTGGGGACGCCGCACCCGCGCATCTGGTCGAGCACGTTGGAAACGGTGCCGTCGCCGCCCGAGACAACCACGCGATCGAATTCGCGCACGTCTGCCACGGCGTCCTCGGGCTCCATGCCATCGCCGATAAAACGCATCACGACCTCGTCGCCGCCCTGCGCAAGGGCGTGTGTGAATGCGTAGATTTCATCTGAGCTGGGACCCGATGCCGGATTGTGGATGATAAGGCAGCGCATACTTACGTTCCCGTTCTGTGACTAACCGAGTATAGTTGTAGGGCAATGCCGATATCCTACCCGTGTTTTTCGGGCCTAACCTTATTCGATGGGTTGATATGTACATTTCCACACATCAGGCTCTGCTCGACTTTTGCCAGCGCGCCCGCGAGTTCGACGCGATTGCCGTCGATACCGAGTTTTTGCGCGAGCGCACGTTCCATCCGCGTCTGTGTTTGGTTCAGATTGCCACCCCTGCCGAGAGCGTAGCGGTCGATCCCCTGGTAATCGACGACCTATCGCCGCTGGCCGAGCTTATGGCCGACGAGAGCGTGACCAAGGTCTTTCACGCGTGCTCGCAGGATATGGAGGTCATGCTCCATACCGTAGGCGTGCTGCCGCGTCCGATTTTTGACACGCAGGTGGCCGCCGCCTTTTTGGGCGAGCGCCAGCAGATTTCGTATGGCGCGCTTGTTCAGACGTTCTGCGGTGTATCGCTGCCCAAGACCGAGTCGCTGACCGACTGGTCGCGCCGCCCGCTGACCGATAAACAGATCGAGTATGCGATCGATGACGTCAAGTACCTGATCGTCGCCTATACCGAGATGATGAGCCGCCTGCGCGAGCTGGGCCGTGTGGACTGGGTGCTCGACGAGCTGCGCCCGCTGGCTGACGAGTCGCACTATCGCGCCGATCGCCACGAGGCGTTCCGCAAGGTCAAACGCATCAATTCGTGCAGCCGTCACCAGTTGGGCATCGCGCGCGAGCTCGCCGCCTGGCGCGAGGACCGCGCCGAGCGCCGTAACATCCCGCGCAAGTGGGTCATGTCCGACGACACGCTGCTTGCGCTCGTTAAGCGCAATCCCGTGCGCGTTGAGGAGTTCCGCAGCATTCGCGGTACCGATCAGTTGGGTGAGCGCGATGTGGACGGCGCGCTCATGGCCATCAAGCGCGGCGCAAGCTGCCCGCACGATCGCCTGCCGCTCATGGTGCGCGGGCATCGCCAGATCTCTCCGGAGCTGGAGAGCGTGACGGATCTCATGTACGCGCTCATCCGCCTGGTTGCCGAGCGCTCGGGCGTGGCGACCTCGGTCATTGCCTCGCGCGATGACCTGGCCGACTATATTGACCACCCCGAGCAGAGCCCCCTGCGCGAAGGCTGGCGCTTTGAGCTTGTGGGCTCGCGCCTGGACGATCTGCTCTCCGGCAATATGGGACTCACCGTGAAGGACGGAAAGATTGAACTGTTATAGGGAAGCCTAGCCGGCTGAGTGGGTAAAATGCCTCCAACGTGTAACTCGATTCGGAGGAATTCGCATGCCCTATTACTATGGTTACGGCTTTGGTATCGACCCGCTGTACCTGCTGGTTGTTCTTGTTTGTACAGTGCTTGGCCTTGCTGCGCAGAGCTATATCAATTCGACGTACAAGACCTGGTCCAAGGTTCGCTCGGACGGCGACACGGGCGCCACGGTTGCTCGCCGCATGCTTGACGCCAACGGTTGCAATGCCGTGGGTATCAAGGGTGTCGCCGGTGAGCTCACCGACCATTACAACCCGCAGGATAACAACCTGTATCTGTCGGATGCCAACCGTTCGGGCGGTTCGGTCGCAAGCGTTGCCGTCGCCTGCCACGAGGCGGGCCATGCCGCCCAGCGTCAAAGCGGCTATGCCATGATGAAAGTACGTACCGCCCTCGTGCCGGTCGTCAACTTTACCCAGAACACCTGGACCATCGTGTTGCTCTTGGGCCTGTTTATGAACATTGCCGGGCTCACATCCCTCGCGTTGATCTTCTTCTCGTTTAGTGTACTGTTCCAACTCGTTACGCTGCCTGTCGAGATTGACGCCAGCCGACGCGCCGTGGCGTACATCGAGCAGTCGGGTATGAGTTCCAAGCAGGTCAACGGTGCCAAGAAGGTACTGACGGCCGCCGCGCTTACCTATGTTGCCGCTGCGCTCACCTCGATTATTCAGCTGCTCTATCTTATGGCTCGCTACAACAGAAACTCCAACCGATAACAAATTGGATCGCTGGGCGCCGCGGGGATTCGTGTCCCCGCGGCGCTGTACTATGTGTTGGACTTAAATTTGCGCAGGGCCGGAGTCCATGTGCACGATGACGAAAGGAGGCTGCGTGGCGGGCTGGAATCTAACCGGCAATGCCGTTTCCGCCGAGTTTGACGGTTCGGATGGGCAGGAGCGCAAGGAGCTCAGCGTGAGCCAGGCGGTAGAAATCGCTGCCGGTGCGCTCGATGCCATTCCGCAGCTGAGCGTTCTGGGCGAGGTCACGGGTTTCCGTGGTCCCAACGCCCGAAGCGGCCACTGCTACTTCCAGATTAAGGACGACTCGGCCGCCGTCGACTGCATCATTTGGAAGGGCGCCTATCTCAAGCGTACCTTCGATCTGCGTGACGGCATGCAGGTGAGCTTTAAGGGCAGCTTCAACCTCTATAAGCCCACGGGTCGTATGAGCTTTGTCGCTCGCTCGTTTTCGCTGGCGGGGGAGGGTCTGCTGCGTCAACAAGTGGCGCAACTGGCCGAAAAGCTACGCCGCGAGGGCCTGATGGACGAAGCGCGCAAACGCCGCATCCCGGTGTTCTGCTCACGCGTGGCGGTTGTCACCTCGCTTTCCGGTGCGGTAATCGACGACGTCAAGCGTACGCTGCGCCGACGCAACCCGCTCGTCGAGCTCGTCTGCGTGGGCGCAAAGGTCCAGGGCGAGGGTGCGCCGGCAGAGCTTATTGAAGGCTTGCGCCGCGCCGCTGCCATTACGCCGGCGCCCGACTGTATTTTGCTCGTGCGTGGTGGCGGTTCCTTCGAGGACCTCATGACCTTTAACGACGAGGAGCTTGCCCGCGCGGTGGCGGCTTGCCCTGTGCCCGTGGTGACCGGCATTGGCCATGAGCCCGATACCTCGATTTGCGACATGGTGAGCGACCGCCGCGCCTCCACGCCCACGGCGGCGGCCGAATCGGTGGCGCCGGCCATGACGGAGTTGGCCGATGTGCTCGAGGCGCGCCATCAGCGTCTGGGTGCCGCGATGGCATCGATGATTGGGTCGGCCCAGGTCGACCTGGAGATGCTCGATCAGCGTGGCCGTCGTTCCTGGGATACCTATACGGCTCGCTTGGGCGACGCGCTCGATGCGGCCGCATGCCGCCCGTGTCTCAACGATCCGACGTTTATGGTCGAGCGTCGTGAGTCAGAGCTTGCCTTGACGGCCGATCGTTTGTCCGGTGCCATAACGCGCTCGGTCGGGGCTTTCCGATCCAGCTTTGAACGCCTGCCCGAGCGTCTGGCTGCAAGCACCTCGGGACTCGATGGCAAGCGCCATGCGCTCACGCTTGCGAGTTCCCGTCTGGAGCATCAGGGACGTACGATGCTCAGCAAACCCGCGTCCGACCTGGGCCGAGCTGCTGCGTCGCTCGATGCCCTGTCGCCGCTTAAGGTGCTTGCTCGCGGCTATTCCATCGTATACAGCGATGACGGTGTGGCTACGAGCGCCAAGACCTTTAAGCCCGGCGACGCCATCCGCGTGCGCATGGCAGACGGCAACGTTGCGGCAACGGTCAATACGGTCGAATAGGCCGCGTTTCACAGCGATAAACCTTTAGGAAAGGAAACAGATATGGCAGAGAAGACCCCGGTCGAGCAGCTTACGTACAAGCAGGCTTCGCAGGAGCTGGAGCTCATCATCCGCAGCTTGGAGTCGGGCGATATGGAGCTTGAGGAGTCGCTCGAGAGCTATACCCGCGGCGTCGAGCTCCTCAAGAGCCTGCGCACCCGTCTGTCCGATGCCGAGCAGAAGGTCTCGGTGCTTCTGAAGGACGTCGACGGCAACGACGTGCTCGCTGACGGCGAGGCCGCCAACACCGACGACAGTCTCTCGTTCTAACCATCTCGACCAAATATAATTACCTTGGTCTGTGAGAAAGGAACCTACCATGTGTGATTGCATCTTCTGCAAAATTGCCAACCACGAGATCCCTTCGACCGTTGTCTATGAGGACGACCAGGTCATCGCCTTCGACGACCTCAACCCCCAGGCGCCGGTCCACACGCTCGTGATCCCCAAGAAGCACTACAGCGACATCGCCGACAACGTGCCTGCCGAGACCATGGGCGCCATGGCCCACGCCATCCAAGAGGTCGCTAAGGCCAAGGGCCTGGAGGACGGTTTCCGCGTCATCTCCAGCAAGGGCGTCAATGCCGGCCAGACCGTCATGCACTTCCACATGCACGTCCTCGGCGGCAAGAACCTGGGCGAGAACCTCATCTGAGGACGCACAGCCCGTCGCCTTGGCTGCCTTTGGAGTAACCTATGCAGCTTTCTCAACTCGAATACCTTCAAGCGGTAGCGAACTACGGCGGCGTGCGCAAAGCGGCTCGCGCCGTTCACGTGAGCCCACAGGCCGTTTCGTCGGCAATCAAAAAGTTGGAATCTGAGTATCAGATTGTTTTGCTCGACCGATCGGCGGGGGAGGCTGTTTTGTCTCCGGCGGGCAGAGAATTTGCGCGTCGTGCACGCGTGATCCTGGCACAAGTCGACGATCTCAAAAAGTACGCTCAATCGGGGAACGGTGGCGTTTCGCCCGACGGCCACTTCCGTCTTTACGCCCCCTGTCTTCACGGGCGGGGGCGTCTTTTTGCCGAAAACTGGTACGACTCGTTTGAAAGCTCGCACCCCCAGATTCACCTTGATGTTTGGCATCAGCCAACGGCCACATGCTTTGAATCACTTGTGCTTGGCATTTCGGATGCGGCCATCTCATTTGAGGAGCCAAGGGACAGTGTCCTTTCTTCGAAATACTTGGGTGAAAAGGAGCTCAAGGTTCTTTCTTGCCCAGCGGGTCATCAATCTGTGGGCGCTATGACCGTTCGTGAGTTACTGGGCGGCAGGTTAGCTGTTCCCATTAATTTGTCGCCCTGTCTCAATGCAATCAATCAATGCCCCGAAGCTCAGCTGGTTAATTTCCGCTTTCGCGATGTCGAATACGGAAACAGGGCACAGGCTGAGTTTCTTCAGGCCGGGGGATTGATATTGAGTTTTTCTGGCTCTTCTCTCGCATCAGATGGACTGGAAGTGAGCGAGTGCTCCATTGAAGGCTCGCATGACGTAGCCTTGCCCATCTACTTTTGCTATCGACAAAATGTCTGGACCGATCGACACCAGACGGTATTTCTTCACCTATTGCGTCACCTTGCTTCGTGAGGTCATTTGGCCTCGTGGCGTCAAGTGAATGTTGACGCCTTGTAACACATGACTGACGGCTCTGCCCTCATGCTTTTCCAAGATTTCGGTTTGGGTTATTGGCTCTTGGAGGGCGGAGCATGAACGATCGTACGATTTTGCTTTATATGACGTTTGTTTTTCTGTCGAACTTCAGCACCATTTTGTATTTTCTGACGGTTTACCTTGAATTCGTCGGATTCTCGATGGTGGCGATTTCTAGCATGATGATTGCATATCAAGTGAGCAAGTTCATCCTTGAAGTTCCCACTGGCTATATTGCCGATAGGTTTGGACGAAAGACAAGTGGTCTCGTTGGCGTCGTGGGGATGCTTGGATACTATGTCGCCCTGCTTCTCGTCCGTTCTCCTCTGCTTTTAATCGGCGCGTTTGCTCTCAAAGGTTTTGCCGTTGCATGTATGAGCGGATCCATAGAAGCGATTTACATTGACAGCGTCTCTCAGGACCAGCTCGTAAGACTTAATGTCGTTGAGCGATTCATCTTCTATGTGTCTTATGCCCTCTCCGCTTGTGTGGGCGGTTTCATTTCGTCCGCTGGCGCGTATCTCATTGGGCTTTCGGTCGATATCATCGCAATGGTGCTGACATTGGTTGTCGTTGTCTGTATTCCTGAGGTGAGAAGAGAGGGCACCGCGGTGACACCTGAGTATGGAATTAGCCCGAAGATGATCGGTGCTGCTATTGCGGGTAATGGCATTCTTCGGTCAGCGTTCATCATGGACTGTTCTCAAGCATTTGCTTTTGTCGCCCTGGAAGACTTTTTCTCACTGTTGCTTGCGGGTCGCGGAATGAATGCCGTCGCTTCGGGTGTGATCATTGCGGTCCAGCTCCTTGCCTCGGCCTCCATGGGGCTTATTGTGCCCAGTGTGATTGCTCATGTCGACAAGGGCCGTTTTGCGCGTATTTGCGGCATCGTGCGCCTTTCCCTGACTGCTCTATTTTTGATTCCCTTTACTCCGGTCTATTTGCTGCCCGTGTTCTATGTGTTGCAGACGGTCGCCTACTCGTTATTTGCTCCAATTAAATACTCAATTTTTCAAAATGCTGTCGATTCATCGATGCGCTGTTCACTGATTTCGGTTCAAAGCCAGATGGTGGCGGTGGGTGCTGTTCTTTTCTATCTGCTCAACTCTGTGCTGAGTAGCGTTGCGGGCATTCGAGTCGTATTGCTTGTTGCGCTCGGGATTTCTTCCCTGGTGTATATCCCCGCGCTATTTCGTCTTACAAGTCAAAGGCCATGAGTATTTAGGCACCGATAACTTATATATCAACGCAATAAACCCGAGCGCGAGGGCGTTTGGGTTTATTATTGAAGCGTATGTAACCTGGCGGTGCCACACCGCCTGTTAGTAGGGAGACACATGAACGTTCTGGTCGTCAACGCAGGATCTTCGACCCTTAAGTATCAGGTCATCGATACCAAGTCCCACAAGGTGTCCGCAAAGGGCTCCTGCGAGCGCGTCTGCTTTACCGGCGGTACCTTCACCCACGCTGCCAACGGTTCCAAGAAGGTGACCGAGAACATCGAGTTCCCCGACCACAAGGTCGCCATCGAGGTCGTTCTGAAGGACCTCGAGGCCAACGGCGTCAAGATCGAGGGCATTGGTCACCGTATCGTTCAGGGTGGCTGGTACTTCGGCGATTCCTCCCTCGTCGACGAGGACGTCCTCGCCAAGATCCGCGAGGTCGCTCCGCTGGCGCCGCTGCACAACAACCCCGAGGCCAACGTTATCGAGTACTGCCTGGAGCAGTATCCCGACCTGCCCAACGTCACGGTCTACGACACCGCTTTCCACTTCAACATGCCCGAGGTCGCCAAGACTTACGCCCTGCCCAAGGACGTCTGCGACAAGCTGCACATCCGTAAGTACGGCGCCCACGGCACCAGCTACCGTTACATCTCCAAGAAGGTCGCCGAGATGACCAACGGCGAGGCTCGCAAGGTCGTCGTGTGCCATATCGGCTCCGGCGCTTCCCTGTGCGCCATCGAGGACGGCAAGTGCATGGACACCACCATGGGCCTCACCCCGCTCGACGGCGTCATGATGGGCACCCGCTGCGGCTCCATCGACCCGGCTACCGTGTGCTACCTGCAGCGCGAAGGCGGCTACACCTTCGACGAGGTCGATGAGATGATGAACAAGAAGTCCGGCCTTTTGGCTGTGACCGGCGGCAAGACCAACGACTGCCGCAACGTCGAGGAGCTCGCCGCTGCCGGTGACCCCGAGGCTCAGCTCGCCTTCGATATGTTCGTCTACAAGATTGCCGCCAAGGCTGCCGAGATGGCCACTTCCATGTGCGGCATGGACACCCTGGTCTTTACCGCCGGCATCGGCGAGCACGCTCCGGCTGTTCGCGCCGGCGTTGCCGACCGTCTGGCCTTTATGGGCGTCAAGATGGATCATGCGCGCAACGCCCTGCGTGGTGACGGCGCTTGGTGCCTGTCTGCCAAGGATTCCAAGGTCAAGATTTTCGTCATTCCCACGGACGAGGAGTTCATGATCGCTTCCGACGTCGAGCGCATCGTCAACGGCAAGTAATTGTAAGAGGGGAGGGGCTGGACGACCGAGTGCCGTTCGGCCCTTCTTTTGTGCTCGTTGGGCGATATGCCTGATAGCTATTTATTAAGTTATGATAACTTCTTATTAACATGCGGCCGCCTTAAGGGGTCTGCGTCGACCGTATTGCACTGCAAAGGAGTCTCATGAACGTACTTGTTGTCAACGCCGGCAGCTCAAGCCTCAAATATCAGCTTTTGGATACCGATACCCGCGAGGTTTTCGCCAAGGGCAACTGCGAGCGTATCGGATCGGACATGGGCATCTTTGGCCACTCCGAGAACGGTGGCGCTAAGCAGACCGAGGAGGTCCCTTTCCCCGATCATCGCTCTGCTATCGCTCGCGTGCTCGAGGAGCTCGAGAAGACCGACTTTACGATTGATGGCATTGGGCATCGTATCGTTCAGGGCGGCTGGCACTTCGATGATTCCGCGGTTGTCGACGACGAGGTTATGGCCAAGATTCTTGAGGTGGCACCGCTTGCTCCGCTGCACAACTACGGCGAGGCCGCAGCGATTGAGTATTGCCGTGAGAAGTATCCGGAGCTGCCCAACGTGGCGGTCTTCGACACCTCGTTCCACATGACCATGCCCGAGGTTGCCTACACCTACGCGCTGCCCAAGGACGTTTGCGACAAGTACCACGTGCGCAAGTACGGCGCCCACGGCACGAGCCACCGCTATGAGTGGATGATGGCCAAGGAGATCCTGGGTTCGCGCTGCCACCGCCTGCTTTCGTGCCATCTGGGCAACGGTGCTTCGCTCGCTGCTATCGAGGACGGCGTGTGCCGCGACACCACGATGGGTCTCACGCCGCTCGATGGCCTGATGATGGGCACCCGTTGTGGTTCCATCGACCCGGCCACCGTGTGCTACCTGCAGCGCGAGGGCGGCTACAGCTACCAGGAAGTCGATGACATGATGAACAAGCAGTCTGGTCTGCTTGCCATCTCGGGCATCTCCAACGACGCCCGCGACATCCGTACACGCGCCTCTGAGGGCGACGAGCGCTGCCTGCTCGCCTTCGATATGTTCGCCTACAAGGCCATGCAGCAGGCCGGCTCCATGATCGCTTCCATGGCGGGCGTGGACACCATCACCTTTACCGCCGGCATCGGCGAGAACGACTGGTCGATCCGCAAGGCCTTCTGCGACTGCTTTGAGTGGCTGGGCGTACGCATCGACAACAACAAGAACCGCGAGGCCGTGGGCAACGGCCCGCAGGTCATCAGCGCCGCCGGTTCCGCCGTCACGGTCATGGTCATCCCCACCGACGAGGAATACATGATCGCCCACGACGTCGAGCGTCTGACCAAGAACAACTAACGCACGCATTTGCAAGTAAACGAAAGGTCTCCAGAGCAACAGCTCCGGAGGCCTTTTTTACTAGCAGGCGGACGGCGGAAACCCCATCCCATTTCGAGCGCAAATACTGGGACACACTTTCCGGTGGGCCAGACATCAGACCGCAGCCAACATTTCGGTCCCAAAGTGACCATATCTGCATCGTTTGACCCTCCAGCAACGGCACTCATCCATTCAGTTTTTCAGCGCCAGCTCGTAGCCAAGCCGCCGTCCACCCCAGATACCCTGATTGCTACGTGGCGGTAGAAGGCCGTACGGGCTAACCCCTGAAAACACTCCGCAGACCAGAAACGCCCCCGTTCGTAGCTCCGAAGGAGCAGAACGGGGGCGTTTCATTGGTCGAGGACGTTTTCAGGGGTTAGCCCGTACGGCCTTCGGGCGATGCGTACGCTACTCAGCCATCTGAGCCTGGACGGCGGTGATGGCTACGACACCCACGATGTCGTCGGCAGAGCA
>URPB01000061.1:0-12562 GCA_900549575.1 uncultured Collinsella sp.
GTATAAGAGACAGGGCCATGGTGCTGCAGGACCGCGCCAAAAAGGGCGACGTGCTTGCCTGCGCGCGCGTGGCGGGCATCATGGCCATCAAGCGAACGAGCGATATCATTCCCATGTGCCATCCGCTGCTCATTACCAAGAGCAAGTGCGACATTGCGCCCATCGCTCCGGCGGGGACGCCGGCCGAGAACGTGCCCGAGGGCTGGGCGCCGGCGCGCACGGACGGACAGGTTGGCTTTCACGTACTGGTTACGGCCGGCGTGACAGGCAAGACGGGTATCGAGATGGAGGCCCTGACCGGCGCGAGTGCCGCGTGTCTGACCATCTACGACATGTGCAAGGCCGTCGATCGCGGCATGGAGATCGTCGACGTGCGCCTGTTGCACAAGGAGGGCGGTCGCTCGGGCGTATGGGACCGCGCCGAGCGTCAGGCCGCTGCTGTTGAGGCCGTGGGAGCCGCGGGCAATGCACCCGCGGGCACACCCGTCGCCGTTGCGCCCGCAGCTCCGGCACCGGCCGTTCCCGCGATCGCGTTTATCGGCTACCAAAACTCGGGCAAGACCACGCTCGTCGAGAAGGTTATCGCCGAGCTCACTCGCCGCGGGCTGCGCGTGGGTTCGCTCAAGCATCACGGGCACCACGGCTTTGATATCGATGTGCCCGCTAAGGATACCTGGCGCCATCACCAGGCCGGATCCAAGCACGTGGGCCTCATCTGTGCCACGCGCTGGGCGGAGTACGCCGACACGCGCGAGGAGGACGAGATGCCCGCGCGCGAGCTGCTGTCGCGCTACAACGATGTCGACGTGGTGATCATCGAGGGCTACAAGACCGAGGGCTTCGACAACATCGTCGTCGCGCGCTCCGGTGTCGACCGTCTGCGCGGCAAGAGCTCGCTCGACCTGGTCGACGGTCACACGCTGGCCCTTGCCTGCAACGAGGCCCTGGCACGCCAGGCATTCGACGCCGGCTTTGCGACCCGAGCCATCAACATCAACGACGCCCGAGCCATCTGCGATCTGATCCAAGACCATCTGGCCTAAAACCTGCCAAATAGGGACAGGTTTATTTTGGTAGGTTTTATCTGGGCAAACGCCATTTCCACCACAAAGGGGCCAGGTACCTTTGTGGTGGTTTTTGCCAAAGAGGCTTTGACTTAAACCTACCTCAAGGTGCAATAATCGCTGACAAACGATTGCGATTACGGAGGTCTCATGCCAAAACTGTACTTTATGCGTCACGGTCAAACGCTCTTTAACCTGCTTCGCCGCAAGCAGGGTTGGTGCGACTCGCCGCTTACCGAGCTGGGGATCGAGCAGGCTAAAACTGTCGGCGCGACCCTGCGAGAGCGTGGCCTTGCGTTCGACCATGCGTACAGTTCCACGTCCGAGCGTGCGTGCGACACGCTTGAGCTTGCGTTTCCTGATCAGCCTTACGAGCGCGTCAAGGGCCTTAAGGAGTGGAACTTTGGCAAGTTTGAGGGCGCGAGCGAGGATTTGAATCCGCGCCTGCCGTACGGCGATTTTTACAAGCAGTATGACGGCGAGGGCGAAGACGAGTTTCGCGAGCGCATCATGGCGACCATCACCGAGCTCATGCAGCGCCCTGGGCATGAGAGCGTGTTATGCGTGAGCCATGGTGCCGCAGCGGCTCAGGTCATGCGCGGCGTGGGCGTGGAGCCGCTCAAGATGAAGAACCGCATCGGCAACTGCTGCGTGCTCGAACTCGACTTTAATCCCGCCACCAGCACATTCACTCTCGCAGATTTGTACAACCCCTACGGCACCCCGCGCGAGTAGCATCGGGGCATCTGCCAAAACCACCGCAAAGGGGACAGGCACCTTTGCGGTGGTTTTGCCGTTTACGGGCGATTTCCTACCGTTCGGCGGACTTTCGCGCCAATGGGGCTTACACCGCATGCAAGTTTCATCCTACAATCGCCCACGTGCTCACAAGTTTGTTACTCCTCGGGAGGCATCACTTGCGCATAATAGAAGACGAGGAATAGCACCCCCGTCGTCTAGCGCCGATGTCCGAGGAGTTTTTTCATGCTCATTTTAAAGAAGATCAACAATAACGTTGCTCTTGCCGCCAGCGATGACGGCCGAGAGGTTGTTGTCTTTGGCAAGGGCATCGGTTTTCACGAGATGCCCTACGAGCTTGCCGATGAGTCCCTTATCCAGCGCAAATTCTATAACGTTCCCGAGAGCCTGCAGGATATGGTGGGCACCCTTCCCGACGACGTCCTGCTCGCCGCGAGCGACATTGCCTGCTTCGCGTCGCAGCAGCTTGGCTGCAAGCTATCCGGTGGCCTGCCCTTTATCCTGGCTGATCACCTGCAGTTTGCCGTCCAGCGCGACGACGACCAGCTCAGCGCTCCCAACCCGCTCGAGCACGAGGTAGCCTTCATCTACCCGCGCGAGCTCGAGATCGGCCAGGCCGCGCTCGCCATCGTGCAAAAGCACACCGGCGCCAAGCTGGGTCAGAACGAGGCCACGAGCATCGCGCTCCACATCGTTAACGCCGAGGTCGATGGCATGGGCCGCGCCAAGGACATGGACTTCATCATGAAGAGCACCCGCGTGCTCGACGAGGTGACCCATTCCGTGGAAAAGCAGCTTGGCTGCTCGCTCGACACGGCGTCGTACTGCTACATTCGCTTTCTTGCGCACCTGCGCTTTTTGGTTCGCCGCCTCTGCAAGGGCAAGTGCACGCAGACCGAGAACTCCTCGCTGTTTATGCAGGCCGCCCGCGATTTTCCCGAGGCCTACCAGTGTGCATATGCCATCAACCGCGTGTTCGAGAAAGAGTTCAAGCAGAGCTGCTCGGACGAGGAACTCTTGTATCTGATGATGCATATCAACCGTCTGCGATCGGCTTCGCAGACCGAGTGAGTAAAGCCACCAGTCCGGCGGCAATCGCAACAATACTTTTTGGTTTCTAACTGCGGGCAAGGTACCGGCTCGCGGTAGGGGATATTTTTGCCGAAATTTGGAAAAGAGAGGACAGATCATGGCAGGTAAATACGACGATCTTGCTGCCCAGATCGTAGAGCTAGTTGGCGGCAAGTCCAACGTCAAATGCGTCGCACACTGCATTACCCGTGTTCGTTTTAAGCTCAAGGACGAGTCTCTGGCCAACGATGAGAAGATCTCCGAGCTTCCCAACGTCATCAAGGTCATGCGCGCCAACGGCCAGTACCAGGTTGTTGTGGGCAACATCGTCGAGGACGTCTACGATGCCGTCCTCAAGGCCGGCGGTTTTAGCGACGGCGGCGCCGTCGACGCCGATGACGACGAGGCCGCTCCCAAGAGCGCTACCGATGTGATCATCGACCTTATCTCGGGCCCCATGCTTGGCACCTTCTCGGCCGCCGGTATCATGAAGGGCCTGCTGGCGCTCGCTACCTTCTTGGTTCCGAGCTTCGCCAATGACGGCGCCTACACGCTGCTCTACACCGTCGCCGACGGCATGTTCTACTTCCTTCCCGTGGTGCTTGGCTACACCGCCGCCAAGAAGTTCAAGATGAGCGAGTTCAACGGCATGGCCATTGCCTTTGCGCTTGTGTACCCCACCATGGTTGCCCTGACCTCGGGTGAAGTCGTCGGCTCCGTCGAGCTCGGCTTTGCCGGTACCTTCTCTTGGTACACCACGTTCCTGGGCCTGCCGCTTATTATGCCTGCCTCGGGTTACACCAGCTCCGTTATCCCCATCCTGCTCATGGTTTGGTTCGGCTCTAACCTCGAGCACTGGGTTAAGAAGTGGATGCCCGCTTCTATGAAGATGTTCTTCGTGCCGCTGATTACCGTCACCGTCACCGTTACCCTTGGCTACCTGGTCATTGGCCCCATCGCCACGCTCATCACCAACCTGCTCGGCGAGCTCTTCGCGCTGCTGTTTGGCCTGCCCATGATCGGTTCCGTCCTGGGCTGCACCCTCGTCGGCGCCTTCTGGATGTGCCTGGTCATCTTCGGTTTCCACTGGTCACTCGTGCCTATCGCGCTGGTCAACCTTTCTACCTTGGGCTACGACTACGTCCTGGGTTCCGTTATCGCTCACTCCTTCTCGCTGGGCACCGTGCTCTTTGCCATGTACCTCAAGAACAAGGACGAGAAGTTCCGCGGCATCGCCCTGCCTGCCATGATCTCCGCCTTCTTCTTTGGTGTTACCGAGCCCGCTATCTACGGTATTGCCCTGCCCGATAAGAAGGCCTTCATCAACGCCTGCATCGGTTCTGCCGTGGGTGGCCTTATCATCGGCATCTCCGGCTCCGTGATCTATATGACCGGTGGCCTGGGTGTCTTCAACTGGCTGTCCTTCATCGATCCTTCCGGTGTCAACGGCATCAACCACATGATCTGGGCTATCGTTGCCTCGCTCGTGGGTGCCGCCGTGGGCTTCGCGATCGAGTTCGTCACCTACAAGCCCGAGGCTGCCAAGTAGCCCAAACGACAAAGACTCGGTACCAAGCCGGCGGGGGAGCGCCCCGCCGGCTTTTTTCAAATGGACGAGGGGTCCCGCACAGGCGTCGATAGAGGCCTCGCCACGAAACTGGCCTATCTACTACCTTTTAACGGTAGGGGCCAACCATACGGCGGTTTACCAAAAATCGCCAAGCCGTCTACCTGCGGTTTTATTTTTGGCAATTGCGGTGTGGTCAGGGGTTTGCGGTAAAAAGTAGTAGATAGGCCGGTTTCGTGGCGGCGGTTCCTGCGCGGGCCTCGCTCCGGACGCAAATTTCCCTGCGGACGCCGCTTCGACGTCCGCGCAACCACCCCCAACACGTACGAAAGGAGCCAACATGGCTTTTCCCGATGGATTTCTGTGGGGCGGCGCCACTGCCGCCAATCAATGCGAAGGCGGATACAACGAGGACGGCAAGGGCCTCGGTGTTCCCGACATCATGACCGGCGGTACGGTCTCCGAGCCGCGCCACATTACCGACGGCATTCTGCCCCAGTACCACTATCCCAGCCACGAGGCCGTGGATATGTACCATCACTACCTCGACGACATCAAGCTCTTTGGCGAGATGGGCTTTAAGTGCTACCGCATGTCCATCAACTGGAGCCGCATCTTCCCCAACGGCGACGAGGCCGAGCCCAACCAGGCCGGCATCGAGTTCTACCGCCGCGTGTTCCAGGCCTGTCAGGAGCAGGGCATCGAGCCCATGGTTACCCTCAGCCACTACGAGCTGCCCTATGGCCTGTCCAAAAACTACGGCGGCTGGAAGAATCCCAAGCTCATCGATTTCTACCTCAACTACGTCCGCACCGTCATGACCGAATACAAGGGCCTGGTGCGCTACTGGCTCACCTTTAACGAGATCAATTGCCTGCTCATGGGCGGCTTTGGCGGCGTGATGGGCGGCGGCATGGTGCCCGAGGCAACTGACACGCCCATGGCCTTTGGCAACTGCGACTGGGACGATCCACAGGCGCGCTTCGATGCCCTGCACCACCAGTTCCTGGCGAGCGCCAAGTGCGTCACCATGGGCCATCAGATCGATCCCCAGAACAAGATCGGCTGCATGATCGCCGGCAACGCCTGCTACCCGCACACGTGCAATCCGGCAGACGTTCTGGCCGCACAAAAGCAGCAGCGCGAGATGAACTTCTACTGCGGCGACGTGCAGGTGCGCGGTGCGTATCCCTCGTGGGCGCCCAGCGTGTGGCTCCGCGAAGGCGTGCACGTGGAGGTTTCGCCCGAGGACGCCGCCACGCTGGCCGTCGGCAAGGTCGACTTCTACAGCTTTAGCTACTACATGAGCGCCACCGCCACGGCCGATCCGGTGCTGCTGGAGCAAGGCAACATTTTTGGTGGCGCCGGCAACGAGTATCTCAAGAAGAGCGATTGGGGTTGGGCGATCGACCCCGAGGGCCTGCGCTACTACCTGGAGGAGGTCTACGACCGCTACCAGGTGCCGCTGATGATTGTCGAGAACGGCCTGGGCGCGGTGGACGAGGTCGAGGCGGACGGTTCGATTCACGACAGCTACCGCATCGATTACCTGCGCGAGCATATCAAGCAGATGGAGATTGCCATCGAGGACGGTGTGGACCTGATGGGCTACACCATGTGGGGCTGCATCGATTTGGTGAGCGCCTCGACCGGCGAGATGAAGAAGCGCTACGGCTTTATCTACGTCGACAAGGACAACGACGGCAACGGCACGCTCGCCCGCAGCCGCAAGGACAGCTTCTTCTGGTACAAGAAGGTCATCGAGTCCAACGGCGCCGACCTGGCCTAGCCAAGTCTCAACCAGCGTAAACGTCGCAACCACCACAAAGGGGTCAGGCACCTTTGTGGTGGTTTTTTTTTGGTAGATGCGTGGGACATGCCTTACAATCTACCAAGTAGTTCATGACGGGCGAAAAACGGAGAAAAGGGGCTTGATGCGTCCTTAACGTTTCATGCGGATAGATTGATTTGACAGACGGTGGTGAATGCCCGCCGTCCGCATTCGTATGAAACAAGGAGTCTCCATGCTCGCATCTCTTTTCTCAAAGCCTCAATCATCGCTGTCCGTGCAGGCCAAGCGGCTGGTGGCGATGCGCTTTCTCATCTACACCGGGTTTCAGACCAGTTATTTTATCGGCGTCATCGGAACGCTCACCTATGCAGACGATGCCTCAGTCGTGGCGACATCGCTGGCCGTTCTGTTTATGAACGTTTTCGTGATCCTGGGATCCTTTGCGGGTGGCGCTGCGCTCGACGCATGGGGTCCGCGCCGCCATTTCTTGCTGAGCATCATCGGCGCTCTCGCAACTGGCACGGCTATCATCGCCTTTGGCAGCGCGACCGGCGTCGTCCTACTCGGCGCGGTGTTTCTGGGCTTTGTGATGGGATTCGCCCAGCCCATCGCCACATCCTATCCGGCTTACCTCACCGACGATCCTGTCGAGCTCAAAGACATCAACTCCGCCATCGCCATGTTTTCAAACGTGAGTATCATCGTTGGCCCCACGCTGGGCGGCTTTGTCGCGGCGGCTGCGTCGTCGCGCGCGGTGTTTGTGCTCATGATGCTCTTTACCGTGCTGGCGCTCGTCGCCGGTTGGGGCTTTAGGCCGCAGACCAGCCATGTCGCCGGGCATGCGGATGCCGATTCGGCAGAGGAAGGGGAGCGTGCGGGACAAAGCTCCAACCCCAGCGCATCCTCCCGCGCTACCTTCGCAGCCAGCATCAAGACAGTCTTCACCAACAGCGTTCTCGCCCTGCTGTTTTGCATCATCTTCCTCTCGAACTTTGGCTATGGAGCCTTCGACCCGCTCGAGTCGTTCTTCTATCGCGATGTCCTGCATGTCGGCGTTGAGTGGATGGGCTGGCTCTCGTCTGCCTGCGGTGTCGGCGCGGTGCTGGGTGCCGTGCTCGCGCTTCGCTTGCCGCCGCACCTGGTCAACCTTAAAACGCTGCTCGTGGCGCTCATGTCCGTGGGCCTAGGAAGTCTGCTCTATGTGGGGACGCCGTACGTGGGCGTGGCCCTCGTCGGCCAGATCGCCCTGGGCATAGCTTGGGGTGTCGTCAACCCGCTCCACAACACCATCGTGCAAACGACGGCACCGCTCGAGCAGCTCGGTCGCGTGAACTCGGTCATGGGCTTTGGCAATATGTTTGCCGGCGTGGCCCCGCTGGCGATTGCCCCGTGGCTGGCGGCGACATTTGGCGTGCAGCAGACACTCGTAGGGGCGGGCCTGGTCGTGACGGCTGTCCCTGCGGCGTTGCTGCTGTTTGGGCGCCGGCATTTTGATCGTGCCGCAAGGCAGTAAAGACCATCACAACATTCGATGAAAATCGCGATTTTGCCGAAAAACATCGAATGTTGTGATGGTTTGCGCCCCGGGCCAGGCCACCCTGCGGATCCGACCACCACAAAGGGGCTAGGCACCTTTGTGGTGGTTTTTGCTTTGACGGGCCGCGCCTGTGCCTTGGTATACCATGTACGCCGTTCACGAATACACCACACACCGCCGTACAACCCAGAAAGGCCCCCATGGACACCACCTTCAGCCACATCAAAGCCGTGTTCTGCGATATCGACGGCACGCTGCTCACGAGCCAGCACACGGTGTCCCCGCGCACCGTGGCGGCGATCCGCGCCCTGCGCGAGCGCGGCGTGCTCTTTGGCCTGTGCACCGGGCGCGACGCCCACGCGACCGAGGCCATGTACGAGCTCTGGGGCATCGAAGGCCTGGTGGACGTGCTCGTGGGCTGCGGTGGCGCCGAGGTCATCGACCGCGCACACGACATCAACGAGCTGAGCTATCCGCTGCCGGGCGAGACTATCGCGCGCATCTGCAGGCACATGGCGGACCTTCCGGCAACGCCCGTCTGCCCCCGAGACGGCGTGTTCTACGTGCCCGAGAGCAATGCGTGCGTCGAGCACCTGTCCCGCGTCGACGGCGTGCCCTACCAGGTGGTCGATTTTGCCGAGTTTTTGCGCGAGCCGCAGCCCAAGGTGATGTTTACCATGGCGCCCGAGGTAATGCCGCAGGTGATTGAGCGGGCGTCGACGTTTGCCGATGACACTGTTAAGGCAGCGGCCCTGCAGACCACGCAGCGGCTCTACGAGTTCATGGATCCGCACGTGTCCAAGACGCGCGGCCTTGTGCGCGTGGCGGAGCTCAACGACATGGAGCTCCAGAACATCTGCGTGTTTGGCGATGCGGACAACGACACCTGCATGGTGGCTGACGCCGGCGTGGGCGTGGCCATGGCAAACGGCAGCGACGCCACCTGTGCCGCCGCCGATTTTGTAACCGCCAGCAACGACGAAGACGGCATCGCGATCTTTATCGAGGAACATCTGCTGTAGCGCTGGGGGAGAACCACCGCAGAAGGGGGCAGGCTCTTTTGCGGTGGCCTCAGGCGATTTGGGCGAATTGATACCTAAAATCTGTGGGAAAATTCAAATATTGTTGTCTGAACATCATACTTCTAACCACCGATGGGTTTAAGATATTCTCATCAATTTGGTAGGATATTCATCCCGGTTGATGACCTACCGCTCACGGTCGATTTTTGACCGTTCACAGGATGTTTGCTCTTGAGCAAAATGTTGTGCAAATAAATCTAATGCCATTAAAAAAGAATACGCAACTAAATTACCAGCAGAAACAAAAAATAGATAGCGAATAAACGAAGGTAAATCTGAGCAAATGTCAAGAGAATTGAGGACTCGCTACAAAAATGTCGGTTTTGTTGCTCAGATGTTTAAACAATCGTTATAATTGCATTACTAAACGAGCGCAATTACAGATTGCGCAGATACGTTTGATGGTGAAAGAGCAAGATCGCGGTCTCTTGGGGAGGAGACATCGATGAAAGCGAATTCAGACAAATCTAAGCAGAGTAAAAAAGCGACGCGCCGTGTACTGGCAGGCGTTTTGTGCGGAGCCTCCGTTTTGAGCCTGGTACTGTCGCTCGTCATGCCCCCGATCTCGCAGGCCATTGCCAACGATGCCCAGACGGTTTCTACCGAGGAAACTGTGATGGGGGGGGGTTCCTCAGGTGAGTCTACTGGCGTAGACAACACTGCCAACGGGGATGCCGAAAACCAGAATAGCGATGATGCTGAGACCGGCGACGACGATACCCAGTCGGAGGAGCAGTCCAAGGACAAGTCCCAGGCAGAAGATAATGAAGCGATGGACGCTAACGCTGTCTTGTCAGCCGAGGAGGCTGTGGAGAGCGAAGAGGCAACTACAGATATTAATAATGCCGAAGATTTGCGAGCAAAGCTTCTAAGCGTTGGGGAAAATCAAGCAGCCAGTTTTAAGCTTACAGCTGATATTGACTATGCTGGCGAAATCACACTTAACAGCGGCATTAAAATAACGCTGAACTTAAACGGCTGTAAAATCACGCATTCGGGTGACAATTCAAGCAAGCCGCTCTTCAACATCGCCAATAGCGCGACGCTTACCCTTAAAGATTCTAGCCAAGGGCAGGATCAAAAGTCGGTTCAGAATGGCGATAATAATGGGCGAGTCGCCTCGATGGAGTACGACACCAGCTCTGGCATTCCGACCAAGCTCACGTATTACGTGACCGAATCGACGCCGAACGGTACGGGGACAACCGAGACTCTCTATAGGCACGAGGTCAGCATCAACGGTGCCATCGTGGGTACCGCTGCCGGCTCCACGATGAGGCTCATCAACGTTTATGCGGGCGGTACGTTTAATCTCGACAGTGGCGTACTTACCCAAAAGGAAAATTGCAACGTCGGCAACCTCATCTATGCCGAGAACGGCTCTGCCGTCAACATGAGCGGCGGCTACGTGTGTGGCGCTTCTAGCTCGGGTGCGGGCGCGGGCATTATGGTGTCCAACGAGAAAGGTGATGCCTCGACCCTTAATTTGACCGGTGGCGTAATTGCTGGCGACAGTGCTCCTAGTGGCGGCGGTGTGTATGCTAAAGACTCCACGGTCACCATGACTAATGGCGTAATCTCCGGCAACAGCACGCTTCCTTCTGGTGCTGGTTTCGGCGGCGGCATCATGGCTTCGGGCGGCAGCGTTACTGTTTCCGGCGGCTACATCACTAACAATAAATATGCCAAGTTCTGTGGCCAAGATGGTTATGGCGATCATGGCGGTGCTGGACTTGCCGCTAAAAACGGTACTCATGTCACCATTTCGGGCGGCCAGATTACGGGCAACTATTCTCAGGAAGCTGGCGGTGGCGTTTACATTACCGATGTCGATCGACACGGGGCGAGTTCTCGCGAGACAATGGCATGGCTCAACATTACGGGGGGAACTATTGCCGCAAACGTGAGCAACCGTTCCGAGGGTGCTGGCATTCGCGTGGGCCAGATGGTTGACGCGATGATAGAAGGTGCGTCAAAATCTACTCCAGTCTATATCACTAATAACTCCTGCATGTCTCGCTTTGACTGGGGCGGAGGCGGTATCTTTGTCCAGGGCGATTCGGATACCGCATCTAATGCGGGCAGGCTATTTGTCTATAACTCCTATATAAGCAGCAATGAGGCCGGTGGCTACGGTGGCGGCGTTGCGGTTTGCCCGACGGGCAAGACCTTGGTGACGAATACCTACGGCACAGCGATCTTTGGCAATACGTCTGCCAAAGATCAGCATGACGCAAAAGATGATTATAATTCTGAGAATAATAGCGGCAACGAAGGCACCCCTCACCTATCCGCTGGTGGCTACAAAAACCTTGTCCAAAAAAAGAACCAGGATACTGACGCCTACAATAGTCCTGTCTTTCGCGAAAACGGTCACGCCGATTTCTTCCTTGCAGCGGAGGGTCACCGCGAGCCAATCGCGGCGGTGATTGGCAAAATGCTCGGCGGCGGTGACGCCGAATACTCGGGAAGTAAAGAGCTTACGCAAGCCATTACTATCCCTGCTAACGGTGGCGTGCAGGTATATAACAGCATCGGTCTGAGCTCGGGTGTTCAAGCTGGAGACGCCGCGGCAACTGCCGCGCAGACAGCCGCGACAACCTTCATCACGGGCAATTATTCCTGGAACCATGGCGGCGGCATCATGTCGAACGGCGACCTGTACTTGGGCATGCCTGCGGATACGTATGTCTATCCGAGCCTTAAGCTGAAGGCAACCAAGGCGCTGAAAATGAAAAATAAGCAGACCGAGGAAAGCATAGCGCTCGCCAAAGACCAGTTCTCCTTCTCGGTCTACCGTAAGGATTCGGATGGCGCGACGGAGCCCTCTTGGAATGACAAGACATTCAACAGTGGCGGCTGCACCTTGGTCGGAACCGCCAAGAATGATGCGGACGGTAACATCACCTTTGACCTTGGCGAACAGTTCATTGATAAGACTGTTGAGGCTAACAAGATTACATACTACTTGGTCGAAAATGCTGGCAATGATCTCGACATCACGTACGACCCAGCCGTGTACAAGATTGTGGTGACGGTTCAGGACAACCAAACGCTACTCATGAAGGTGCCGAGCAGGGAAAATCCAAACTCGGACGTTCCTCTTTACGTTCACAACTACACGATCACAAGCGTGAGTCCGGGAGATTCAACTAACTCGCTGGAAAAGGACGACCAAGGCTATTATTCGATTAACGGCCCCGGCGGGGAAAAGACCTTCACCAACAAGTACACTCCGTACACCTCTACCGGCACCTGGACTCCTAAGGTGACCAAGGTCGTAAAGGGCGGCGAGATGAAGGAGTTTAAGCTCGAGTTTGCGGATAACGCGGACTTCAAAAATGCCAAGACGGTTGTGACCAACCTCAAGGGCGAGATTATCACCACTGCCGACGGCGGCAAGTCCCAGACCCTGAGCTTCGACAAGATCGAGTACAAACTCGATCAACTCAACAAACTTCCGACTGACTCCACTGGCCGCGGTGCAAGCAAGACCTTTACTTATTACGTTCGCGAGCAGCAGCCGACCACGCCGTTTACGAACTACAAGTACGACCAGTCGATTTATCAGATTACGGTCAATGCAGTTGATAACACTGACCACAAGATCAACGTCACTGCGACCTACAAGCAGATTCAGGATCTGTCTCTTATACACATCTCCGAGCCCACGAGACAAGAGGCAATCTC
>URPB01000062.1:0-12471 GCA_900549575.1 uncultured Collinsella sp.
CGCCAGCGAGCGCTATGGTTTTACGCCCGAGGCCTGCTACGCCGAGAAGACCTGGCGTATGATGCGGGACTTCCTGGCGCTTCCCGAGGTACGCGCCGGGTATTCTGATTACATGGCGATGCTGAACGCTCGCGGTGTCACGGCTATCAAAGAGATGGCCTTCGACGACTATTACGGATTTGCCGACGAGATGGCGCGTCGTGAGGAATCTGGCGAGCTGACGGTT
This sequence comes from uncultured Collinsella sp., assembly GCA_900549575.1. Lineage (GTDB taxonomy): Bacteria > Actinomycetota > Coriobacteriia > Coriobacteriales > Coriobacteriaceae > Collinsella. The sequence goes on from URPB01000062.1 coordinate 227, forward strand.
CGCGTCTCCATGATGTCGCAGCCGGTGGGCGCCGGGGCGAATCTGTCCTATGCTCGTGCGGCGCGCGATCGCTTCCAGGGACCGTTTGTTCGTTTCTCGGGCTTCAACCGTATGACCGATCGTGGCGTGTGGGCAGGACTTGCCGAGATGATCGATCCTTATGAGGAGACGGCCGATGCAGGGGCTGCCGGCAAGACGGTTGTCGAGGAGCCCGAGTGGGGTTTGATTGAGGACGAGCTGCGCGCGATTGATGCCGAGGGCTTCCGTTACTCGCTTCATTGTCAGGGTGACGGCGCCGTTCGCCACACCGTTGCGCTGTATGCTTCGCTGCCGCGAGATGAACACGGAGTCATGCTTCGACGCCATGCGATTACCGACCTCGAGAACTCTGATCCGGAAGACCTTGCCCTGTTTGGCAAGCTGGGCGGAATCTGCGAGGTCTACCCCCAGATCCTCACGCTCGATAAACGCGAGGACTGTCTGTCGATGATGCGTCGGCAGATCGGCGAGGCACGACTGCAGCGCAGCTGGAACCGTCGCGGTATGGAAGACGCGGGATGTACGGTGTGCTGCGGCACCGACCTTCCGCTCTTGATTCCGAGCCTGGGCGAATCAGTATTTAGTGCATGCGGCGGTTTCTTTGCCGACGGTTTGTCCGTGAATGAAGGTAATACGCTGACGCTTGTCGAGCTCCTTCGTGCATGGACGGCAGGGGGCGCATATGACCTGATGCGCGAGGATGAGCTGGGGACGCTCGAGGCCGGTAAGCTTGCCGACATCTGTGTGCTCGATCGCGATGTGTTTGGCCTTGACTACCGCGATGCTCGTGACCTTGCTGTTGATATGACCATGTCGGACGGACGTATCGTGTTCGACCGAAATAAGGAGGTTTAGCATGCCTGAAACCAAACCGACGCTGCGTCGCGAGCAGATCGCGGGCATGAACATCCACTACATCATGTGGTCGCTCGACTATTTTTTGGATACGCAACAGCGCCTGGGCTTTGAGTCCATCGAGCTGTGGTGCGCCGAGCCCCATGTGACGCTCGATCACACTGGGTATTTTGAGGCCGAGGTTCTGGCGAAAAAGGCCGCCGACCGTGGTCTGCGCTATCGGACGCTCTGTCCCGAGAACGTGGTCTACCCATGGCAGTATTGCGCTCGTAAGCCGCTCCATGAGCAGCGGAGCCTGGCGTACTTCAAGCATGGCATCGAGCTTGCCGAGGTGCTGGGATGCGACCGCATGTCCGTAAACTCGGGTTGGGGTGACTGGGACGAGGATCGCGAAGAGGCGTGGAAGCGCAGTCGCGAGCACCTATCCATCTTGGCGGAGTATGCCGGCGAGCACGGTCTGGTGCTAACGATGGAGAGCCTGCGTCCCGAGGAGAGCAACCTTGTGACGACCGTCGCCGATGCTAAGCGCATGATTGATGAGGTCGCGAGTCCGTACCTGCAGCCTATGGTCGATACGACCGCAATGGGCGTTGCGGGTGAGTCGCTCGAGGACTGGTTTGCCGCATTTGGCGACGGTGCGATCCACGAGATGCACTTTATCGACGGCGATCCCTATGGCCATCTGGTCTGGGGTGACGGCAAGCACGATATGGATGCCTTCGTCGCCACGCTCAACGCCCATGGTTTCGATGGCATGTTGGGCCAGGAAATCACGGACGGTCGCTACTTCGATGATCCGGCGGCGGCAGATGCCAAGAACATGGCCGCCTTCGAGAAGTATCTGATTGACTAGATAAGATTTTGCTCGGCCATGCAAGACACGTCCTGCATGGCCGGCCAAGCTGGAAAGGAACTAAACATGAACGCACATGATCTGATTAAGGAAGCAATTGCCGAGAAGGGCAAGTTCGACAGCGTCTACTGGATCGCCTGCGGTGGCTCCATGATCGATCTGATCCCGGCCCATGAGCTCTTGCAGCGCGAGGCGACGACGTTCACCTCGTATATCTATACGGCCCGTGAGTTCGACATCATGCGTCCCCGTCGCCTGGGCGAGAAGTCTCTGGTCATTGCCTGCAGTCACAGCGGCAATACCCCCGAGGTCGTCGAGGGCTGCGAGATTGCCCTTGCCGCGGGCGCGACGGTGATCGCGCAGACCGATAACGCCGGTTCCAAGATCGATAATGGCAAGTGGGTCACCTGGGTGTACCCGTGGGGCGAGGGCGTTCCGCAGGCCGAAGTTCCTGCCGGTATCTCGCTGTCGCTCGCGGCCGAGCTGCTCGACCAGCAGGAGGGCTACGCCGATCTCGCCGACATGTATGCCGGTATTGCCGAAATGGATAAGATTCTGCCTCCCGCACGCGAAAAGGTAAATGCCGAGCTGGGCGATCGCTTCGCCAAGCTTTGCCAGGAGCATGAGTTCTTCTATATCCTGGGCAGCGGTCCCAACTTTAGCCAGACGTACGGCTTCGCTATCTGCTCGCTGATGGAGATGCAGTGGCAGCACTGCAGCTATATCCACTCCGCCGAGTACTTCCATGGCCCCTTTGAGGCTACCCAGGATGGCGTCTTCTACTTCTTGCAGATGGGCTCGAGCGAGTGCCGTCCTATGGACGAGCGCGCCCTGGCGTTCCTCGAGACCCATACCGACACGCTGATGGTGCTTGATGCCAAGGAGTACGGTATGGAGGCCGTGCCGGCGAGCGTTCGTGCCTATCTGGATCCGGTGCTGTTCTACGCTATGAACTGCGAGCTGCGTGCAGCGCGCGGCAAGGTGTTCGATCACGACCCCGACTTCCGCCGCTACATGGGCGTTGTTGAGTACTAGGAAGGATGGATACCATGGCTTTTAACGTGAACGCGCTCGGGTTCGGTGACAACGTCGTCGATCGCTATGAGCATATCCATACCATGTATCCCGGCGGCAATGCGGTGAATTTTGCCGTTTACGCCAAGAAGTGCGGCGCCGCGCGCTCCGCGTACATGGGCATCTTTGGTAACGACGCCGCTGCCGAGCATGTGATTGCAAGTCTCGAGGATGAGGGCATCGAGCTCGCTAAGTGCGAGCAGCTTATTGGCGAGAACGGCGCGGCGCGTGTGACCGTGGTCGATGGCGACCGCGTATTCCTCGGCTCCAACGAGGGCGGCATCCGTGGCGATGCGCGCTATGTGCTCGATCGCTTCGATCTGGCATACATGAAGCAGTTCGACGTAGTCCACTCGGGCAACTACTGCTTTACCGAGCGCGAGCTCCCCAAGCTGAAGGCTGCAGGCATCACCGTATCGTTTGACTTCTCGGACGATTCCACCGATGAATACTATGAGCAGATTGCCCCGTTTGTCGACTTCGCCTTCTTTAGCGCTGCCGATGCTGCAGGTGAGGATGAGATTCGCGAGCGCCTCGCTTGGGTTAAGAATTTGGGCCCGCGCTTTGTGTCCGCAACGGCGGGCGCCGAGGGCTGCATCGCCTATGACGGCGAGCGCTACTATCGCCAGCTGGCAAAGCCCGTAACGGACATGAAGGACACCATGGGAGCCGGTGACTCGTTCCTGACCTCATTCCTGATGTGCTATCTCGATTCCGCCAAGCGCGGCGAGGACGGACCTGGGGCCATTGAGCGTGCGCTCGATTTTGCGGCAGGTTTTGCCTCGACCGTGTGCGGCATGGAGGGCTCTTGGGGCCACGGAGCTCCGATCACCGAGTAGCCTGAGAAAGCGCTGGGAGGCTTGGGGCTGAAGCCTTGGCTGACTGACGCTAGATTACATCGGAATTCGGATAGGGGCTCGCCTTGGGTGGGCCCCTTTTTGATTGCTGGAGAAGACTATGGATATCAAAGCATGTGCAGCTGGCTTTTGCTGTGCGGACGTGTACCAAAACATCGGCGTGTTCTATCCGACTGGCAATGGCATCGACTGGGGTATCCACCTGGCGCGAATGGGCATATCGGTATCTGCGGTGTCGGTCGTCGGAAAGGACGAGTACGGAGACAAAATGCGCGAGGCGCTGGCTGCCGAGGGGTTCGACATCTCGCATCTTCGCGTGGAGGACGGCGATACCTCGGTGATGCTCATGGCGTTGAAGGACGGCGTCGACCGCGTGCATCTCGAAGCGATTGACGGTGTCATGGAAACGTACCGACCAAACGATGATGACCGGGCATTTATCCTGGAGCACGATGTCATCCATACCGACCTGTTTGGAAACTGCTTAGACCTGCTGCCCGAATGGCACGAGGCAGGCAAGACCGTCGTCATGGACTTTTCGGTGTTCAGTCAAGATCCCGAATACGCCTGTGAGAACCATTTTCCTTACGTTGACCATGCCTTTATGTCGTTTGAGGAGGATAGCGCGGAGCTGCGCGACTGGGTGCGCCATGTGCAGGAGCTGGGCCCGCGCGTGGCAGTCGCCACACTTGGCGAGAAGGGAAGCATCGCCTATGACGGTGAGCGCTTCTATGAATGTGGGATCGTGCCGGCCGAGAAGGTTGTCAATACCGTGGGCGCCGGCGACTCGTATATCGCCGGATTCACCAAGGGTGTACTGGATGGGCTTGACGTGCCGGCGTGCATGCATGCCGGTGCCGAGCTTTCGTCCCGAGTCATTGGGTCGTTCGAACCGTACTAGGAATAAAAGCCTGGAAAGGGGTGCAAGATGGTAATCGATATGCTGGTCCAGCCCATGCTCTACGGCGAGATCTATACGCCAGGCGACGAGCCAGACGGCTTTGGTTTTTGGGAGCGTGAGTTTGGCATGGGGCACATGGGCCCCATGGACTGGGATGAGCTCGTGGCCGAAATGGATGTCTGCGATGTGCGGAAAAGCGTGCTCATGCCGCTCGATGTGACCACGGCGTGCGGCGGGCACTTTGGCACCAACGACCAGGTTGCCGCGCTTGTTGCCGCGCACCCCGATCGCCTATGGGGATTCGCGAGCGTGGACCCGCAAGTGAGTGGCGCCGCCGATGAGCTGGAGCGTGCCTTTACCGAGCTGGGGGCCAAGGGGCTCTGCCTGCATCCGGCAAAGCAAGGTTTTGCGCCCGATGATGCCGTGGCCGAGCCGCTCTACAAGCTCTGTGAACGCTACAACAAGCCGGTGGTTTTCCATGCCGGTATGTCCTGGGAGCCGGGTGCGGAGCTTTCGCGAAGCCACCCGCTTGCGTTTGAGCACACCATCGCAACGCATCCGGATGTGCGCTTTAACCTGACGCACTTTGGCTGGCCCTGGGTGCGCGAGACCGTGGCGATGCTGCTCAAGTATCCCAATTGCTATACGGATGCCTCTATTACCTATATCGATTCGCCCGAAGAAATGATGCAGCGGCTCTTCACCGTCGATATGGGACCGCTGTGGTATGAGCGTGCCCTGTCTCATCAGGTGATGTTTGCCAGCAATACGCCACGCTTCCGCGCCTTCAAGCTCAAGCGAGCGCTTGATACCGTGCCCATGCGCGATGAGGCGCGGGAGAATCTGTATTCCGGTACGGCGCTGCGTTTTCTGAAAGGTGATGAGTGACATGGTGACACTCGAGACATTGAGCTATCTATCGACGGCGCCCGACCAGTTCATCGATATCACAGAAGATGTGCATGCCGCCATCGAGCGTAGTGCGGTGACCGATGGACTGGCAGCGATTATTTTGTCGCATACGACTTGCGGCATCGTGGTGAACGAGGGGCTTCCGTGCGTGGAGACCGATCTCATGGAGACGCTCGATCGCATTGCCCCGCCCGATGCCCCCTATGCGCATGCTCATTTCTTGCCGAGCTATGGTGCCACGGGCAATAACTCCTGTGGTCATATCAAGAGCATGATTTGCGGCAATAGCTGCTTCTTCCCCGTTCAAGACGGCCACATTGTATGTGGCGGGGCCCAGAACATCTACCTTGCGGAGTTCGATGGACCTCAGAAGCGAAAAGTGTTCGTTGAGGTGCTGGGCGAGTAGCAGTTGATGTCTGTGAGTCGGCGAGCTAAAGGAGATTGACCATGTCGTTTATGGCTTCGATGTTTGGGACCGAGAAACCGGTAATTGGCATGCTGCATCTGCAGCCGCTGCCTGGCGATCCTCTGTATTATCCGGGCGGCAGCGTTTCGCGCGTGATCGATGCCGCCAAGCGCGATCTCGAAGCGCTGCAGTCGGGTGGCGTGGACGGCATTCTGATCACCAATGAGCTATCGATGCCCTACGAGCAGCATGTGTCGGCAGTGACCCTTGCCGCTATGGGGCATGTCATCGGAGCTCTTGCCGCAGATTTCTCGACCCCTTGGGGTGCAGAGGCTATTTATGACGGCGATGCCACGATCGAGCTGTGCGCCGCCGTTGAGGCGCAGTTTACACGCTGCAATTTCTGCGGTGCCTGGGCTGGCGATCTTGGCCTGATCAATCGTGACTTTGCGCACACCATGCGCCGCCGTGCCGCCCTGCGTCTGGATGACCTAAAGATGTTCCATTTCATCACAAGCGAGGGCGAGGTGTACCTTAACGACCGATCGACTCCCGATATTGCCGATTCGCTGGTATTCAACTGCCTACCCGACGCCCTTGTTATTGGCGGGTCTGCTGCCGGGCGCGGCGCTTCGGGCGAGCTTGCCGACGAGGTACGCGCCCGTGTTGGCGATGTGCCGGTGGTATGTGGAACGGGATGTCGCGAGAATACCGTTGCAGACGTGTTTTCGCATTATGATGGCGCGTTTGTCGGCACCTGCCTCAAGCGAGACGGCAAGCTCGACGCCCCTGTCGAAGCCGAACGGGTCGCGCGGTTCATGGCTGCCGCCCATGCCGCGAGAGGGGAGTGAGCGGCATGCCGTACTATCTTGGCATCGACATTGGAACGAGTGCGTCCAAGGGCGTGTTAATTGATGCGGAGTGTCGAATTGTGGCGCAGGCATCTTGCCAACATGAAACCGAGAACCCTCAGGATGGTTGGTATCAGCACGATACAGAAGCGATTTGGTGGGGTGATTTTTGCCGGCTGTCTCGCGAGCTTATCGAGTGCGCGGGCATCGAGGCGAGCCAGATCCGCTGCGTAGGGTTGTCGGCTTTGGGCTGTGATTGCGTGCCAGTCGATGAAGATTGCCACGCCTTGGCTCCGGCAATTCTCTACGGGGTCGATGCTCGCTCGAAGCCGCAGATTGACGAGCTTCTTTCCGAATATGGTCCCGATCGCGCTCGCCAGCTCTTTGGACACGATCCGTGTTCGTCGGATATCGCCCCTAAGGTCCTTTGGTTTAAGGAGAATATGCCCGAGGTCCATGAGCGGGCGGCGAAGTTTCTTACGGCTTCGTCCTATCTATGCGCCAAGCTTACCGGCAGGTTTACGATCGACCGTTACCTTGCCGAGGATTTCCTTCCCTTATACGATCGTGAGACGTGGCAGGTTAATGAGCGCGGGTGCGCGCGGTTCTGCCGTCCCGACCAGATGGCCGAAGTCATGGCGGCGACCGATATCGCCGGCGTAATCACGGATCGGGCGGCGGTTGAAACCGGTCTTGCGAGGGATACGCCGGTGCTTGTCGGAACAGGCGATTCGGGCGCCGAGGCGATTTCTACCGGAGTGTTCTGCCCCGGGGACATGATGGTGCAACTCGGGAGCACGGCCTACTTTATCTATTTGGCGGACCATATGGTCGATGACGCTCGTCTATGGCCAGGGACATTCATCATCCCCGGAACCTACGGCATCTGCGCCGGGACCAATACAGCAGGTGCGTTGACGGCGTGGTTGCGACGCGAGTTGTACCGCGATGTCATGGATGCCGAACACTCCGGCGGCCCCGATGCCTATGAGGTCATGGCGCACGATGCCGGGCAGGTAGGTCCTGGAGCAGATGGCCTGCTGTGTCTTCCATACTTTGCGGGCGAGCGCACCCCGCTCAACGATCCCGAGGCGCGTGGCGTGTTCTTCGGTCTGACCGAAAGGCATACCCGGGGCCATATGGTCCGCGCGGCTTTGGAAGGGATCGCCTACACTGTTGCGGCTCATGTCGACATCATCGAGCGCGAGCACGGGCTTCCCATCGAGCGCATCATGCTCGTGGGCGGCGGAACTAAGAATCCGGTATGGATGCAGGCGATTGCCGATGTCTGCGGTCGTGAGGTCTCGGTTGCGAAGGTTACGGTGGGCGCATGTTTTGGCGATGCTCTTATGGCGGCACTTGCTGGCGGCGCCTATTCATCATGGGGTGAGCTTGCCCGGGTTCTTGGGGTCGCGCAAACGATCGAGCCTGATATGGACGCTCATGAGCTGTACGCATCGCGCCGCCGTATCTTTGATGAGCTATATGCGCGAAATTGCGACCTTATGCACGAGCTAGTATAGCGCCGCCGAATTGCCCCACGCTCTTATGGGGGCTGCGTTGTGCGATTCGCATGTCCCTTGAGGGTCGTGGGCAAAAAATGCCAAATATGAGTACTGTCACAAATTTAGTAGCAGCAAAATTTGGCTCTTGAGGTCCAAGTTGAGTGTCTGCGGACAACTTAAAGCCGTCTAATATGTCCCTGGGTATGCTAAAACGACCTGATAATGAACAGTTGTACATTATCAGGTCGTTGTTTTGGTGCAAAATAATGTGACCAGTTTTACAACAGTACTCATATTTGGCATTTTTTGCCCACCGAGGTCAGCGGAAGTCGAAAATGGAGTGGGAATTTTCCAGGACGACCGACTTGATGCTCTCCTCGGGGCAGTTTTTAAGCGCAGCAATGACCTCGGATACTCTTATGAGTGAATCGACGAGCTGTCGCGCGGATGTTTCCGCGTCTGGTTCGGCCGGCGCGTCGGTTTCGAGTAGCAAGCGATCAAGTGGAATCTGTCGCGCGTATTCGCGCCCACGTTTGGTCGCAAGCATGCGTTCATTCACGGAAAAGTAGCAGCCCGCAATGCGTGCGCGGACAAACTCATCTGAGGTGCCGCTAAACCAGTGGAAGATAATGGTGGGGGAGTTGGGGACGTCCTTTAGAAGGTCGTTCGACTCCAAAGTGTCCAAAGTTGCTCCCGCCGCGCGAACGGCGTGAATGGATAGAACGCGTCCAGGTAGCGGGGACTGCGATAACGTTCGGCATAGCCGTTCAAATGCCTGCGTCTGGTTTCCCTCGGTGCCTGCAAAGCGTGGCGAGAAATCGAGCCCGACCTCGCCGATAAACCGTTCCCGGATGGCGAGTTCACAAAGCAGGCCGACCTCGGCGGTTCCGCATCGGCCGTCGGCAATCCACCAGGGGTGGAGGCCCACCCCTGCAATAACGTTGGGACTACTGCTGGCGCGTTCGGATGCTGACGCGAAATCGCGTGGATCGACGCCGCAATCAAAGAGCTCCAGTCCCATCGCTGCGGCTTCGTGGGCAACGGTGTTCGGGCTGGCCATCAGGTCGAGGTGACAGTGAGCATCAAAGGACTGCAGCTTCATCGCGGTGTGCCTTGCTAGTCCAGGCGCTGGCCGTCGGCGCGAACGCGCTCGGTACCGCGTCCACTGATCTTGCGAATAACCTCGCCGGCAATCATCTGGCCCATGATGGGCGGCATAAAGCTGGCGGTTCCGAGCTCGGTGCGCTCGTGGATGTTGGAGGGGTCACGGCGCTGAGTCTTGACCGACTCCTCGCAGCTAAATAGAACGTGCAGGCTCTTGATGCCACGTTTTTTGCACTCTTTGCGCATGATACGGCTCATGGGGTCGCGCACCGTGTCAAAGATATCGGCGAAGCGCAGGCATTCGGGATGCAGCTTGTTGCCGCCGCCCATGGAGCTCACCAGGCGAATGTCGTGGTCCTGAGCATACTTGGCGACGGTGAGCTTGGCCGAGATGGTGTCGATGGCGTCGACGACGTAGTCGAGCTTGCCACCCGTCTGCTCCAAAACGCTCGCGAAGAACTCGTCGATGTTGTCGCTCAGCAGGTATTCGGTGCGCTTGATGACGGTGGCGGCAGGGTTGATGTCATGGATCATGGCCTCCATGACATCAACTTTACGCTTGCCGATGGTGCTGTGAAACGCGATGGCCTGACGGTTGATATTGCTGGGCGCAATGATGTCTTTATCCAGAATTACGAAATGGCCGATGCCGCCGCGGGCGAGCGCTTCGCAGCAGTTAGAGCCCACGCCGCCGCAGCCGAGCACCAACACCGTGGCGTCGGCGAGCTTGTCGAGCGCCTCGCGCCCCATGATGATCTCGAGCTTGGTGTCGCGCGTCTCGACGGGAGCGGCGACTGCGGTTTCGGTCATAGATATCCTCCGATGGGGAAGTAATTAACGTAATTGGCTATCGCCATTATAGGTATTATTCTGCCTCCATTTGAGGCCTTGGGGCATGTTGAAATGAAGCGGGGATTCGCATAAGATTGAAGCAGATGGCACCCGTGGCCGCGGGTTGGCCAACTCCGAAACACGTTTATGGCGTGAGAAGTGGCCGTCTTCGCATTACGCGGGGGCGGCTATTTCATTCGACCTCCAATGTGGATGCCGAGCTCCACAGCCGCGATTACAAGCAATAACAACGTCAGGACATCGTCAATACTCATAGTCCATCTCCTTCTCTGCTAGAGGGGAGCTGGCCCATCTGCTTCTAACGGTATTGTAACTAAAAGCGAACGAGTGTTCTATGGCTATTGCTGAATTAGATAATTAGACAAACATCTAAATATCGAGTATAGTGTGCGCGTCGAACGAACTGGTGAGAGGAGGTTCTATGCCGGGAGAGGGTTTTAAGGCGCTTGCCGATCCAACGCGACGGCGCATTTTGGAGTTGCTGCGCGAGGGCAATTGCACGGCGGGGGAGCTTGCCGAGCATTTCGATATCAGTAAGCCGTCGCTGAGCCATCACTTGGCGACGCTCAAAAACGCCGGGTTGGTGACCGACGAGCGCCATGGCCAAAACATCGTATACAGCTTAAACACCACCGTCATGCAGGACTTGATCGGTTGGTTTATGGGCTTTACAAACACGGAAGGTGATAAGGATGAATAACGAAAACAAGGGCATTCACGCCACGGGGGTATCGCGGCGTGTGTGGATTGCGCTGATCGCTCTGTGCGTCGCCAATGTCGTAGCGCACCTCATAGTGATGCCGAGCTTGCCTGCGCAGATTCCTACGCACTGGGGCGCGAACGGCGCCGTCGACGGTTGGGGTCCTAGCTGGATGGCCTCCGCGCTCGGCGTGCTGCCTCTGGCACTTCTTGCGATGTTCTGCGTGGTGCCGCGCATTGACCCCAAGGGCGAGGCGTATCGAACCTCGGGCAAGTTCTATCAGGGCTTCGTAATCGCCTTTACCTTGTTCATGTGTGCCGTAAGCTGGCTGGGAGAGCTTACGGTCTGGGGCGTGGTGCCGGCGGTCGGTTCGGTCAACGTGCTGATTTCCGGTGCTATCGGTTTGCTGTTCATCGGCGTAGGCAACTACTTGCCGCGTGTGAAGCAGAACTATACGCTCGGTATCAAGACGCCTTGGGCGCTTGCCGATCCCGAGAACTGGCGCCGTACGCAGCGCTTTGGCGGTGCCTGCTTTATGGTGCTGGGTGTTGGCCTGATTGCGATGGGCGTGGCAGGTGCGGTGCTTTCGAATGAAGTCGTCGCCGCGGTGATTGCGGTTCTGGCGTTTGGTTCGGTCGGAGCCGTCTACGTCTACTCGTATCTGCTGTGGCGCAAATCTCAGCGGGCTGTTCGTTAAGGTTGCGGAAAACTAGCGTACGCAGTTCATGGTATGTTCTGGGGGACTTTTCCCAGGTAGTATTAGGGGGTGTGGGCAACCATGCCCCTTTTTCGTTAAATTTCAGAGCTGGTTTTTTCATTTCGTTTCCACTAAAACGAAAACAAGAATAGGGAAACAGCAGGTAGAAAGGATAAAACAGGCAAATGGCGGAGTTTATCTACCAGATGTATCAGGCTCGCAAAGCTCATGGCGACAAGGTGATCCTTGACGACGTGACCCTGAGCTTCTACCCCGGTGCCAAGATCGGCGTCGTGGGCCCCAACGGTATGGGCAAGTCGACCCTGCTCAAGATCATGGCCGGCATCGAGGAGGTCTCCAACGGCGATGCCAAGCTCACCCCCGGCTACACCGTGGGCATCCTGCAGCAGGAGCCGCCGCTCGACGACGACAAGACCGTCATCGAGAACGTGCGCATGGCATTTGGCGACATGATCGCCAAGGTCGATCGCTTCAACAAGATCGGCGAGGAGATGTGCGACCCGGATTGCGACATGGACGCCCTCATGGCCGAGATGGGAAAGCTCCAGGACGAGATCGACGCCGCCGACGGCTGGGATATCGATTCCAAGCTCGGCCAGGCCATGGACGCCCTGCAGC
>URPB01000063.1:0-12248 GCA_900549575.1 uncultured Collinsella sp.
GTCTTTGATGGTGTCGATCAGGTTGGCGGTGATAAATGGAATCAGCATCTCGCAGAGCACCTCGCCAAGCACGAGCAACGGCGTGGCAACGGTGACTTTCATATAGTCGCGGATGCTTCCCATGAGGGTTTTAATCATCCAGTTCCTCCCAGGTTACGCGGATTTTATCGAGCATTTCGGCGAGGTCCTCGCGCTCGTCGTGGGTGAGCGCGCTAAAGGCCCGTTCTCTAAAGCGGATGCGGGCTGCCTGGTCGATGCGGGCGTTTTCCCGGCCGGTTTCGGTCAGGCGAATGGTGAGTTGCCGTCGGTCCTTGGGATTACGGCTGCGCTCGATGAGGCCGTTGAGCTCGAGCTTGGACAGGATCTCGGAAAGCGATCCCGGCTTGAGGTCAAAGTGCATGCCGAGCTCCTGCTGCGACATCTCGCCGCCGGGTTGCTTGGCCAGCAGGCAGATGATGGGCGCCTTGCCGGACACGCCTCCGCCATGAAAATGCATGTAATGGCCGCAAAAGCCCAGATTATTGAGGATGCGCTTGGCAAGCTTGTCTTCGGCGCTGACCGCTTCGGGTATGTCTACCGGTTGCGACGGGTCACCGCTGGGCTCATGCGGAAGGACGAGTGGTTCAACACACATATCTAAGCTTCGCTCCTTTCTTTAGTTAGGTAGTTGAATTGTTTTGTGCCTAACCAATTTAGGAGCACGGTAAATAAATGTCAAGGTACCAAACTTATTATGTTCGAGCGGCACTTAGGGACGTTCCTTATGTGCCGGCATTTGGGGACACTCCTTGTGTCGACTAGTCATTTAAGAACGTCCCCAACGACTAACTTCCTCCTTCCCGTAACCTTTCCGCAACAATTCGTCCTCTGCGGTGCCAGCGCCCGTTCACAACGTCCCCTGCGCTACACTTAGTCGCACTGTGGCGCTGCCGCGCCGCGCCCGAAACAAGGGAGACCCTCATGAAGAATACTCAGCTGCTGCTGATTAACGATATGTGCGGCTACGGCAAGGTCGCGCTTTCCGCCATGCTGCCGGTGCTGTCGCACATGGGCTACCGTATCCATAACCTGCCGACGGCACTTGTGTCCGATACGCTCAACTATCCCAAGTTCTACATCCACGACACCACCGAGTACGTGCGCCAGAGCCTCGCCATCTGGGAGGAGCTCGGCTTTGAGTTCGACGCCATCTCGACCGGCTTTATCGTGACCGAGGAAGAGACGCGTATCATCTCGGACTTTTGCCACCGCCGCGCGCAAAAGGGCACCAAGGTGTTCGTCGATCCCATCATGGGCGACAACGGCAAGCTCTATGCCGGTGTGCCCGAGTCCACGATTGGCCTTATGCGGCACCTGCTGGAGTGCGCAGACTACGCGGTGCCCAACTACACCGAGGCCTGTCTGCTCGCCGATACGCCTATTGCAGAGCAGATCACGCCCGATGAGGCCCGCGCCCTTGTGGACGCCGTGCGCGAGCTGGGTGCCAAGTCGGTGGTCATTACGAGCGCCGTGGTAAATGGCACGAACGCGGTTATCGGTTACGACCATGTGGCGGGGGAGTACTTCACGATTCCCTTTGAGCTCATTCCGGTCTATTTCCCGGGCACGGGCGATACGTTCTCGGCGGTGCTCATGGGCCGCGTTATGGCAGGTTGGAGTCTGCAGCGCGCGACGTCCGATGCCATGCGTGTGGTGGCTGAGCTTATCGAGCGCAATGCCGACCAAGAGGACAAGTCGGCCGGCCTTCCCATCGAGGCCTGCCTGGATGTGATTGACCATGAGTAACGCTGGCGAGGGCGGCGTCAAGCCTGCGGGCGAGAACAGGCCGCTCGGCGCGCCGCGTGGCAAGCGGCCGCGTATCCGCGTGAGCTGCGTGGACCAGCTGGGGACGTGCCGCTGCCACCATGGTCACAAGCCGGGCGACGTCTTTGACTTTGACCGAGACCGCGGCAAGATGTGCGCCATGGCCTGCCATGTGGGCTTTCCCTATATCGATATCCTGCGCTATGGCGGAACCGTACCTGGCAACGAGCCTGGTACGGCAAAGTTCTGCTGCCCCGAGGTCGATACGTTAAACGTCTGGCTCGCCGAGATCGTCGACGAGTAGCCGAGCGAGGATTTTCTCCCATTGAAACATTGAGCGTGGATTTTCTCCCGTTTTGGGCGCGATTGAACGCTCAAAGTGGGAGAAAATCCACGCTCGATTTGTATATGGGAATCATGAGCTCGCTTATGCTTAGGCGCTCTCGTCTATATTCTGTATGCGAGTAAGGTCAAATTTCTGCATTTCATCCAATTTCGGTACTAAAAATTTCTGCATTTCATTGATAATAGTCGATATAAATTTCTGAATTTCATTTATCGTGGCGAAGGGAGAGCTTATGTTGCGCAGGAAAATCGCAGACGAGCTTAATCGTTGGCAGAGATTCATCGAACGAAAGGCGCTGCTCGTCACGGGTTCTCGCCAAATCGGCAAGAGCTACTCGATTCGCGAGTTCGGTAAGTCGAACTACGCAACCTACATCGAGCTCAACCTCATGGAAAATCGCCAGGCAAGGGACGCTCTCCTCGAGGCGCGAGATGCCGATGATTTCATTAGCAGGGTGACGCTTCTCTCGGGAAAGTCGATAGCGCCGGGCGAGACCCTCGTGTTTATCGACGAGGTGCAGGAGGCGCCGGACATCATGACGATGGCCAAGTTCCTTGTCGAGGACGGCCGTTGTCGCTGGGCATTCTCGGGGTCCATGCTTGGGACCCAATTCAAGGGCGTCAGGTCTTATCCCGTGGGGTACGTCCATGAGCTCAGGATGTTCCCGCTGGATTTTGAGGAGTTCAGCTGGGCAATCGGGGTGAGCGAAGAGGCGCGGCGCTCGATTTGCGATGCGTGCCGCAACGAGACGCCGGTTCCTGGTTATATTCACGACGCAATGATGGCAAACTTCAGGACCTATATCGTCGTCGGCGGTATGCCGGAGATCGTGCAGCGCTTCCTCGACACGCAGGGTGATCTGGCATCTGTCCGCCAGCTCCAGTCCGAGCTGAACGGGCAATACCGTCGGGATATCTCGAAATACGCGAACGGGCGCGCGCTCCAGGTGCAGAGTATCTTCGACCAGCTTCCTGTCATGCTGGAGGGCGAGAACAAGCGTTTCGTGCTCAACTCCATAGATCCCAAGGCGCATTACGAGAAATACCAGCGAGATTTTGTCTGGCTTGTCGATGCCGGCGTCGCTCTCAAGACCGACATCGTGACCGAGCCCAAGTCCCCACTGCTTAAGACGGCACGGGCGTCCCAGTTCAAGCTGTACCAGTCCGATATCGGGATGCTGATGGCCCGTTATCCTATCGGGGTCGCCCAGGCGGCGTACCTCGACAGCAAGGAGCCCAACCTCGGCGGCGTGTACGAAAACGTGGTGGCTCAGCAGCTGGCTGCCCAGGGAAGAGGGCTGTATTACTACCAGACCAAGAAACGGGGCGAGGTCGATTTCGTGATTGACGGCCCGGATGGGACGGCTGTGCCCATCGAGGTTAAATTGGGGACGTATTACCATGCGCACGCCGCGTTGAACCATGTGCTAGAAACGGCCGAGTATGGCGTAAAGCGCGGGATTGTTTTCTCGAGAGGCAACGTTGAGCGTGACGGGGGCGTTCTCTATCTGCCTCTGTATGCGACTTGGACCCTTCCGGATGTTTTGGGCGACTCCCGTGTCGAGGGGATAAAGCTGGAGGTCAAACCTGTCTAGGAATGTGACAAATGGACAGTCCCTTTGTCACATTGAGCTCGTCGGTGAGTATCGAGCGAGGATTTTCTGCCGTCGAAATATCGAGCGTGGATTATCTCCCGTTTTTTGGAGCTATTTCGCGCTCAAAGTGGGAGAAAATCCACGCTCAATTTGTATGCGGGAGATAATCCACGCTCGTTTTATGCCAATGGCGCACCTCGCGAGCTCGCTTGCCTACAGCTGCTTGAGCATAGCGATGCAACCGTCGAGCACGTCGCGGTAGGTGGCATCGAAGTTGCCGGTGTACCAGGGATCGGCCACGTCGCCGGGGCGCTCGGTCCAATCGAGCAAGCGCGTAATCTTGCCGTCGGGGTCGTCGCCAAAGATGCGACGCAGGCCACGCGCGTTCTCGGCATCCATATAGACAATGCGATCCTAGTCGCCATACTCCGCGCGACGCACCTGACGTGCGCGATGTGCGACGATGGGAATTCCGGCCTCGCGTAGCTTGGCAACGGTACCGTGGTGCGGCGGGTTGCCAATCTCCTCAGTTGAGGTCGCTGCGGAATCGATGACAAACTCCGCCTCGCGCCCAGCGCGGCGCACGAGCTCGGTAAACACCGACTCAGCCATCGTCGAGCTCGAGTATCGCATCTGCGCTTACGCCCTCGCCCGCTTGCGCTCCCAGCGAGCCAACTTAATCGTCACCAGCGTAAGCGCCCAGGCCACAAGCGAGAACGCGGCACCAACCGCGCCAACGTAGGCAATGCCAACGCTGCTCACCACGGCGCCGCCCACTGCGGTGCCAAACGAAATGCCGACGTTAAACGCCATGGGTTCTACCGAGCTCGCGAGTACCATCGATTTGGGATGGCGGCTGCGCGCCACGTCCATAAAGTGCGTGATGCATGACACCGAGAACAGGTACATGAGCAGCGCTAGGCTAAAGACAAAGACCAGCGCGAGCGGCATGGTGTCGCCCACGGCAAACAGCCCGAGTAACGCCGCAGCTTGCAGCACAAACGTCACAAGCAGCGCCTTCATGCCAAAGCGCGCGTCGATCCATCCGCCCAAGATGTTCGAGACCAGGCAGAACACGCCGTAGGCCATAAGCGTGGTGCTTGCCTGAACAGTGCCCATGCCCAGCACCTGCTCAAGATAAGGCGTCACGTAGCCGTAGAACACATAGACCGATCCCACGCCAAACAAAAAGATGAGCATACCGGTGATGATGCTCGGTTCGCGTAGCAGACCCGCCTGCTCGCGGAAGGTAGCGGGTTCGTCGGTCTGTCCGGCGCGCGGCATAAACGCCACGAGCGCTCCGCAGATCAAAACGGCAAAGGTCAGCGTACCGTACATGGCCACGTGCCAGTCGAGCGTGTCGGCCACAAACTTGCCAATCGAGGTCACAAAGACCATCGCCACGGAAAACGCGCCGTACACGACCGAGATGGCAAGCGAAGTTTGCTGCGGGGACAGCAGCTCGGGGATGTACGTCACGCCCACGGCGAGCAGTGCGCCCGAGACGGATCCCAGGACAATGCGCGAGATAAACAGTACCTGGAAGTTGGGCGCCAACGCCATGACCAGATTGCCGAGCACAAAGATAATGCTGTAGCACACGAGCAGCTGGTAACGACGGAAGCGCCCCGTGCTGAGCGCAAGCACCGGCGTCGCGATGGCGTAGACCAGCGCGAACACGCTGATGAGCTGGCCCGCAGTGGCAAGTGATACGCCGAGTTCCGTCGCCAGGTCGCTTTCGATGCCGATGACCACGAACTCGGAGCAGCCGAGCGAGAATCCCAACAGCACGAGCAGCGCCAGGCAGAGCCTGGTGCGCGCGGGGGAGAGCGCGGCGGCGGTTGACTTACTTTTAGGCGTGGTTGCGGCGGTCAAGGTTGTCACTCCAATGTCGCATGAATAAGCGGGATTCAATCCCTGCAACTCTAACAGAATGTGTCAGGTGCCTGCCTCCTTTGTCGCAGGCTGCGCTTGCCTGTATAGTCGCAATACAGGCGAAGATGGTCTCAGGTACATTGCGGGCGACAGGAGATCCCATGGGTATGCACACGACAAAGGTTGTAGTGGGCGAGGGCAAGTTTGCGCTCGAGGCCCAGTTGACGGTGACGCCGCGAGGCATGGCGGTGTACGCCTGCTCGCCGGAGTTTGCGCACCTGGGCGCCACGGCGCAGGCCATTCCTCGCCCCGAGCCCGGCCGTACGGCGACGGTGAGCATCCTGGCCGTTCCGTGCCATCGAGACGAAATTCCGGCGCACGATATTGCGGCGGCGCTGGCCACGCGCTTTGGCGTGCCGGTAGTTGCAAGCACGGGTTTTCATGTGGAGAACGCGACCGCGGACGACTTGCGGCGCATGCTCGATACCACCAAGGAACTCATCGCCGCGCTCGAGGAGGCCGCAGCCCGCATTCTGCGCGCCGGCTGGGATGAGGGCGGCGCAGGCTCCGAGGTCGTGGCGGTCGATGCCGCGACCGGCGAGGCGCTTGGCCCCGTCGACCGCATCGAGGCCCATACCGGCGAGGGAATCCTGCATCAGGCATTTCTGACGCTTCTGGTCGAGGGCCAGGGCGAAGACGCGCGCCTGCTGCTCTGTCGTCGCAGTCCGCTCAAACGCCTGTGGGGCGGGGTGCTGGCCGATGACTGTGCCGGCCATCCGCTCCCCGGGGAAGACGTCGCGGCCGCCACGGCACGTCGCATCAACGAAGAGCTTGGCATCACGCGCGAGCCCGATCAGCTCAAGCACCTCGGACACGTGGTGTACCGCGAGGACCACGGCGACGGCCGCTGCGAGTGCGAATGGTGCGAGGTCTACCTTGCCCATGTTGAGCCGGGCGAGCTGCATATCAACCAAGAGGAGATCTCGGAAGTGCGCCGCGTGGCCCCGTCCGAGCTTAAAGGCTACCTGCAGGGTCACCCCGAGCAGCTGGCCCCCTGGCTCCGCGAGGCTCTGGAGGTCCCCTCCATCCGCGCAGCCCTCGCTATGTGAAAAAAGACAGTCCCTTTGCCACATCCAAACCGTCACAACATTTGATGAAAATCTCGAAAACGAGGAAAAGCGTCGAATGTTGTGACGCTTTTTGTCCAGAGGATCGCTTCTCATCCAAAAATCCCGCTTGACTGTATTGCCACAACACAGCGCAACGTAAGGGGCGTCCGATAACGGGCGCCCCTTTTTAAGTGGCAACGTGGCCGCGAATCCGGAGCGCCCCCAACAAGAAAGGTGGGGAGATGGAAGCGGAAAAGAAGGCGTTTAAGATCACCAAGCGCGAAATTGGCTTTGTGCTGGGTATCGTTGTCTTTTTGCTGGTGAAGTTTCTTCCTTTGGCGGAGCTGAGCTCGACGGTCGAGCTTACGGTCGGCGGTCAGACCTGTCTGGCGTTGACGCTCGCCACGGTGGTGTTCTGGGCGTGTGGCGTGGCACAGCCGGGCTTTGTGGGCCTGCTCTATTGCGCGCTGCTCGTTCTGTTCAAGGTGTGCGTGGACGACACGGGTGCCGCGAGCATCTCGGCGACGGTCGCCTCCACGTTTAGCTCGTGGACCAAAGCCACCATGTGGCTCGTCATCGGCGCCTACCTCATCGCCAGCGCGGTCAAGGAGTCGGGCCTGGGCGAGCGCATCGCCTATGCGTTTATGCTCAAGTTCGTGCGCGATGCCAAGTCGCTCATCATCTCAATCTTCGCGCTCACCTTTGTGCTGTCGCTGCTGATCCCGCATCCGTTCCCCCGCGCCTTCCTCATCCTCGCCGTCGTCTCGGTTATCGCCGAGTCCGCCGGCTACGGTGACGACGACCGCGGCAAGCTCGGCTTCCTCGTGTTTGCCGCTGCCGCCCCGGGCTCCATGTTCTTCCTGACGGGCGACTCCACGCTCAACCCGCTCGTTGCGCAGTACAGCGCCGAGGCCGGCGGCATGAGCCCGTCCTTCGTCGACTGGTTCCTGTACATGAGCGTGCCCATGCTGGTCGCGCTGCTGTGCACCCTGTTCCTGGGCCTCTTCCTCTTTAAGCCCAGCAAGGAGCTCGTCTACGATCGCGAGCAGATCGTGGCCAAGCAGGCCGCGCTCGGCAAGCTCTCCGTCAAGGAGATCCGCACCATCGTGTGGCTTGTCATCGCCATTGCGCTGTGGCTCACCGTCTCGGGCGACTACATCGGCTGGGTCACCCTGGCCATCGGCGTCTGCCTCGCCATGCCCGTCATCGGCGAGGTCCTCACCCCCGCCAGCTGGAATGCTGTCGACATCAAGTCCCTCATGTTCCTGACGGCCGCCATGGCCGTAGGCTCTGTGGGCGGTGCCACCGGCATGAACGCCTGGATCGCCGACGTCGTGCTTCCCAGCTCCGTGCCCGAGAACATCTTCCTGTTCGCCCTGCTTGTCGCCGCGCTCTCCATGATCATCCACATGTTCATGGGCTCGGTCATGGCCGTACTCGGCGTGTGCGTGCCGGCGTTCATCAGCTTCGCGGCCGGCTCCAGCGTGAGCCCGCTCGCCGTGGCACTCATCGTCTTCACGTCCATCAACATCCACTACATCCTGCCGTTCCATAACCTGCCGATCCTTATCGGCGAGGGCAAGGACGCCGGCGGCTACACCTCCAAAGAAGCCATGCGCATGGGCATTCCCCTCACCGCGGTCGTCTTTATCGTCGTGCTGGTCGAGGCCGCCTGGTTCCATCTCTTTGGCCTGATGTAAGCGGCCGAGCGCTTGGGCTGTAAACAGCCGAGTGCTTGAACCGCGAGTTGCCAAGCGCTCCATCTATAAGCGCTGCGGCCCCACTACGTTACCCAGCCCGGCGGCACTCCCGTCGCCGGGCACTCTCCCGAAAGGAGCACGCTATGTCCACTACCGATGCTTCCCAGATCCACGACCTGCGCTCCGCGCTCGACTTTTTGCGTGAGATGCCGGGCCAGCTGCTCGAGACCGACACCCAGGTCGACCCGGACGCCGAGGTCTCGGGCGTCTATCGCCACGTCGGTGCCGGCGGTACCGTTATGCGTCCGACCAAAGAGGGTCCGGCGATGGTCTTCAACAACGTCAAGGGCTTTGACGATGCCAAGGTCTGCAGCGGCATGCTTGCCAGCCGCAAGCGCGTTGCCGCCCTGCTCGACCTTGACGAGGAGCACCTGGGCCTCGAGATCGGCAAGCGCTTCGAGAGCTTGATTGCGCCTAAGCAGATCGCCGAGGGCGCGCACGTCGACTGCCAGGAGGTCGTGTACAAGGCGACCGACGAGGGCTTTGACCTGCGCAAGATCGTTCCCGCTCCCACCAACACACCCGTCGACGGCGGCCCCTACATCACCATGGGCCTCGCCTACGGCACGAGCCCCGACGGCTCCCAGTCCGACGTGACCATCCACCGCTTCTCCTGTGTCGACAAGGACAAGCTCGCCATGTGGATCACCCCGGGCAGCCGTCACCTTGGCGCCTTTTTTGACGAGTACTGCCAGCGCGGCGAGGACATGCCCATCTCCATCTCCATCGGCTTGGACCCCGCCGTGTACATGTGCTGCGGCTTCGAGGCTCCCACCACGCCGCTCGGCTTTAACGAGCTGCAGATCGCCGGCGCCCTGCGCGGCCACGCCGTCGAGCTTGCCGACTGCATCACCGTTCCGCAGAAGTGCATTGCCAATGCCGAGTACGTGCTCGAGGGCTACCTCATGCACGACGAGACCATCAACGAGGATGTCAACGGCCACGGCTATGCCATGCCCGAGTTCCCCGGCTACACCGGTGGCGCCAAGGTCTGCCCGGTGATCAAGATCACCGCCGTCACCACACGCGTCAATCCCATCATGGAGAGCTGCATCGGTCCTTCGCACGAGCACGTGTCCATGGCGGGCATCCCCACCGAGGCTTCCATCTACAAGATGGTCGAGACCGCTATCCCGGGCCGCCTGCTCAACGTTCACGCCGCCCCCTGCGGCGGCGGCAAGTTCGTTGCCATCATGCAGTTCAAGAAGTCGAGCAAAAATGACGAGGGCCGTCAGCGCAACGCCGCCATGCTCGCCTTCTCGGCATTCTCCGAGCTCAAGCACGTGATCCTGGTTGACGAAGACGTCGACATCTTCGACATGAGCGACGTGATGTGGGCCATGACCACGCGCTTCCAGGCCGACGTCGACCTCATCACCATCCCCGGCTGCCACTGCCACGTGCTCGACCCGTCCAACGACCCCGCGTTCGATCCTTCGATCCGCGAGCACGGCATCGCCTGCAAGGCCATCTTCGACTGCACGGTTCCGTTCGACCTCAAGAAGAACTTCATCCGCTCGCAGTTCATGGAGATCGACCGTGACAAGTGGGCCAAGGAGATTGCTTTCTAGTAAGTAACCCTACCGAGTAACTAAGTAAGGAGTTGTCATGCCTGAGTCTTCTGTCCGTCCCCGTCGCATTGTCGTTGGCGTATCTGGTGCCAGCGGCGCTGCGCTGGGCCTCGAGTGTCTCAAATGCCTGCGCCAGGCCGGCGCCGAATCGGCGCTTGTCGTCACGCGCGGGGGAGAGATCACCATCGAGCAGGAGCTCGGCATGACGCTCGACGAGTTTGCCACGCATGCCGATGTGGTCTACGACAACAAGAACATCGGCGCCGCCATTGCAAGCGGCACCTATCCGGTCGATGGCATGATCGTGGCGCCCTGCTCCATGAAGACGCTTGCCGGCATCGCGAGTGGTTACAGCGAAAACCTGTTGCTGCGTGCGGCCGACGTGCAGATGAAAGAGCAACGCCGCCTGGTACTCATGGTGCGCGAGACGCCCTTCAGTGCGATCCATGTCGACAACATGGCGCGCCTGGCGCGTGTGCCGGGTGTCATGCTCATGCCGCCCATGCTCACGTTTTACAACGGCCCCGCCACGCTCGACGATGCGGTGCATCACATCGCCGCCAAGGCGCTCGAGGCCGTCGGCGTGTCATGTGCAAACTATAAGCGCTGGTCATAGGCGCATTTAGGGTAGGATACGAGGAGTGTTTGAGCCCGCTGCCCCTGTGGGCGGCGGGCTTTTCGCGTCAAAGGATGTGTCGGGAGGACCTATGCAGACGGGTATGTATGCGATTAGCGAGATGGCGAGCTTGTTTAACGTTTCGCGTCAAACGCTCATCTACTACGACAAGATCGGCCTGTTTAAGCCCGCCGTGGTTAACGAAAAAGGCTACCGTTTCTATTCGCCCACGCAGATCCCGCTCATGCGTCTGATCTGCATGCTGCGCGACCTAGGGCTCGAACTCGACGAGATTGACCGCCTGACCTCGACGTTCGACATTGGCGAGATGACCGATCACCTGCGCTCGCGGGTTCAGGCGCTCGATGGGCAGATTGCCGGGCTCAAAGCCGAGCGTGCGAGCGTGCAGGAGCGACTGAGCTTTTACGACGAGGCGGTTTATTGGCGCGAGCGCGAGGGCAAACCGGAGCTCAAGCAGTTCGAGCGCCGCTTCGTGGTCTTTGAGGAGTTCCCGGCCGATATCGAGCGCGGCCGTTCGATGCTGCACCCCACGCTCATGCGCGCGATTCTGCGCATGCGTGCGCTCACGGGCACGCGCCCCATGCGCGGCTGGGGCGCCATGCTGCGTCGCGAGGCGCTGCATTCCGACGACCCCATCGCCGGTGCCGGCTCCTTTGCCGTGCTGCCGCGCGGTGCCGAGGAGCTGCTGCCGAGCGATCCTGCCGAGCTGGCAGAGATTGGCGTCGAGGTGTTGCCCGAGGGCACATACCTGTGCATGAGCCGCTGGGGCATGCCGTACGAACCCGAGGGCATTCGTGCCATCGTGGCCTGCATGGACGAGCACGCACTCCAGCCCATCGGCGATGCCTTCGATTTTTGCTACCTCGATACCACCAGCTACGACGAGTCCCACCAAGAGGACTTCTGCTGCATCCAAATCCCCGTAGCCCTCCAGATGTGACAAGAGGACAGTCCCTTTGTCACATTCGCGGCATGGCTGCCGCCCAAACCGTCACAACATTCGATGAAAATCTCGAAAACGAGGAAAAGCGTCGAATGTTGTGATGGTTTTCCTATCTGTGCCGGCGAGCCGCCGTGCCGTCTGGGGGTATAAGGCTAGCAAGTGTTTATTTGCGAGGCCTAAGGGGCGCCCCGTATGGATATCGATAACTTTGAGTGGTGGTATAGCGAGGGCGAGGCTCCGGACGAGGAGTGGGACGAGCCCGCGCCGCGTGATGTGTCAAGCGACGAGGGCGAGACCGGCAACGATGCCGCTGTCGAGCCTGACGCCGCCTCCGATGCCGCCGAGCCCCCGACCTTTGAGCAGGCTTGGGCCCAGGCTGAGGCCGACGAGGCAAAGGCCGATGCCACGGCCACACTGGGTGAGCCAGCCGACATGTCCATCTCGCCGGCAAAGATCCCGCAGCCGCGCCATACTATCGACCCCGACAGCACGGCATCCTTCAGCATTCTCGACGTGCCCGCGCAAGGCGCCCAGGCGCCTGCGCCCACGCATCGCCCCGACTTGGCTCGCGAGGAAGACGCGGGCCGCCGCTCTCCGCTCGGCCCCATCC
>URPB01000064.1:0-11953 GCA_900549575.1 uncultured Collinsella sp.
TTGGCGTAGCCGCGTGAAAGCTCGGAGGTGAAGGTCTTGCCGGCGGGGTTGGTGTATTTGAGTACGGCGCCGTAGCCGCCGCGTCCCGGATTTGATCGGGCCGAGCCGTCGGTATAGATGATGACCTTCACGGGCTTCCTTTCGTTGGGTACGTTTCGTGTGGGTGACCATTGTAGCGCCATGCCCGCCGGGGGCTAGCAATCTACGATTTCTACCCCGTCTTCCGACAGTTAGTTGGCATGGATGATGCGGTTGAGCTCGTCGAGGTATTGCTGCAAGAGGGGAGAGGGCTTGCGCTCGTCGTGCATGATATAGCCTACGTGCATCGTTGGGGCGTCTGCTAACGGGATCGATGCCATGCCCCATTGCATTTCATTGGAGAGGACACCGGTCGACAGGGTGTAACCGTTCGACGTGATAAGTAAGTTAGTAAGTGTTCCGCGGTCCGAGATTCGTATGTTGCGGTCGCAAGGGATATAGCTAAAAGGTTCCTCGGCGTAATAGAAGGAGTTCGAGGTGCCTTGCTCAAAGCTGTAGCGCGTATAGGGTGTAAGGTCGGCAAGGGACAGCTGAGGGCGGCGTGCGAGCGGGTGGCGCTCGCTAACGAAGACGTGGACCGTCGCGTCGAAGAGGGGATGGAAGCTTGCGCGGGCATCGGCGAAGGCCTTCTGCAGAACGCGGGCGTTAAAGTCGTCCAGATACAGGATGCCGATGTCGCTGCGAAACGCGCGGACGTCATCGATGATCTGCGATGTGGTGGTCTCGCGCATGATGAACTCGAACTTGCTGTCGCGGCAGCGCTCGACCACGTTGACAAAGGCCTCGACCGAAAAGGCGTAGTGCTGGGCGGAAATGGCGAGGCGGGCTTGCGGGGTGCCGCCGTCCTCGTAGCGCGCCTCGAGCATGTCGGCCTGCTCTACGACCTGGCGTGCATAACCCAAAAGCTCGGTGCCGTCGTTGGTGAGCGTGACGCCGCGGCTGGAGCGCGTAAAGATCTCCAGATGGAGCTCCTGTTCCAGGCTTTTGACGGCGTTTGAGATGTTGGACTGAGCGGTATAGAGGCGCTGAGCTGCGGCATTGATTGAGCCGGACTCTGCTACGGCGATCAGGAAACGAAGCTGCTGGAGGGTCATCGGCGCCATCCTTTCGAGTGTTATCTATAAAACCGATAACAGGTTAGCGCTTTTAAGTGATTGACCGAGGGAAACAATGCTCGTACTATTCAAAACACACAAAGGCGGTAGGTAATTAAGCCAACCACGGAACCGGGATGCGAAAGGAGGCCCGCATATGAATTGCTTACCAAGACGAATGCCGGGCTCCTGCTTGCGCCCGTCGGCGTGATCAGGAGACAGCGACTTACTTCTCTTACGCTTATTACTTTTGTTCGATCAAGGAGATCATCATGAGCCAGTTCATCAACAACCCCGAGCATACTTTTGGTTTCGATACCCTGCAGCTGCACGTTGGCCAGGAGAGCGCCGATCCTGCATCCGACTCCCGTGCCGTGCCTATCTACCAGACCACGAGCTATGTGTTCCGCAACTCCCAGCACGCCGCCGACCGCTTTGGTCTTGCCGATGCTGGTAACATCTACGGCCGTCTGACCAACTCCACCCAGGGCGTCTTCGAGGATCGTATCGCCGCACTCGAGGGTGGCGTGGCAGGTCTCGCCGTCGCCTCCGGTGCTGCTGCCATCACCTATACCCTGCAGGCTCTTGCCCAGGCCGGTGACCACGTGGTGGCTCAGAAGACCATCTACGGTGGCTCCTACAATCTGCTGGAGCATACGCTCTCCCAGTTTGGCGTCGAGACCACCTTTGTCGATGCCCATAACCTGGAAGAGGTCGAGGGTGCCATCAAGGACAACACCACGGTCATCTATCTCGAGACGCTCGGCAACCCCAACTCCGACATCCCCAACATCGACGCCATCTCCGAGATCGCCAAGAAGCACGGTTTACCGGTTGTCGTCGACAACACCTTCGGCACCCCGTATCTGTTCCGTCCGCTGGAGCATGGTGCCAATATCGTCGTCCACTCCGCAACCAAGTTCATCGGCGGCCACGGCACCTCGCTGGGCGGTGTGATCGTCGATGGCGGTAACTTCGACTGGAAGGCGAGCGGAAAGTACGCCCAGATTGCTGAGCCCAACCCCTCCTACCACGGTGTCTCGTTTGCCGAGGCTGCCGGTCCCGCCGCCTTCGCAACCTATGTCCGCGCTATCCTGCTGCGTGACGAGGGCGCTTGCATCAGCCCGTTCAACGCCTGGGTCCTGCTCCAGGGCACCGAGACTCTGTCGCTGCGCGTTGACCGCCATGTCGAGAACACCAAGAAGGTCGTTGAGTTCCTGGCTGGTGACAGCCACGTCGCCAAGGTGAACCACCCGAGCCTGCCTGAGCACCCCGATCACGAGCTCTATCAGAAGTACTTCCCCCGTGGCGGTGCCTCGATCTTTACCTTTGAGATTAAGGGTGGCCAGGAGGCAGCTTGGAAGTTCATCGATCATCTGCAGGTGTTCTCGCTGCTCGCCAACGTGGCCGACGTCAAGTCGCTCGTCGTGCACCCGGCTACCACCACGCACTCCCAGCTCTCTGCCGAGGAGCTCGCCGAGCAGAACATCACGCCCTCCACGATCCGTCTTTCCATCGGTACCGAGAACGCCGAGGATATCATTTGGGATCTGAAGCAGGCTTTCGCCGCGCTGGACGAGTAAGGCGACTTGTGCAAGGACCCCTTGCGACTCGATAGGTATAACTGCATAAAATGCCTGCTCAAGGCGCCTGTGCGAACAATGGTTGCACAGGCGTCTTTTTTGCATAGAGAGGGCGCAAAAACAGGGTTTTTGACATGCTTTATGCATTCGAGTTGTGGAAAACTCCTGTTGAGAGGATGTGAGTTTTACGCAATTGACGTGCGCCTTTTGAGTAAAACCGCAGGTCGCGATTTGCTCGGGGTACTATGCAGCGCGATCGAATCACACGCAGCTCAAACGCAGCAAAAACGCACTACGGAGGTTTCCAGCTACATGAGGATCGATTCACGAAAACCGAAAGCCGCCGCCCTTTCCGCCGCTCTGACCGTGGCACTTTTGGCGGGCGCCGGTGCAACTGATGCCCACGCGGCAACACTGTCCGACACGGTTGGATCCACGCCGTCCGAGACGACGCTGGTGCAGCCCGTCGACTATCGCAGCGACGGCTTTGGCTCCATGCAGGAGTGGAATGCCTCGATGGAGGCCAAGCGCGATTCCCTTGAGATGCGCGCTCAGATCATCATGAATATGTATGGCGACTATGCCACCGATGACGAGCGCGCTGTGCTGCAGGGTTGCATCGACGGTGCGGGTAGCCTGTTGACGATGGGGGAGGTCGACGCCAAGTCGACCGAGCTCGATGAGCTGCGCACTGCGCTTGAGGATGCCAAGCGCGAAGCGCTCGAGGCTGCCGCCGAGGCGGAGGCTGCCGAGGTCGCCCAAGCTTCGTACTACAACGCCGGTTACACTCCGTCCTACGCGTCTGCCGCGTCCTACGCGAACGGATCGGGCCTGACGCGCTCTGCGGGTGTCAATAACTACAACGGGCGCCGCGAGACCTATTACAGCAGCAATGTGCTTTATCACTATCGCACGGGCGAATGGACTCAGGATTCTGAGGGCTTCTGGCGCGATTCCGACGGCTATTACGTTGTTGCCGCGGGCGATATGGCCCAGGGCTCGACCTTTACGGGCTCCAAGGGCGATTGCAAGGTCTATGACTCCGGCTGCGCTGTCGGAACCACCGACTACTACACCGGTTGGTAATCTGCCATAAGCAAAATAGGCACATGATGGGCGGACGTCTTTACTGAGCTTTTAGGCAACGTAAAGCCGCCCGTTCTTTATGCGCGTTTGAGTTAACAGAGCCCTTACCGTGGCGGTACGCTGGGCGTATGGATGCGGGGCACACTAGTTCATGAGAAATAAGGTCTTTCTCTTGGAAGAAGTGGTCTTGTGAATGCTCGAGATATTGCCGTTGCCGCCGTCGCGTTGATGCTCGGCTGCCTTGGTCCCACGGTCGCGCTCGTCGCGGGCATGCAGGGGACATGCGGGACTGCTTCTATCGTGGTCGGCGCGCTGATCGCGGCCGCACTGCTGGGAAGCGCGGGCGTGGTTCTTTGCCGCGACGATGAGGACGAGGTGCCGGGGTCGCAACGTTAACTGTTGTGAGATCGGCCGCCGGTCATAGACGAAGATGAAGGCCGCCGCAGGGGGGGGTTCCCTTGCGGCGGTTTTGCTGTTAAGGCTGTTGAATGCGGCGCGTCGGCGCTACCAGCTTTTCTCGATATCGCGAATGCGTCGATAGAGCCATTCGTTTTGCGGTGCCTGGATATCGTGTTTGGCTGCGAGGCGGCAGATGGTGCCCGCGAACTCATCAACCTCGGTTTTGCGCCTTGCGATGCGGTCTTGAGCCATCGAGGGCATACCGGCGGGGTCGATTCCCTCGATGAGGTGCACCATTTGCGTCAGGTCTGCTTCGGTCAGCTCAACGCCCTCGGCGTTGGCAACCGCAAGCGTCTCGCGCATGGCGGAGACAAAGCAGCGGCGCTGCTCGGAGCCCGGCTCCGTGGCGCTTCCGTAGGTCCCGCCGTAGGCCATGCAGGTCTGGTTGATGCCGTCGTTGAGCATGAGTTTGGCCCACATGCGGTGCGCAATGTCGCGCTCGACGGTATGGGCGATGCCGCAGCGCGTGTAGAGCCCGTCGATAGCGGCGACGGTCGCGGGGTCCGTGCCGGCCGCCGCGCCAAAGCGGATCTCGCCCGCATTGGTAAAGGTGAGCGCGCAGTTGAGGAACACGGCGTCCATGCCCTGGCAGATACCAAGAACGGTATGCTTCCAGCCAAAGCGTTCGGCAATCTTTTGCTCGCTCGTAATGCCGTTGCATAGCGAGGCGATGAGCGTGTTGGGTCCCACGACGCGCTCCATAGTCTTGAGTGCTTGGTCGAGACCGGTGGTCTTGACTGTCAGGATGACCAGATCGGCGGGCGCTGCCTCGCTGGCGCGGATGGACGTGAGATCGCAAGGCTTTCCGTTGACGGTGAGCGCATCGCCCGCGTGACGCTCAAAACGGGCGTCATCCATAACGTATTCGACGGCGTCATTGCCGAGGGCCTTGGCAATCATGCTGCCGTAGAGCAGGCCGACGCCGCCCTTGCCGATAAAGGCGACCTTGTTGATCTGCATGTGAATCATCTCCCCATGTAAAAGGCGCCCGCGTAAGGGGCGCCTGATGGATTGTATGCTGCCAGGGTGATTGGTGGGTGCGCGGGGCGGCTGTTATAAAAAAGAAACGTTTGCCTGGACGTTACACTGCGGGGCAGACCGCAAAGACGCGGGCGGGGTATCCGACGCCATCGCGGACCTTGGGGAAGGTGCAGAAGATGACGGCGCTCGTGGCTGGAAGCTCGTTTAGATGGTCCATGACTTCGATCTGATAGCGGTCGACCGAGAGGATGTATTGCTCGCCGGGGTAGGGGTAGGCGTCCTCGCGTGTGGTCACGCTCGGCTCCTTTCATCGGGCTTTTTGCTGATGTTAAAGCGGTGCCGTGACGGCCTGATTTCTGCTGCGTTACGATACGTTCTCGATTGCGATTCCGATGTGTTTCGATGACGTGACGGGTTTGTTTCGCCTTGTCAGGGCTTCGATGGGAGGGGAGGGGCCGTGCAATATCGCGTTGACCCCAAAAGCGGCAACCGTATCTCGGCGTTGGGGCTGGGCTGCATGAGGTTTCCCGGTGCGCCGGGACGCCCGGATGCGAAGACTGCCGACGCCATCATCTCCCGTGCGGTGGAGCAGGGGATTAACTACCTGGACACGGCCTATCTCTATCCCGGCAACGAGGCTTGTGTGGGTGCGTCGCTTGAGCGCCTGGGCTTGCGCGACCAGGTTTTGCTCGCAACCAAGCTGCCGCATGCTTCGTGCAAATGCGCGGAGGATTTCGACCGGTTCTTCGACGAGCAACTGCGCCGCCTGCGGACCGACCATATCGACTATTACCTCATGCACAACATTACCTCGCCCGCCCAGTGGGAACGTGTGGTGGCGTTGGGCATCGAGGACTGGATCGCGCGTCAAAAGGCGGCGGGGCGCATTCGCCAGATTGGTTTTTCGTACCACGGCAGCGCGGCGGATTTCCTGACGATGCTCGATGCATATGAGTGGGACTTTTGCCAGATCCAGTACAATTACGCTGGAGAGCGATATCAGGCGGGAACAGCGGGGCTCATGGCCGCCGCCGAGCGAGGCCTCGCGGTGTTTGTGATGGAGCCACTGCTGGGCGGGCGTTTAGCGGGCAAGCTGCCGCCACGGGCCCGCGCTGTGCTCGATAGTGCCCGTGACCCGCATTTGCGCACTCCTGCCGCCTGGGGTCTTTCGTGGGTCTGGAATCATCCTCAGGTGACGATGCTGCTTTCGGGTATGACCGATATCGCGCAGGTGGATGAGAACGCGGTGTTGGCCGATCGGGCCCT
This sequence comes from uncultured Collinsella sp., assembly GCA_900549575.1. Lineage (GTDB taxonomy): Bacteria > Actinomycetota > Coriobacteriia > Coriobacteriales > Coriobacteriaceae > Collinsella. The sequence continues at coordinate 6,509 of URPB01000064.1, forward strand.
GCCGGATTCGATGACTGCCAACCAGCTCGACACGATCGCGCACGTGCTGGATGAGTTTGAAAAATCGAATCGCGTGCCCTGCACGGGATGCGGCTACTGCATGCCATGTCCCAAGGGCATCAATATTCCCGGCTGCTTTGCCGCCTACAACGCGAGCTATGCGCACAGCTGGTTTACGGGTCTATCGCAGTACTTTACGGCGAGCGCGGTGCGCACAAGCGAGGCCAAGCTGGTGAGCAATTGCGTCAAGTGCGGCAAATGCGCGCGCCACTGCCCACAGCATATCGATATCCCCGAGCGTCTCGATGACGTGCGCCGACGTTTCCAGCCTGGCCCCGTAACGGTCATGCTTAAAGTCTTCAGCAAAACTCGCTCCTCATGACCCTTTTATATCTTGTGATGGAATAGTCCCTGTTTGCGGCAGAATAGGGCGATAGCAGGAACTTTTTTGCCGCAACTGATGGGAGGCTATCGTGGGTGACCGAGGCTTACGCAATGATTCGCGTGAGGTCCGTTGGGGCATTTTGGGCGCTGGGCACATCTCTCATCGATTTGCTTCGTCGCTCAAGAAGGTCGACGGGGCACGGCTGGTGGCTGCGGCCGGCCGCACTCCTGCACATGTCGAGGAATTTTGCCAAGCGTTTTCGATCGATGCTGCCCATGGCCATGCCTCGGTCGACGATAACGGCGATGCGGCTTATGACGCGCTGATTGCCGACCCCGATGTCGACGCAATCTACTTGGCTCTTCCGCATGGCATGCATACGCGTTGGGCCTGTCGCGCGCTGCGTGCCGGAAAGGCCGTGCTGTGCGAAAAGCCGGCCGTTTTGAGTGAGGAAGAGGCTCTCTCGATTGCCTCCACCTCTCGCGAGTGCGGCGTGCTGTTTATGGAGGCGATGAAGAATCGGTTTTGCCCGATGCGCACTCGCGTGAAGGACTTGTTTGCGTCGGGTGAGCTTGGCCGTATTGTCTCGATTGAAAGCGTGCAAAAGCTCGATTACGGCGAGTCTCCTTCGGGCTATCTGCTTGATCCGTTGCAGGGCGGCTGTCTATATGACATGGGCTGCTATGCGGTCGGTTGGTTTGAGGATTTGCTCGCGGGCGCTTGCGAGGTTTCGTCCCGTGAAGTTCGCTGGCGTGACGTATCGGGCGGTCGCGTCGATTGGGCCGACGAGATCCATATGAGCGTCGGCGGTATACCCATTCATATGGTGTGCGACGGCAAAGCAACATATGAAAGCCGCTTAACGATTGCCTGTGAGCGGGGCTCGTTGGAAATCGAGCGGCTCCATCGCCCCGAGCTCGCTCATGTGAAGTATTCCGACGGTCGAGTACTCGAAATCGATACACCATTTGAGGTCGATGATTTTTACGGCGAGGCGTCGCATGCGACGCAGCTCATTCAGACGGGGAAACTCGAAAGCCCCATCATGTCCCTAGCCGCCACACAGCGCTGCGCACGCATCATCGATGCGATTCGCTTGAAACTTTAGGGCGTGGGGGCATGGCGCCAGCGCCTGGAATGCCTTGGAGGCCTTCGCCCCTGATGCCCCTTTTATAACTTGCGGTGGAATACGGTCTGTTTGCGCCAAAATAAGGCACCAATAGACCGTATTTCACCGCAACTGATGAGGGGGAGTTGGAGATGCTGACGATCGGGTGTCATCTTTCGACGACGAAGGGCTATCGGGCAATGGGGGAGACGGCGCTGTCCATTGGCGCCAATACCTTTGCGTTCTTTACGCGCAACCCGCGCGGTGGCAAGGCAAAAGAACTTGACATGGATGACGTGGCGGCTCTGCGCGAGCTTATGGCGCAAAACGACTTTGGACCGCTGGTGGCGCATGCCCCGTATACCTACAACCCCTGTTCTGCCAAAGAGCGGGCGCGCGAGTTTGCCCTGGAGGCCATGGCCGAGGATCTGCAGCGCATGGAAGCGCTGCCCGGCAACTACTACAACTTCCACCCCGGTGCGCATGTGGGACAGGGGGCAGACGCCGGCATTCAGATGATTGTCGACACGCTGTGCCAGGTGATGTTTGAGGGACAGCAGACGACGGTATTGCTCGAGACCATGGCGGGCAAGGGCACCGAGGTGGGCCGTAGCTTTGAAGAACTGGCGTGCATTATCGAGGGCGTTGCCGCCAAGCGCCCAGAGCTGTCCGATAAGCTGGGCGTTTGTTTGGACACCTGCCATGTGAGCGATGCCGGCTACGACATCATCCATGATCTAGACGGCGTACTCGACGAGTTCGACCGCGTGGTGGGTATCGATCGCTTGCATGCCGTACACATCAACGATTCGAAGAACCCTTGTGGCGCCCATAAAGATCGTCACGAGTGCATCGGCAAGGGATACCTTGGCAGCGAGGAATTTGGTGGCGGTATGCAGGTTATGCAGAATATTGTATCGAATGGCCGTTTGTGTTCGCTGCCGTTTATTTTGGAGACTCCGAACGAACTTGCAGGTTATGCAGCTGAAATTAGATTATTAAGGTCATTGCAGCAGTAATGACTGTCACAAAGTAGAGTATTCCATTCACGTTATGGGTTTGTTTCAATCAGTTTTCTCATTGCAGATTCGCAATTCCAGGTGCATAATAGCCAACAGTTTTTGCAGGCCTCTGAATCAAACGAGGTCACCGGAAGGAGACTGATTATGAAGCTCAAGAAGCTTGGCGCATTTGCCGCCACGGGTGCCATGGCGCTCGCCCTCGCACTGACGGGCTGCGGCTCGTCCAACGCCACCTCTGGTTCTGATGCCGGTTCCAGCAGCTCTGACGACGCTAAGGTCGAGAAGGTCGACGGCTCCAAGGAGTACGCGCTCGTCAAGGATGGTACGCTCACCGTCGGCACTTCTGCCGAGTACGCTCCGTTTGAGTACAAGGATGACAACGGCGATTATCAGGGCTTTGACCTTGAGCTCATCAAGGCTATCGGCGACAAGCTGGGCCTGGATGTCGAGTATGTCAACAATGACTTTGACACGCTGGTTCCGGGTGTCGCTTCGGGCGCCAAGTATGACGTTTCCATTGCGGCTATCACCGACACGCCCGAGCGTGAGAAGGAAGTCACTTTCTCTGATTCCTACTACATGGACGATCAGGCTATTGTGACCAAGGTCGATAACACCGACATCACGGCCGACAACTACAGCGAGAAGCTCAACAACGCTGACGCTACCATCATCGTCCAGTCTGGCTCGACCGCCGAGGCCTTTGCCCAGGAGAACTTCCCCAAGGCCAAGATTGTCCCCTACAAGGACGCCACCGAGTGCTTCAGCGCCCTGCAGTCCGATAAGGGCGACGCTGTAGTCACCAACCGCTCCGTTGCCAGCCAGCTGACCGCCGAGCAGTTCAACACCTGCCAGACCATTAAGCAGATCAGCACCGGCGAGGAGTACGCCATCGCCATCAACCAGGGCAACACCAAGCTCAAGGATGACATCAACCAGGCCATCAAGGACCTGACCGACGACGGTACCGTCGACGCCCTCATGGCTAAGTACAACATCAAGTAAAATAACTACTTGATTGCGCGCGGGCCCTTTCCGTTTTGCGGAGAGGGCCTTTGCGCTTCTCTTGACGGAGACCGTTTCCGTCTCGTTTTGCCGGCAACTTCTACGATAGGAGCCACCTTGTCTCGACTGAACAAAGGGGCTGCGGAGCAGCGTTTTCCACTGCCCGCCCTGCTCCAAAAGCTAGTCTGCGTCATGGCCGTGGCGCTTGCGCTGGTGTGCGCGGGGACATATGCGCCCACGACCGCCCAGGCGCTTGAGACCGCAAAGATTACCGCCCGACCCAACACCGGTTCGGGCAGCGATGTGGTCGGCGGCACCGAGACGCGCATTACCTGGGAAGTTCAGGCCGATGCCGACGAGGAGCTGAACGGCCTTTCTTTGACGTTTGTCGACGGCACGACGTTTGGTACCGATGACACACGATTGACGATGCTCTCGGGCGAGGACCTCATGGATCGTACGCCCATGAAACCCACGTGCAAGGCTGACGGCCAGACGCTCAAAATTGACTTTGGCGAGACGGCGCCTGCCGGCGGCTTTTTCCGTGTCGAGGTTTACGGCGTGACCTTCCCCGTCGAGGGCGGCGATGAGGCCTTTAGCGGCACCTACACTTTGGCCGATGGCTCGACCAAGAAGATCTCCAAGATTCCGTCGGTGGAGATCAAGGGCGTGACGGCCTTCGATAACTTCTTGGCCGACCTTAAGGAGCAGCCGTGGGTCGAGGCTTGGAACTCCAATATGTTCCTGCGCCTGTTCTTGAACCCGGTTATTTTGGTCCAAAGCCTGCCGATCGTCTTTAAGGGCTTCCTCATGTCGCTTTCGATCGTGCTTGTGGCGTTTCCGCTGGCAATTCCCTTCGGTTTCGCCCTGTCGCTCATGCGCATCTCCAAGTCGCGCATCCTGCGCTGCCTCGCCGGCATCTACGTGAATATCATTCGCGGTACGCCGGCGTTCCTGCAGATCTATATCGCGTTCTTCGGTCTGCCGCTTGCCGGCGTCAAGGTTGATGACTACGTGCTCGGCGTCATCGTCATGGCCATGAACTCGTCTGCGTACCTGTGTGAGATCTTCCGTGCCGGTATTCAATCGATCCCCAAGGGCCAAAACGAGGCTGCTCGTTCGCTGGGCATGAACGCGTTCCAGACGCTGCTCTATGTCATGATTCCGCAGACGTTCCGTAATGTCCTGCCTACGCTGACCAGTGAATTTATCCTGCTTTACAAGGATACGTCTCTGCTTGCGGCCGTGGGCGTGGTCGAGATCGTCATGAATGCCCGCACCATCGTGGCCACGACGGGCTCCATTACACCGTACGTGGTTGCCGCCCTGTTCTATCTGGTCATCACCCTGCCGCTCGCTCGCTTGGTGAGCGGTCTTGAGGCGAGGCTTTTGGGCACGGCCGAGACCAAGAAGAAGCGTCCCGCCAAGAGCGCCGGACAGGTTGTCGCGACGCCCGCCGATCACATCGCCGGTCTGTAAGGAGGTCCTATCATGAGCGAAACCAATAACTCGAACGAGGTCGTCGTCAGCATCAAGAACCTCCAGAAGGCCTTTGGCGACAACGTGGTCCTGCGCGATATCGATCTGGATGTGCACAAGGGTGAGGTCGTTGTGGTCTTGGGCCCCTCGGGCTCGGGCAAGTCGACGATGCTTCGCTGCATCAATCGTCTGGAGCATCCCACGAGCGGCTCGATTATCGTCGAGGGTGTGGACGTGTGCGCCAAGGGCGTCGACCTTAACAAGGTGCGCACGCATCTTGGTATGGTGTTCCAGCAGTTCAATTTGTTCCCGCACCTCTCAGTCAAAAAGAACGTCATGCTCGCGCAGCAAAAGGTGCTCAAGCGCAGCAAGGAAGAGGCCGAGAAGATTGCCGTCGAGGAGCTGTCTCTTATACACATCTGACGCTGCCGACGAAGAGGATAGTG
>URPB01000065.1:0-11812 GCA_900549575.1 uncultured Collinsella sp.
CTCGGTGGTCGTGGTCGTCGTTGTCGTTGTTGTGGCGGTTTCCTCTTCGTCCTCGTTCTCGTCCTTGTCGTCGTTCTCCGTCTTCTTGGTGTTGTTGGTGCCGTAGAACTTCCAGACGCTGTTGTTCTTGTAGGTGGGCGCCGTTCCGGTCGCAAACTCCTCGCGCTCGGTACCGGTCAGAACGGTGTTCATAAACCGCTTAAAGACAGGCAGGTTGGTGCTGTCGCCCAGCAGGTCTGTGCCGTATTTTTGGATGGGAATCTCGCCCGCGGAATAGCCGGTCCACAGGGCGCACGCCAGCTGCGGGGTATAGCCGCAGAACCACAGGTTGGTGGTGTTGTCGGTGGTGCCCGTCTTGCCGGCATAGGGCTGGTTGACGCTCAGGGCGCCGGCAGCACCCGTACCGCCGCCCTTCATGACGCCGGACAGAACATCGGTGACCGCGGCGGCCTCGCCCTCGGTAAGCACCTGTGAGGGATTGTCCGTGTGCTGGTACAGCACCGAACCGGTACGAGAGTCAATCTCGGTGATGGCGATCGGCTGGCGATAGTAGCCGCCGTTGGCAAACGTCGCGTAGGCGGCGGCCATCTCGAGCGGCGAGATCGAGCCGGTGCCGAGGGTCATGACGGGAACGTCCTCGATGTTGTCCTTGGCGGGATCGATGCCGAGCTTTTTGACGAGCGAGATGATCTTGCTGTTGCCGACGGCTTCCGCCACCTGGATGTAGCCGGTGTTGGAGGAGTATGCCGTCGCCTGCTTAAGCGTGATGTTGCCATAGCTATGGTTGGCGTAGTTTTGGACCTCGGTCGTGGTGCCCTTGGCCTTGAGCGGCGAGTTGCAGTTGAGGGTGACGTTGGGGTTCATGCCGTTTTGGATGGCAGTTGCCAGCGTAAAGGCCTTAAAGGTGGAGCCGACGGGACGCTTGGCCGTGGCATGGTTTACGTGGTTCTCGTCGGCGTTGTAGTCATAGCCGCCCACCATGCACTTGATGTAGCCGGTCTTGGGGTCGACGACGACCATGCCCATGTCCAGGCCGTCGAGTGAGAGCGTGTCGAGCTGCTCGCGGACGGCATTCTCTGCCACCTGCTGCATCGTGGGGTCGATGGTGGTCTTGACGGTCAGGCCGCCCTTAAAGAGCACGTCGGTCGAGAACTCCTGCTCCAGCAGCTGCTTAACATAGGCGACAAAGTAGGGCTGCGAGTATACGTCGACGCCGCTGCCCGAAATCTCGGTCACGTTGAGGGTGATGGGCTCGGCCTGTGCGGCATCGTGCTCCTCCTGGGTGATGTGGCCCAGGCGCAGCATGTTGTCGAGGACCTTGTTGCGGCGAGACAGTGCCAGGTCGGGATTGACCGTGGGGTCGTACTGCGAAGGCGAGTTGGGAAGGCCGATGAGCAGCGCGGCTTCGCTCAGGGTGAGGTCGGCGGCGCTCTTGGACAGGTAGGTCTCGGCTGCGGCCTCGATGCCGTAGGCGCCGTGGCCGTAATAGATGGTGTTGAGGTACATCATGAGGATCTCGTCTTTGGAGTACATGTCCTCCATCTTGATGGCGATGTAGGCCTCGCGCACCTTACGCTCGATGGTCGAGTCGAACTGCTCCTCCTGCAGGATGGTGTTGCGCACCAGCTGCTGGGTGATAGTCGAGGCGCCTTCGTGCCCGCCGCCGAGGGTTGCCACCGCAGCACGCGCGATACCCCACAGGTCGATACCGCCGTGCTCGTAGAAGCGCTCGTCCTCGACGTCAACGGTGCCCTGCAGCACGTAGGGGGAGACCTCGTCCTTGGTGATGGACTTGCGGTTTTGCGTGTAGAAGCTCGCGATCTTGTTGCCGTTGCAGTCGACGATCTCGGTGGGCTCGCTCACCAGATAGGCATTGGCGTCGGTGTAGTCGGGCAGATCGGACAGCCAGCGGTTGACGTTGCCGACCATGCCGATGCCAAACGCCACGCCCGCAATCAGCAAAAAGCCCAAAAACGAGAGCAGGATTATGGGCAGGGCATGCGTCTTTGAACGGCTGCGTCCCTGTCGTTGGCGAGGACCCATATATTGACCTCCAGGTATGTCGTGCCGGACGGCGGATGTGCCGTCGGGGCAGGATGGACATAAGTTATTACACGATAAACCAAACGGGGCGCGCGAGGCCTCGTGTATGCTGGAAGACGGCATTTTTCAGAGTGAATGCATACCTTGGTAAGGAGTTTGCCGATGGCGATTCGGACGATGGGGCCGAGTGGACAATACGAGACTGGATTGGATGCTGCCGGTGCGGCGCTGCCCGAGCTGCTGGCGCCGGCGGGCGGGCTCGACCAGATGCTTGCGGCCATCGCCGCGGGTGCGGATGCCATCTATGCGGGGTTGGGCGGCTTTAACGCCCGTGTGAGCGCTCATGGCTTTACGGATGACGAGTTTGCGCGCGGTTGTGCCGTGGCGCATGCCCATGGCGTGCATGTGTACGTGACGCTCAACGTGTTCGTGTTTGACGATGAGTTGTCCGACGCGGTGGCGTTGGGAGCCCATGCACTGGAGCTGGGCGCCGATGCTCTGATTGTCGCCGATGCCGGGTTGGCCTGCGCGCTGCGCGCGGCGATTCCCGGGGTCGAGATTCACCTGTCTACGCAGGCGGGCGTTCACAGCGAAGGCGCCGTGCGGCTTGCCGCCGATGAGCTGGGAGTCGAGCGCGTGACGACGGCACGCGAGCTGGCGGTCGACGAGATTGCGGCGCTATGTGCCACGGGCGTGCCCATCGAGGTATTCTGCCACGGTGCGATTTGCATCGGCTATTCGGGGGCGTGCGAGTTTTCGGCCCTGCGGCGTGGGCGCTCGGCGATGCGCGGCGACTGCACGCAGCCGTGCCGTCTGGCGTACGACCTGGTGGACGAGGCGGGACAGAGCGTTGTCGCCGTCGAGGGAGATCGCCTGCTGTGCCCGCGCGACTATCTGGGTATTGCACATCTGCCCGAGCTTGTAGATGCCGGCGTGGCGTCGCTCAAGATCGAGGGGCGCATGAAGAACCCCGATTACGTATTCAACGTGGTGCGGGTGTGGCGCCGGGCACTCGATATGCTGCGCGACGGCGCGTGGGACCCCGATGCCGTGGAAGAGCTTGAACGCGAGCTGGGGAGGTCGTTTAACCGTGGGTTTACCGATACGTACCTGCGAGGGCGTTCGGGTGCCGAGCTGATGAGCTTTGAGCGCGCAATTAACCAGGGCGTGCGCGTGGGGCGTTTGGTCGCTGTGGGCCACGAAGAGGTGACCGTTGAGCTCGACGCCGCCGTGGCGGCGGGTGACACGCTCGAGATTCGGTTCTATCCGGGTGTCGACGCGCGTCCCGATGTGCCCAAGCGCTGGCCGCAGGTGCCCTGCCCGGTGGATGCCGCAGCGGGGAAGCGCGTCGTCGTGCATTGCAAGCGTAAGGTGGACGCGGGCTGCGAGGTATACCTGATTCGCAGCGCCGGCGTGTTGGATCAGACGGCGGCGGTGTTGGAGCGCATGCGGGCCGAGGCGGATGCGATTGCGCCCGTTGCGCGTGCCGTTGAGGTGCTGCCCATTGAGGGCGTTGCGGTGGATGGCGGTGCGTCGACGGAGTTGGTGGAGTGCGCGGTTCCCGCTCGCATGGTTTTTGCTTGGCAGCTGATGGATGCCGACCCGCGCGGAGAACTCGATTTGTCCGACGCCGTTGTGGTGCTTGACGAGGTGTGCCGCACGGGTGACGCTGACTGGACCCGCTCACTGATGCAGCGTGCCAGGCGTGTCGTCTGCCGCAGCCTGGGACAGGTGGTGATCGCTCGCGAGCTGGGCGTGACGTTTGACGTGGCGGCGCCGGTGTTCTGCGCGAATCGGGCCACGCTTACCTGGCTGCGCGGACTCGGTGCGGGGCGGGTGTACTTGCCGGCCGAGTTGCTCGGCAATGATGCGGAGCGTATTGCCGAGCTGGCCGCTGAACCCGGCGTCTTGGGTCCGGTCGACGCCGACCGTCCCGAGCTTATGGTGTGCGAGCACTGCCTGCTGACCGCCGAGGGCGTCTGTGCCACCGATGCGACGGGACAGGTCCGTTGCCGCGACTGCTTGCGTCGTCGGCAGGTGCGCTATCTGGTCGAGCGTGACGGTACACGTCTGCCAGTTGCCATTGACGCATGCGGCAGGACGAGGATTTTCCTGTCGTAGGTGCCGCGTCGCGTCAGTTTGTTATCATATGAGAGTTTATGGACTTCCAGCACCGCCGTTTTCGGCGAGGGTGCTATAGCAAAAGGAGGATACCCAATGCTGTCTGTTGACGAGCAAATGCGTATCATCACCTCGGGTGCTGCCCAAATCGTCCCCGAGGCCGACCTTCGCAAGAAGCTTGAGAAGGGCGAGCCCCTCAACATCAAGCTCGGCGTCGACCCCACCAGCCCCGACCTGCACCTGGGCCACGCCGTGCCCCTGCGCAAGATGCGTCAGTTCCAGGACCTGGGCCACAACGTTACCCTCATCATCGGTAACGGCACCGCGCTGATCGGCGATCCCTCGGGCAAGAACTCCACGCGTCCGCAGCTTTCGCAGGAGCAGATCGAGGCCAACGCCGAGACCTACGTGAGCCAGGCCATGAAGATCCTGGACCCCGAGAAGACCACCATCGTGCACAACGGCGATTGGATCCTTTCGATGGATCTGGCCGGCCTGCTGCAGGTGTGCTCCAAGTTCACCGTCGCCCGCATCCTTGAGCGCGACGACTTTACTAAGCGCTACCAGTCTCAGACGCCGATCGCCCTGCACGAGTTCCTGTACCCCGTGATGCAGGCCTTCGACTCCGTTCAGATCAAGGCCGACGTGGAGATGGGCGGCACCGACCAGCTCTTCAACCTGCTCGCTGGTCGCGAGCTCATGGAGAAGATGGGCATGGAGCCGCAGATCGCGCTCACCATGCCGCTGCTCGAGGGCACCGACGGCGTGCGCAAGATGTCTAAGTCCTATGGCAACTACATCGGCCTGACCGATGCTCCCAAGGATATGTTTGGCAAGACCATGTCCATCCCCGACGAGATGATCGGCAAGTACTACCGCCTGGCGAGCTCGCTCACCCCGGCCGAGGTCGACAAGATCGACGCCGCCCTGGCCGACGGCTCTGCCGATCCCTATGAGCTCAAGCGCGCTCTGGGTCGCGACCTGTGCGACACCTACCACGGCGCCGGCGCCGGCGACGAGGCTCAGGCCGAGTTCGACCGCGTGTTCAAGGAGGGCCAGCTTGCCGACTTCCCCGAGAAGCATGTCGAGCTGACCGTCAACGACGAGGGCCAGATCTACCTCGCCGGCCTGCTCAAGGACCTGGGTCTTTCGGCGAGCGCCGGCCAGGCTCGTCGCGATATCGACGGCGGCGGCGTCAAGATCAACGGCAAGGCCGTGGCTCCCAAGAGCTATAACATCGATCCCAGCGCCCTCAAGCTGGGCGACACCCTCTCCGTAGGCAAGCGCAAGGGCTTCAAGTTGGTCTAACGAGCGAGTTGACCTCACAAGTGCAATAAGGCCGCAGCCGGGAATCCCGACTGCGGCCTTTTTTGGTTACGACGATCCCTTGGGGACGGAGGGATCATTTGGCGGTGCCGTTAAGCGGAAGGGGTGTTAGCGGGGCTTCCTTTTGGGCATACAATGGCTATTGGTTTGCTGCGGTGAAGGCCTGTCCGCTCCGCAGCTGTTTTCTACGGTTAAAGGAGTATGTATGTCCGTTGAGGTCATGAGGTCTGTGATCGAGGCCGCTGAGGGTCGCGTGCCCGTTGACACGCTGTTTACCAATGCGCAGATTGTCGACGTGTACGGTCAGCGCGTGGCGCCCGGTAGCGTTGCCGTCAAGGACGGCGTAATCGTCGGCGTGCTCTACGACGGTCGCGACGATGCCGCCGGTACCTATGAGGCTGCCGAGGTTATCGACTGCCAGGGTCGCTATCTTGCCCCCGGCTTTATCGACGGACATCTGCACATTGAGTCCTCGAACATCCGCCCCGCCGAGTATGCGCGCATGGCGGCGACGCGCGGTACCACCACCGCCATTGCCGACAGCCACGAGATCGCCAACGTGGCGGGCCTGGACGGCCTGCGCTTTATGATCGAGGACGGTCGCCGCGCGCCCATTTCCATCAAGTACATGATGCCCTCGTGCGTGCCCGCGCTGCCCGATGAGCAAGCGGGCGCTGTGATTACCGCCGCTGACATGCAGGCGTTTTTTGCCGAGCACCCGGGCGACGTTTTTGGCCTGGGCGAGATGATGAACCTGCCGGGCGTCTTTATGGCCGACCCCGAGACCTGTGCTCGCATCGATGCCGCCAACCAGACGCCGTCCAAGCAAGTCGACGGCCATGCGCCGCTCGTTGCGGGCAAGGACCTCAACGCCTATGCTGCGGCGGGTATTATCGCCGACCACGAGTCGACGATTCCCGAGGAGGCGCTCGACAAGCTGTCTCGTGGCATGTATGTGATGCTGCGCGAAGGCACGTGCAGCCATGACCTGGCTAACCTGTCGCCGATGCTGCTGGAGAACCCCGCTCGTGCCCGCCGCTGCTGTTTTGCGACCGATGACCGCGCTCCCTCCGACGCGCTTTCGACCGGTATGATCGACAATGCCTGCCGCGTGGCTATCGAGGCCGGTATTGACCCCGTGGTTGCCATCTCTATGGCGTCCCTTTCTACGGCCGAGGCGTTTGGTCTGGACCACGGTTGTCGCGACCCGCACGAGCTCCGCGGCGCAATCGCCCCGGGCAAGCGCGCTGACCTGCTGTTGCTCGATGACCTGACGTTTGCTAAGGCTCCGCATCGCGTATATGCCGCCGGTGCCCTGGTGGCGCAGGACGGCACCTTTGTGGGCGAGATTGCACCCGAGATGGCCGAGGTTGCGGCCCTTGCCGATGAGCTGCGTGCTTCCGTTAAACTGCCGAAGCTATCGCTCGACGTGTTCGACTATCCCTTTAAGCCGGGCGAGGCTGTGATTGACGCGGTGCCGGGTAAGGCCATCACGGGTATGGTTCGTCCTGAGACTGACGAGGACTTGCGCCGCATTATGCTGATTGAGCGCCATGGCCGTGGCGTGTCGCTGCAGGCCGAGGGCGCCGACGGCGACGGCCCCGCGGGTCTGGGCTTGGTCGGCAAGCACATCGGTCGCGGCTGGGTGCGCGGTTTCACCATCACGGGTGGCGCCATTGCCTCTACGATCGGCCACGACTCGCACAACGTGTGCGTGGTGGGCGACAACGCCGCCGATATGATGGCCGCCGTTGAGGCCGTGGGCCAAGGTGGTCACGTGCTGGTGCGCAACGGCGAGGTCGTGGCGCGCATTCCGCTGGCGCTCGGTGGCCTTATGAGCGAAGGCACGGCCGAGGACGTTGCTGCGCAGCACGACGACTTTATGGTCAAGGCGCGCGCCATGGGTATTGAGCCGCCGCTCGACCCCATCATGGGCATCATCTTCCTGCCCCTGCCGGTCATCCCGACGCTCCGCATCCGCCCCGAGGGCATGTTCGACGTCACGACCTTCACCTACGCCGACTAGTCATCGGGGACGTTTTTAAACGACTGGCCGTCGGGGTGGCGTGTCGCCTGACGCCGCGACCGTAGGACCTCTGGCATGTGTGAGCTATTTGCCAGGTCCTTGTAACGTTTACGCCCGCGGAGTCTTATTTGAGCTCCCTTTGGGTACGTTGGAATCGGATACACGTTCGATTCCACAAGCCCGAAGGGAGCTTTTCTATGTTTAAACTGATTGCATCCGATATGGACGGCACACTGCTTGACGAAAACGGCCAGGTGCCTCCCGAGACCTACGAACTGATTCTGGCGTTACACGAGCATGGTGTGCATTTCGCCGCATCGTCAGGTCGTCGCTACGATCGCCTGTGCGAGTTCTTTGCGCCCGTTCGCGACAAGATGGACTTTGTCGCCGCTAACGGCGCCCAGGTCTACGCCGACGGCAAGATGGTGGACCGCGAGGTGTATTCGCACCTGGCGATTCGAAAGCTCGCCCAAGCAGTCAGGACGTTTCCCAATCTGCATCTTGCGCTCTTTGACCGAACCAAGTCCTTCCTGCTCGATGACGAGTGCAAGTTCGTGCGTGAGGTCGATAAGGACCTTCCCAATGCCGAGCGCATTTGGGAGCTGCCCGATCCCAGCGTAAATATCATCAAAGCGAGTATCTTTTGCGACGACAGTGCGGTTATGGACAGTGCGTACGTGCTACAGCGCGAACTTGGTCAGCTCTTTACTTTTGCGCCTTCGGGCAACGCGTGGATCGATGCCATGCAGCCTGGTGTGTCGAAAGCCTCGGGCATCGCGCAGCTTGCGGAGCATTACGGCGTTGGACGCGACGAGGTCATGGCGTTTGGCGACTCGATGAACGACTACGAGATCATTCGCTTTGTCGGCACGGGCTGCGCGATGGAAAATGCGCGCCCCGCGCTCAAGGCGGTGGCCGATCGCGTGGTGGGTTGTAACCGTGACCACGCCGTCCAACGTGAGCTCCGTCGCGTGCTGGAGAGTCTCTCCTAATCCGGCAGATGGGGACGTTCCTTTTCTGCCGGCAGTGGGGGACAGTCCTTGCAGCTTTTTCGCGAAGACTGTCCCCAACGACTAGTCATTCAAGAACGCCCCAATGACTAGGCGAGGGCGGCCATGATGGTGCGGGCGACGCCGTCGTGGTCGTTGTCGTATTCGGTGATGGCGTCGGCGGCCTCGCGGTCCTCGGGCTCGGCGTTGATCATGGCCATGCCGTGGCCCGCTGCCTGCAGCATGGGGATGTCGTTGATGTTGTCGCCGAACGCCCAGGCGTCGGCGAGACGCTCGCCCAGGTGCTCGCATAGCCACGTGAGGGCCGTCCCCTTGGTGGCGCCCTCGCCCATGACCTCGATATTCATGGCGTACGAACGCGTGACCTCGATGCCTCCGAGCGTATCGAGCGCCGCCGCGATAGCGTCGCGATCGGCCGGGTCGTGCCAGTACATGGCGATGCGTTCGAGTGTCTCGACCTCGTCGATCTTGCTGTCGATATCCATGTCGATCGGCGTTCGTGTGCGCTTGAGCGAAGCCGCGATGTGGGGGTCGCCGCCACAGAACTCATCCAGACGCCCGTATAGCGAGCGGGGGAGGAAGCACTGCCCATCCGCGAAGATATCGAAGGTCACATCGTGGCTGGCGGCAATGCGATGGATGCGGTGGGCAATGCCACGGTCGAGCGGACGGCTCAAGATGCACGTGGCGCGCGAGGCGTCGGTGGGCGTATCCTCGTCGAGCTGCCAGACGCTGGCGCCGTTGGCACAGACCGCGTAGTGCACGGCGGGATGGGCGAGAATGGGCTCAAAGATGCCCGACAGTGGACGTCCCGTGCAGGGAACAAACTCGATGCCACGACGTGCGAGCTCGTCGAGCATTGCCCAGGTGGCATCGCTCATCTGCTTATCGCTCGTCAGCAGCGTCCCATCCATATCGGAAAACACAATCATTCGTTGCGATCCTTTCTACTGGCATAAAAAGCGTGGCCGAGGGCTTGGGTCCCTGACCACGCTCGAGTTCTATAACGGTCCGCGTCCTAGCGGTCGGCGAGCGGCTTGTACTCCAGCGGCTCGATAACCGGACGGTAGGCGGGCCGGATGATGCGGTGCGCGCAGAAGAGCTCTTCCATGCGGTGCGCCGACCAGCCTGCCATGCGGGCGACGGCGAACAGCGGCGTAAAGAGCGTCTCGGGTACGCCGAGCATCTTGTAGATAAAGCCCGTGTACAGGTCAATATTGGCGCAGATGGGCTTGGTCATGCCATGGTCGCGCATGACCTGGGGCGCCAGGCGCTCGATGCGCTCGATGAGTGCGAACTCTTCGCCCAAGTCCTTCTTGGCTGCCAGTGAGCGCGCGTAACGGCGGCAGACCTCGGCGCGCGGGTCGCTGAGCGTATAGACGGCGTGGCCCATGCCGTAGATGAGGCCGGTGCCGTCGAAGGCCTGCTTGTCGAGGATCTTGCCCAGGTAGGCCGCGACCTCGTCCTCGTCCTCCCAGTTGGAAACATGCGCGCGGATGTCCTCGTGCATAGACACGACCTTGGCATTGGCACCGCCGTGGCGCGGGCCCTTGAGCGAGCCGATAGCCGCGGCGTAGGCGGAATACGGGTCGGTGGCCGAAGACGACAGCACGCGGCAAGCGAAGGTGGAGTTGTTGCCGCCGCCGTGCTCGGCATGCAGCATGAGCATAACGTCGAGCAGCATCGCCTCATCGCGGGTGAACGCCATGCCGCCGCGTAGGACCTGCAGAATGGTCTCGGCGGTGGAGAGGCCGGGTGTGGGGTGCGGTACATGAACCTCGGAGCCGCGGCGCTTGGCGACCGAGGCCATATGCGCGAAGGCGGCGATGCGGGGGAGACGGGCGAGCATGGAGATGGCGACGTCGATTTCGTGCTCGGGTGTAATGGCGTCGGGCTCGGCGTCGAAGGCGTAGAGCAGCAGCACGGCGCGCTGAAGCACATTCATGATGCTCGACGACACCGTGGTCATGGGGAACTCGCGGACGTATTCGTCGCTCAGGTGCCTAAAAGCACCCAGGCGTCCGCAAAAACCGTCGAGTTCCTCTTTGGTGGGCAGCGAGCCCGTGATGAGCAGATAGGCGACCTCTTCGTAGCCGTAGCGGTTCTCGGCCTGGGCGTTGTTGACCAGATCCTCGATGCTGTAGCCACGAAGCGTGAGCTTGCCCTGATCGGGCACGACTTTGCCGTCGACCTTGTTGTAGCCGTGCACGTCCGAGATGCGGGTAAGGCCCGCGACCACGCCCGAGCCATCGGCATTGCGCAGACCGCGCTTGACGTTGTGCTCTACGAACAGGTCCTCGTCGTACGGGGCGGTCGGCAGGCCGTGGTAGAGGCTTTCGCTCTCGGGCGAAATCTGGCGGCTTGCTTCGTAATCCAGAACCAGGCGGCTCAAGTGGTCATCGAAGCGGTAATAGATTTTCTTGGCGTCGTAGGCCATGCGCGCTCCTCTCCGGGCCGCATCGGGGTGACTTGCATGGGCATGCGCGCGTCAGGCTATCCCCAGCGGCTTGCTCGCTACAGGCGGTACATAAAGTTGAAGACGTCCTCGCGCTGGATGGACACGTTGACGCCCGAAAGCTCGCCGGCCTCGGCCAGCGCCTTCTGCAGCTCGGCGAAGTCGAGCTTGGACTCGGCGGTATCGGCCAGCATGGTCATGGTGAAGATGTCCTCGATAATGGACTGCGTGATGTCGCGGATGTCGACGTTGGCCTCGCCTAGGACACGGGTGACGCCGGCGACGATGCCGGGGCGGTTCTTGCCAAGGACGGTGATGACGATACGGGAGGACGAGATCTCGGCCATGGGAAACCCTTTCGCGTGGTTGCGGTGCGCGCGGGGCGCTCCGCTACGGTACAGTGTTCATCATTGTACCTGTCTGGCGCCAAAAGGGGTGTGCTTACTGCGGCGTTACACGTCTGCAACATGGGAGAAGGGGCAACAGGGTGCGTGTCCGCTGCGGTTGGTCGCGCCGCGTTGCACAAAGACCGTGAACCTTTTGTGGGACGCGCGGCGCCGTGGTACCATAGCCGAGTTTGTTGTCTTGGTCGGAAACCAAGACGCCTTATGCGCTGATCGGTAACCAGCGCCTGACCAATAAGGAGTCCTACCATGAAGCAGGGTATCCATCCCCAGTATGTCGAGTGCACGGTGACGTGCTCCTGCGGCAACACCTTCAAGACGCACGCTACCGTGTCCGAGATGAAGGTCGAGCTTTGCAACGAGTGCCACCCGTTCTACACCTGTCTCTTATACACATCTCCGAGCCCACGAGACAAGAGGCAATCTC